>JANXSE010000028.1 GCA_025356695.1 Betaproteobacteria bacterium
GTTTTGTTTTACCGCGCGTACCATCCTTGAAAATCTTGCACGCCACGCGCCGCAACTCAAAACCCCGGCCGACCGTTGCTGGGCGGCCACGCCGCCGCGCACCGGCGACGCCGTACATCTCGACGCGGCAACTTTCGCCGGCCTGCCGGAAATCTCGATCGACTATGCGGTGATGGAAAAAGCCGCCGGCATTGCGGTGGTGCGCGCGGCATTCGAGTGGAACGACATCGGTTCGTGGAATGCGGTCAGCGATCTCGTAACCCCCGATGCCGATGGCAATCGCACTGTCGGCGAATCCGTGATGGTGGACAGTTCGGATTGTTACGTGCAAAGCGCCGACCGCATGGTGGCCGGTGTCGGCATCCACGGCCTGCTAGTCATCGATACGCCGGACGCCTTGCTGATCGCGGACCGCAACGACGCGCAAAAGGTGCGCACGGTCGTTGATCACCTGAAGCAGACCGGCAGTACGGTGCACAAAATCCACCGCACGGTGGTGCGTCCCTGGGGCAGCTACACCACGCTCGAGCAGGGGCCCGGTTTCAAGATCAAGCGCATCGTCGTCAATCCCGGCGCGGCGCTGAGCCTGCAGCTGCACCACCATCGCAGCGAACACTGGGTGGTGGTCGGCGGCACCGCGCAGGTCGTCAATGGCGAAAAAGAATTCGTCGTGCGCGCCAATGAATCGACTTTCATTCCCGCCGGCAACCGGCACCGCCTCTCCAACCGCGACAGCGAGCCGCTGGTCATCATCGAAGTGCAGACCGGCGCTTACGTCGAAGAAGACGACATTGTGCGTCTGGAAGATGTGTACGGCCGCGCCTGAAAGCGCGGCGGGGCTTCAGCGTTTGTCGTAGTTCGTCGCCAGCCAGTGTCGGTATTCGCCGCTGACGACGCTTGCCACCCATTGCGGATTGTCGAGATACCAGGCGACGGTTTTGCGCATGCCGCTTTCGAATTTTTCCTGCGGTTGCCAGCCGAGTTCGCGTGCGAGTTTGCCGGCGTCGAGGGCGTAGCGGCGGTCGTGTCCGGGACGGTCTTTGACGAAAGTCAGCAGTGCTGCGCGCGGGGCGGTCGCCGGCCGCAACTCGTCGATGATGGCGCACAGCGTTTTGACGACCTCGAGATTGGTCTTTTCGCTGTTGCCGCCGACGTTGTAGGTCTCACCGATGCGCCCGCGCGCGAGTACGGCGCGTAGCGCCGCGCAATGATCGCCGACATACAACCAGTCGCGGATATTCAGGCCGTCGCCGTAGACCGGCAGCGGTTTGCCATTCAGGGCATTGAGCATGATCAGCGGAATCAGTTTTTCCGGGAACTGGCGCGGCCCGTAATTGTTCGAGCAGTTTGTGATGAGGGCAGGGAACTGATAGGTGCAGCAGTACGCGCGCACCAGATGGTCGGAGGCCGCTTTCGAGGCGGAATAGGGGCTGCTCGGCGCGTAGGCGAATGTTTCGGTGGCGGGCGGACTGTCGGCTGCCAGCGAACCGTAGACCTCGTCGGTCGAGACGTGCAGAAAGCGGAAACGCGACTTCTCTTCTGCCGTTGCCTCGCCGAGCCAGGCGCGCGCGGCCTCGAGCAGATTAAAGGTGCCGACGACGTTGGTCTGCACGAATTCGCCCGGTCCGTGGATCGAGCGGTCGACATGGCTTTCCGCCGCAAAATGCACGATCGCGCGCGGGCGGTGTTCGCGCAGCAGTCGTTCGACCAGCGCACGGTCGTTGATGTCCCCATGCACGAAGCGGTAACGCGCATCGCCTTCGAGCGCGGCAAGATTGCCCGGATTGCCGGCGTAGGTCAGCTTGTCGAGATTAACGACCGGCGACGCTTCGCTGGCGATCCAGTCGAGTATGAAATTGGCACCGATGAAGCCGGCGCCGCCGGTAACGAGAATCAAAGGGCTACCCCGGTGGAAAAAAGAAAAGCAACTTAAGCCAGGCCGCGCACACGCACAACGACCGATATTCTATGCGGACAGGGCAATGTCGTGTAGGCTACGCGCGATAACAAACCGCCCCCGCGGCAACAGTGATGGCCAAAAGCATTCTGCTCGTGAAGACTTCGTCGCTCGGCGACGTCATCCATGCTTTGCCCGCCGTCAGCGACATGCGGGCTGCCGTGCCCGATTTGCAGGTCGACTGGCTGGTCGAGGAATCGCTGGTCGCTATTCCACGCCTGCATGCCGGTGTTTCATCCATTGTTCCAGTGGCGCTACGGCGCTGGCGGCGCAGCTTCTGGCAGGCAACGACCTGGCGGGAAATGTCGGCTTTTGCGGCGCGCCTGCGCACGCATTCCTATGACGCAGTAATCGATGCACAGGGCCTGTTCAAAAGTGCGGTCATCGCACTGTTCGCACGCGGCCCGCGCTACGGTCTTGATTTTCACAGCGCGCGCGAACCGCTCGGTTTGTTTTACCAACAGACGTTTCGCGTCGGCTGGGATATCCATGCCGTCGAACGCAACCGCCTGCTTGCCGCCAGCGTGCTTGGATATACCAACACGCGGACCAACACGCGGCCGTGCAACTACGGCATCAGCGCCGCCGCGCGCGCGTTTGCATGGCTGCCGCAGAGCAAATACGCGGTGCTGCTGCACGCCACCAGCGGCGACTACAAACTCTGGCCCGAGTCGAACTGGGTTGCGCTGGCCGATACGTTCAACGCCAACGACATGGCCTGCGTATTGACCTGGGGCAGCCAGCGCGAACACGAGCGTTGCCTGCGGCTGGCGGCGCGCATGCGCAACGCGATCATTGCGCCGGCGCTGGATTTCGACGCCCTGGCCGGTTTGTTTGCCGGTGCCGTCGCCGTGGTTGGCGTTGACACCGGTTTGACGCATCTGGCGGCGGCGCTGGGTGTGCCCACGGTGGGCGTATACCTCGGCACCGACCCGGCGGCCACCGGACTCTACGGTTGCGCGCGCGCCTGCAACGTCGGCGGCATCGGCATCACGCCATCGGTGCAGGAAATCCTGCACGCGCTTGAGACGGTTTCGCCATGATGGGGCGCCTCGCCTACAACCTGTTGCTGTGCCTGTTGCTGCCGCAGGCGCTGCTGCACCTGCTGTGGCGTTCGCGCCGGCAGCCCGCCTATCTCGAACATATTGCGGAGCGCTTCGGGCATTACCAATTCGTCGTTGAGCCGCCGCTGATCTGGGTGCACGCCGTGTCGGTCGGCGAAACGCGCGCGGCCGAGCCGCTGATCGCGGCGCTGAAACGACAATATCCGGCGCACCGGATCCTGCTCACGCATATGACGCCGACCGGACGCGAAACGGGTGTGGCCCTGTTCGGCGACGGTGTCGCGCGCTGCTACCTGCCGTATGATTTTCCGTTTGGCGTTGCCGGCTTCCTTGAACATTTCAAACCGGTGTGCGGCATTCTGCTGGAAACTGAAATCTGGCCGAATCTGATCCGCGCCTGCAACGAGCGCAAGATCCCGGTCTATCTGGTCAACGCCCGTCTGTCCGAAAAGTCGCTGCGGCGCTATCGCCGCTTTCCCACGCTTGCCGCGACGGCCCTGCGCGGCCTGACGGCGATTGCCGCGCAGGGTGCCGATGATGCCGCGCGCTTTCATGAACTCGGCGCGCTGGCAGTCGGCACGGTCGGCAATCTGAAATTTGATATTGCGCCGGAGCCGGCATTGATCGCGCAGGGCGCAACATGGCGCGCGCAGTACGGCGCGCGACCGGTGCTGTTGCTGGCCAGCACGCGCGAAGGCGAAGAAGAATTGTTTTTGCAGGCGCTGCATGCTGCCCCGACGGAATGGCTCTTCGTCATGGTGCCGCGGCACCCGCAGCGTTTCGACGAGGTGGCGGAATTGCTGGCGCGGCGCGCAGTTCCGTTTCAGCGGCGCAGCAGTGGCGAGGCGGTCGCCGCCGCAACCAAGGTGTTGCTCGGCGACAGCATGGGCGAGATGACGGCCTACTACGCCGCCTGCGATATCGCCGTTATCTGCGGCAGTTTTTTGCCCTTCGGCGCGCACAATCTGATCGAGGCCTGCGCGCTCGGCAAACCGGTGGTGGTCGGCCCGCACGATTACAATTTTGCCGAGGCCGTGCGTCTGGCCGTCGAGGCGGGCGCGGCCATGCAGGTCGATAGTGCGGAGGCGGCGCTGGCGGCGGCGCGTGAACTGCTGGCCGATCAATCGCGATTGCAGCGGATGTCAGACAACGGGCGCGAATTTGTGCGCCGGCATGTCGGTTCCACCCGGCGCATACTTGAAATGGTCAAATTTTCCGGTTGACCGCGCGCGCCGGCAGCCTGATCAGACGGCCCGCTGCATCATCATGGCGGCGAGCTCTTCGAAACCGACACGCGGTGCCCAGCCCAGACTTTGCATAGTCGACGGGTCCGAAACCAGGCGCCGGTACTCCGGCACGTAGTCGTCGCGCAAGCGAACGCATTCGCGCCAGTCGCGGCCGACGAGACCGAAACAGGCGTCCAGCCACTGTCGGATCGAGTAGGCGCGGCCCGAGCCGATCACCGCTTCGCAGACCTTGTCCTGTTCGAGCAGCGTAAACATGCCGGCGGCGATATCGCCGGCGAAGGTCCATTCCTTTTCAACGGTGATGTCGCCGATCTCGATGGGTGCCGTGTTACCCGCCGCCGCGTTGCGCGCCGCATCGGCGATCATGCGGCTGACATGAGCGGGCTGGCGCAGCGGACTTTCATGGTGAAACAGGTGGCCGACAAAAACGCGCAGGCCGAGCGTGCGGTAGTAACGCGCGGCATGCACGGCATGAATGCGTGCCACCGCATAGGGGCTCGATGCCTCAAATGCATCGCGTTCTGAAATCGGCCGGCCTTTGTTCCTGAACATGACGCCGCTGCCGGGCAGAAAAATACGCGCTTCAGGCGCATGCAGTCTGGCCGTTTCGAGCACGTTGAGGCTGCCGGTCGCGATGGCGGCGTGATTGTCGAACAGGGCCTCGTGACGGGTCGTCGAATGCGCGGCCAATTGAAAAATATAAGCGGGACGCTGTTCGCGCACGAGGCTTGCAACGAAGCCGTAATCGGCGACATCGCCCTGTAACCAGTTGCCCGGCGAACGCGAGACGCCGACCGCGGTGATGCCGCGCGCGCGGCAGAGTTCCGCGAGGTAGAAACCGTCCTGTCCGCCGGCGCCGAAGATCAGTGCGCTTGCCATCAGCGCTGTGCCCGATCGCCACGTGCTGCAAGATTCCGGAGGCCGCTGAATAACATCGCTGAGCTAGACGATCTGGATGTTGGGCAGCGGGAAAATGAATTTGATGCCGAGGCGCAGCATTTCCGCTTCGCGCTGCAAAAACTCCTCCTTGAAATGCCACGGCAGCACCAGATAGCAGTCGGGCCGCATGGCGCGCGACTCGGCTTCGCTGACGATCGGAATATCGGTGCCCAGCGTGCGCGCGCCGTATTTGTCCGCATTGCGCTCGGCGGCGACCGTGATGATCGATTTGTCGATGCCGCACCACTGCAGGATGGTGTTGCCCTTGGTCGACGCGCCGTAGACATGGATTTGTTTGCCCTCGGCTTTGAGTTTTCTGAGCAGGGCGGAGAGTTCGTCGCGGTGGGCGTCGATGCGGCTCTGAAAATTGCGGTACGGCTTGTCGGTGTCGAGTTCAAGGTCGAATTCCTGCTGCCGCAGCGCGCGCAGGCCCAGCGCTTGGTCCGGGTTGCGGTGGCGATAGTTGTTCTCGTGGGTGGCGAAGCAGCGGATGCTGCCGCCGTTGATGCTGTTGAGCGACACCTTGAAGACCTTGAGCCCGGCCGCGTGCAGGATGCGCTCGAGCACGGCGAGGCTGTAATACTCGAGATGCTCGTGGCAGATCGTGTCGTACGAATTCATCGCCAGCATCGTCGGCATGTAGGACATTTCGAGCACCCACACGCCGTCGGGCGCCAGCACGCGCTTGACCGCTTGCGCGAAGGCGATCGGGTCTTCGAGATCGTAGTACATGGCGATCGAGGTGACGATGTCGCATGGGCGTCCGACCAGCACTGCATCGAGTTCGCTCGACGGAAAAATATCGCGAATCAGCCGGATGTCGGCGCTGGCACTGTGTGCCACGTCGGACGGATCAACGCCGAATTTGGCGCAGCTCGCCGGATAGCAGTTCAGCAGCGTGCCGTCGTTGCAACCGATGTCGAGCACCGTGCGCGTGCCGTCGCCGACGATTTTCAACGATTCCTCGGCGATGCCGCGCAGGTGGTTGCGCATGGTGTCGTTGGTGCCGGAGCGGTACCAATATGACGAATACAGCACCGCAGGCGGCACGCTGTGTTCCATTTGCAAAAGCCCGCACGCCGCTTCGTCGCGCGTCGGGTCGCAGCGCACCAGCGTGAGCGGGATGCGCCGTTGCGGCGGCGGCGGCAGGCCGTCCTTGACGAAGGCGCCCTGCAGATGCTGGTCGCCCAGCGCGATCACGGGGGTCAGCGCAGCCGAGCCGCAGACGCGGCAGGTTTTGCGATGTTTTAAATGCATGGCGGCCTGTCTATGTTTGGCGCATCAGTCGCGGTCTGTTTTTGCAGCGCCGGCTTGTCAGTCATGCCCGGCTCCGTTCGCAGCGGCGATGCCTTGCGTCAGAAAATCCGCATAGGTCAGGCGGATGCCGTCATTGAGCGAGGTTGCCGGCTGCCAGCCCAGCGCGTGAATGCGCGACGAATCGAGCAGCTTCTGCGGCGTGCCGTCGGGGCGGCTGGCATCGAACACGAGTTCGCCGGCAAAGCCCAGCAGTCCGGCAACTTTTTCGGCGAGTTCGCGGATGCTCAGATCAGAGCCGTAGCCGATGTTGACCAGCGGCGCCAGCGCGTTGTTCTCGAACAGCTTGTCGAAGCTGTTCTCAGGCAGCCCGGCGAGAAACACGCAGGCATCGGCCATGTCGTCACTCAACAGCAATTCGCGGCGCGGCGTGCCGCTGCCCCACACCGTGACCGTGCGCTCGCCGCGCATTTTGGCTTCGTGTGTTTTGCGGATCAGGGCCGGCAGCACGTGCGAATTCTGCAGATCGTAATGGTCGCCGCGGCCGTACAGATTGGTCGGCATGGCGGCGATGAAACGCGTCTGATACTGGCGGTTGTAGGCCCAGCAGGCTTCGACGCCGGCAATCTTGGCGATGGCGTAGGCGCGGTTGGTGTGTTCGAGCGGTCCGGTCAGCAGATAGGATTCGCTGATCGGTTGCGGGCAATCGCGCGGATAGATGCACGATGAACCGAGAAAAATCAGGCGCTGCACGCCGTGGCGCCAGGCTTCGGTCATGACGTTATTCTGGATCGCCAGATTCTGTGAAATGAAATCGGCGGGGTAGCTGTTGTTGGCGACGATGCCGCCGACACGCGCCGCGGCGAGGAACACATGCGCGGGCCGTTCGGCAGCAAAAAAACCGTGCACCGCGGTGCTGTCCGTCAGATCGAGTTCGGCGTGCGTGCGCGTGACTAGATGGTTGAAGCCGCCCGCCTGCAGGCGCCGCATCAAGGCCGCACCGGCGAGACCGCGATGCCCGGCCACGTAAATTTTGTCACTGCGGTTCATGCGTGATTACCGACTCGTGTGAAGACGCAACGCAGGGATTATAGTCGCCGCCGCCGTGCTTACGCTCAGCAGCCGCAATAGGCGGCATCTTCGGTGATGACCAGATCAACCGCGCGGTCGTTTTCGCTCAACGGCAATTGTTCGCGCATCTGCAGCGCGTAGGCGGCGGCAACCAGCGGCGGGCGTTGCGCGAAGCGGGCGATCAGGCGGTCGTAATAGCCACCCCCATAACCCGTCCGTTCGCCGCGCGGCGTAAAGGCCACACCGGGCACCAGCACGAAATCGATGCGGTCGAGTGCAACGGTCGGGCGCTCAGGGCGCGGTTCGCGGATGCCCCGGACGCCGGCCTGGACGTCGTTCACCGTGTCCGCAACCGCGTGCACCACCAGCGCGCGCGTGGCGCGGTCGACGCGCGGCAACACAAGCTGTTTGCCGCTGGCCGCGGCGTTTGCGATCAGCCCGTTGGTGATGAATTCGCTGCCGAAGGTCAGATAGGCCATGACGACGCGCGCGTTTTTCCAGGCGTCGAGGGCGAGGATCTGTTGCGTGATTTTTTGGCTGGCGCTGGCGCGTATTGCTTCGTGTAACACGTCGCGCGCCGCGAGTATTTCGCGGCGCAGAGAGGCCTTCGCGCTGGCGACAGTGCCTAGTTGCCCAGCCACTGGTTGACGTAGGCGAGGTCGGCCTCGGCGAGCGTGCCGGCGGCGGCTTTGAGCTTCAGCGCATTGACGGCATAACCATAGATGGCCTGCGCGTAATCGCGGCGCGTCGAAATCAGCTGCTGTTGCGCGTTGAGGACATCGACCTGCGTTCTGACCCCGACCTCTTGGCCGAGCTTGGTTGAATCGAGCGAACTTTGCGACGACACCAGCGCGGCCTCCAGCGCCTTGATTTGCGCCACACCGCTGGTCACGCCGAGAAAGGCGGCGCGTGTGTTCTGCGCCACCGTGCGGCGCGCGTTTTCCAGATCCTGGCGCGCTTTCTCTTGGTTGGCGAGTGCCTCGCGCACCTTCGAGTTGATCAGACCGCCCTGATAAATCGGCACCGCAAGCTGCAAACCGATGTAACGCGTTGTGCTGTCGAACCCGGTGCCGCCCTGGATGCCGGCGCCCTGGCCGGCATCGGCATAAGTTGCTACGGCATCGAGTGTCGGCAGGTGACCGCCGCGGTTTTTCGTCACTTCTTGCGTGGCCACTTCAAAAGCCATCTGTGCCGATTTGATCTGCGGGCTTGCCGCGGCGGACTGTTCGACCCAGGCTTCCATCACATTGGGGGCCGGCAGCGGCGGCGTAAAGCCACCGCTGATTCTGGACAGCGACGGCGGCAGATTGCCGATGATCTGGCGCAGCGCCTGTTTTTTGACTTCGAGATCGTTCTGCGCGCCGATTTCCTGAGAGAACGCCAGATCGTGGCGCGCCTGTGCGTCGTTGGAGTCGGTAATCGTGGCGGTGCCGACTTCGAAATTGCGTTTGGCCTGCGCGAGCTGCTCGGCATAGGCGGTTTTTTGCGCAGCGGCGAGCGAGACATTATTTTCGGCGAGCAGGACGTCGAAGTAGGCCTGCGCGACGCGGATCATCAGATCGTGGTTGGCCTGCAGAAACGCGGCCTCAGCCTGCGTCACCTGGTTTTTTGCCTGCTCGTAGGTGATCCAGCTCTGCTGCCGGAACAGCGGCTGCGTCGCGGTGACGTTCAAGGCGTTGGAGTTGAAACGCGCATTGGCGCTCGGTGTGCCGTTGCGAAACTGCAGGTCGCGATCGTTGTAGAGCGTGTTGCCGGAGACCGTCACCGCCGGTAGCAGGCCCGACAGCCCCTGCGGCAGTTTTTCCTGTCCGGCTGCCAGATTGGCACGTGCTGCGGCAAACACCGCGTCTTCTTTCTGTGCCTCGCGATAGATCGACAGCAGATCAGCCGCAAACACCTGCGTCACCGCCATGCCGAGAGCGATGCCGGTCAGTATTCGCAGGAACGGCAGCCGGCGCATGGTTTAGTACTGTGACATGTCCGGATCGACTTGCGCAGCCCAGGCGGCAATGCCGCCGCTCAGGTTGAACACGCGCTCGACGCCGGATTGTTTGAGGAATTGCGCAACCTGCAGGCTGCGCATGCCGTGATGGCAGACCACCACGATGTCGGTATCGGCCGGCAGTTCCTGCAGGCGTGCCGGAATCTCCTGCATCGGCAGCAGTTTCGAATCGGGGATGCTGCAAATTTCGTGTTCCCACGGCTCGCGCACGTCGAGCACCATCGGTTTGGCGCGGCCCGCGTCGGCCAACCAGGAATGCAAGTCGTCCGCCTGCAACTGCTCGATCAAAACACGAACCGCTTCGGTTGCGGCGCGTTGCGCAATGCGGGCACGCAGGTTTCGAACAGGCCAGTCGAACGGCAGATTCCCGGCGTTTCGCAGACGATCAATTGCGCCGTCATCGCCGGCGCTTCGCCGACGATGGCCAGCAGGCGCCCGCCGGCAGTCAGGCCGGCCTGAAACGCGTCATCCAGCAGCGGAGTCGAGCCGGTGAGCACGATCACGTCGTAAGGCGCGTTGCGGCCCCAGCCGCGCGCACCATCGCCCACTTCAAGGGTGACGTTGCGGATGTCATGCGCGGCAAGGCGTTCGGCGGCCAGTTTGCTGAAGGCCGGATTGATCTCCACACTGGTGACATGGGCCGACCGGCGCGCCAGCAAGGCTGTCATGTAGCCGCTGCCGGTGCCGATTTCAAGCACGCGATCGGTCGCTTTGACCGTCAGTTCCTGCAGCATGCGTGCCTCGAGTTTGGGCGAGAGCATGCATTCGTCGGGGCCGGCACCGGCCGCGAGCGGAATTTCCATGTCGAAAAACGCAAGACTGCGGTGCTGCGGCAGCACGAAATCTTCGCGGTGCACCTCGAACAGCAGGTCGAGCACCTGCGTATCCAGCACATCCCACGGCCGGATCTGCTGCTCGACCATGTTGAAACGGGCGCGTTCAATATCGGTTTGTGTAGTCATGATGGCGGGCCAGAATGAGCAATAAGTGGGCGATAAAATGGAAAGCCGGCAGCTTGCAATTATCCCATAATTCCAGTAGCTTGACGGCAATACGTTGGGGGTCCTGGCAGGCGCGCGCGGGTTGTTGCGCGGCGGTGTGCCGGGTGAGAGAGTCCCTTGGAACCTGATGCGGATAATGCCGCCGCAGGGAAGCGTAGGCACTGATCCAGATCAAACCGTGCCGCCGCTCTCCTGCGCACCACGAGGAGTACGCGATGAATGCCAATCCGAAGTTTTTGAGCGCGACCGCGCACGTTGACGAAGCCGCGGTCAAGTCGCTGCCGAATTCGCGCAAAGTCTACGTCGAGGGCTCGCGCCCCGATATTCAGGTGCCGATGCGCGAGATCAGCCAGTCCGACACACCGGCCGGCATGGGCGCGGAAAAAAATCCGCCGATTTATGTGTACGACACTTCGGGGCCCTACACCGATCCGGCAGCGAAGATCGACATCCGCTCGGGCCTGGCGCCCTTGCGCGAAAAATGGATCGTCGAGCGCAACGACACCGAACTGCTGCCCGACCTGACTTCGGCCTACGGCCGCACGCGCGCTGCCGATCCGAAACTCGCCGAGCTGCGTTTCAATCTGCAGCGTCATCCGCGCCGCGCCAAGGCCGGCATGAACGTGTCGCAAATGCACTATGCCCGCAAAGGCATCATTACGCCCGAGATGGAATACATCGCGATCCGCGAAACGCAGCGCCGCGACGGTTTGTCCGAACTGATCACGCGCCAGCATCCGGGCCAGAGTTTCGGCGCGGCGATTCCCGCGGTGATTACGCCGGAATTCGTGCGCGATGAAATCGCGCGCGGCCGCGCCATCATCCCGGCCAACATCAACCATCCGGAAATCGAGCCGATGATCATCGGCCGCAATTTCCTCGTCAAGATCAATGCCAACATCGGTAATTCGGCGCTGTCGAGTTCGATCGCCGAGGAAGTCGAAAAAATGACATGGTCGACGCGCTGGGGCGGCGACACCGTGATGGACCTCTCTACCGGCAAGAACATCCACGAGACGCGCGAGTGGATCGTGCGCAACTCGCCGGTGCCGATCGGCACGGTGCCGATTTACCAGGCGCTGGAAAAAGTCGATGGCAAGGCCGAGGAACTGACGTGGGAAATGTTCCGCGACACGCTGATCGAGCAGGCCGAGCAGGGCGTCGATTACTTCACCATCCACGCCGGCATCCGGCTCGCCTATATTCCGATGACCGCCAAGCGCATGACCGGTATCGTCTCGCGCGGCGGTTCAATCATGGCGAAATGGTGCCTTGCGCACCACAAGGAGTCCTTCCTCTACACGCATTTCGAAGACATCTGCGAAATCATGAAGGCCTACGACGTTTCGTTCTCGCTCGGCGACGGCCTGCGCCCCGGTTCGGGTTACGATGCCAA
>JANXSE010000230.1 GCA_025356695.1 Betaproteobacteria bacterium
TTGTTAAGCATCTTCGAATTGCTTAGCAGCCATAGCGAGTTGGACCCACTCCTTCCCATTCCGAACAGGACCGTGAAACGACTCAGCGCCGATGATAGTGCGGACTACCCGCGCGAAAGTAGGACACTGCTAGGCGCCTTATCCGAAAAAGCCCTCCTCGTGAGGGCTTTTTCATTTTCTGTTCTTGAGTTTCTTAACTGCTCGGTTTGGCCGGGCGGCGGGCGATCAGCGCCCAGCAACCTGAAGTAAGCCTTTCATTTATCGCTATACTTTGTTAAAATTCAACCCCTTTTGAACGGGGTGGCATTACGATGGGCTTTTAGCCCATTTTTTGTTTGTAGTGAAAAACTTGCGTGAATATCGAAGCTTTGCTTGAAAAAACGGTGACGGGATTGGGCTATGAGTTTGTGGGGCTGGAACGCCCTGGCTCTGGCCTGTTGCGCATTTTTATCGATAAAGCCACGGGAATTGGTGTGGAAGACTGTGCGCTGGTCAGCAACCACCTGTCGCGTGTATTTGCAGTTGAAGGCGTTGATTACGGCCGCCTGGAAATATCCTCTCCAGGGCTGGATCGTATGTTGCGCAAAGAACAGGATTTCGCCAAGTTTTGCGGCGAAACGGCACGCGTCAAATTGCGCGTGCCACAGAATGGGCAGCGCAATTTTGTTGGAATATTGCGCAACGTAAGTGATGGAAATTTAAAGATGGAAGTTGACGGAGAATTGCTGGAATTTCAAATCAGCAATATCGAAAAATCCCGTCTGGTTCCGCGAATTTAGGAGGCCGATTTGAGCAAAGAACTGTTGCTGTTGGCTGATGTGCTGGCGCGCGAAAAGAACGTTGATAAGGAAATTGTTCTTGGTGCGTTGGAACTGGCGCTGGCATCTGCCGCAAAAAAACGCTTTAGCGAAGACGTTGATATTCGCGCCTCGGTTGACAGGGTATCCGGAGAATTTACGTTCTTCCGGCGCTGGATTGTTGTCAACGACCGCGACATTGAAGCGCTGGAGCGCGAATACAAACTGCACGAAGCGCAGGAGATCAAGCCGGATTCCGTGGTTGGCGACTATATTGAAGAGCCGATCGAAGGTTTTGAGATCGGTCGGATTGGCGCGCAGGCGGCGAAGCAGGTCATTCTGCAGAAGATACGCGATGCAGAGCGCGAACAGATATTGAACGACTTCCTCGCTCGTGACGAGCATCTCGTTACCGGCGTCATCAAGCGCATGGAGCGCGGTAACGGAATTATTGAATCGGGGCGCGTTGAAGCATTGCTGCCGCGCGATCAGATGATCCCCAAAGAAAACCTGCGGCCTGGCGATCGTGTGCGTGCTTACCTGTGGAAGGTGGACCGCACGGCCCGCGGCCCGCAAATTATTCTTTCACGCATTACCCCGGATTTTTTGATCAAGCTGTTTGAGCTCGAGGTTCCCGAACTCGAAGATGGACTGCTTGAAATCAAGGCGGCGGCCCGCGATCCGGGATCGCGCGCCAAGATTGCGGTTAAATCGAACGACCCGCGCATTGACCCGATCGGCACCTGTGTCGGCATGCGTGGTTCGCGCGTACAGGCCGTGACGTCGGAACTTGGTGGCGAGCGCGTCGATATCATTTTGTGGTCTGAGGATCCTGCGCAATTTGTGATCAACGCGCTTGCGCCCGCTGAGGTCAGCAAAATTACTGTCGATGAAGAGAAGCACAGCATGGACATCGTCGTTGACGAGGAAAATCTCGCACAGGCGATCGGCCGTACCGGTCAGAACGTGCGCCTTGCCAGCGAATTGACTGGGTGGGAAATTAACCTGATGACGCTTGAGGAATCGCAAAAGAAAAGCGAGGAAGAGTCGTCGGTGGTACGTAACTTGTTCATGGAGAAGCTGGATGTCGATCAGGAAGTTGCCGACATTCTTGTGCAGGAAGGTTTCGGCACGCTTGAAGAGGTGGCCTATGTCCCGGTTGCGGAAATGCTTGAAATCGAATCTTTTGACGAAGACACCGTCAACGAGCTTCGTAGCCGCGCCCGCAATGCGTTGTTGACCGAGGCGATTGTCACCGAAGAAAAACTCGAACACGACGTCGAAGACCTTCTCACGCTGGAGGGTATGGACACGCAGACGGCCCGTCTGCTGGCAGAAAAAGGCGTTGTCACGAAAGAAGACCTGGCGGACCTTGCGATGGACGACCTCGTCGAGATGACGGGTATTGATGCAGAACGCGCAAAGCAATTGATTATGACCGCGCGTGCGCCGTGGTTTGCCTAATTCAGAACGGAGTCCCAGATGGCACAGATCAACGTCACACAGTTTGCAAAGGAGCTCGGCTTGCCGGTCGCATTGCTGCTTGAGCAGCTGCAGACCGCCGGTATCAAGAAAAAGCTGGCCGACGATACCGTTCTGACCGAAAAGGACAAAACGCAGTTGCTCGATTATCTTCGCCAGGCGCATGGTGCGAAGGAAGTAAAAAACAAGATTACGCTGACACGGAAGCAGACAACCGAAATCAAGAAGGCCGATTCCACAGGTAAGGCGCGAACAATCCAGGTTGAAGTTCGTAAAAAGCGTGTATTGGTCAAACGCGACGCGACGCCCGAGGTCGTGGCTCCGCCTGAACCGGTTGTCGCGGCGCCGGTAATTGATGCGGCACAGATGGCCATTCGCGAAGCGGAAGCCAAGAAACAGGCAGAGCTGATTGCGCTCCAGAGTGAAGAAGCGCAACAAAAGCAATCACGCGCCCGCCGCAAGAAAGAGGAGTCCGAGGCAACGGCAGAACCCGCGGTGGTGCCGGAAGCCGTGGCCGTGCCGAAACCTGAATCTGCTGCCACACCGGTGGTTGCCGCGCCCGCAGTGGTGCCCCCCACCGAGGGAACGCTGCATAAACCGCAGCCCAAGCCCGGCGAAGTGGCGAAAACCGACAAAAAGACGAAGAAACCAGTCAAAGAGGTGGTCTGGCGTGACGACGCGGTCAAACGTCGCAGCATTAAGACGCGCGGCGATGTGGCCGGGACCATGGGCTGGCGCACGCGCAAGGACAGGCATGCGAGCCATCGCGACGACGGCGATCAGGGTCCGCATGGATTCGCCGCACCCGCGGAACCGATCATCCGCGATATCAGCGTTCCGGAAACCATCAGCGTTGCCGCGCTGGCACAGAAGATGTCGGTCAAGGCCGTAGAGGTTATCAAAGCGTTGATGAAACTCGGTAGCATGGTCACGATAAACCAGGTGCTTGATCAGGACACGGCAATCATTGTCGTCGAAGAGATGGGGCACAAGGGGATCCGCGCGAAACTGGACGATCCCGATGCGTTTCTTGCCGAACCGACGCATCACGAGGCGGTCGCGCTTGAACCGCGAGCGCCGGTGGTGACGGTCATGGGACACGTCGATCACGGTAAGACTTCGTTGCTCGATCATATCCGCCGTACCCGTGTTGCCAGCGGCGAGGCGGGCGGCATTACTCAGCATATCGGCGCTTATCACGTGGAAACGCCACGTGGCATGATCACATTTCTCGATACGCCTGGCCACGAAGCGTTTACGGCGATGCGCGCGCGCGGCGCCAAGGTCACTGACCTCGTCGTGCTGGTAGTTGCCGCCGACGACGGCGTGATGCCGCAGACCGTCGAGGCGATTGCCCATGCCAAGGCCGGCAAAGTGCCGATGGTCGTGGCGCTGAACAAGATCGACAAACCGGGCGCAAACCCCGAGCGCATCATGCAGGATTTGTCCGGACAGGAAGTGGTGCCCGAAGCGTGGGGCGGTGATACGATTTTTGTACCCGTCTCGGCGAAGACAGGCGAGGGCATCGACAAATTGCTTGAAAGCATTTTGTTGCAAGCCGAAGTGCTCGAACTCAAGGCGGCTAAAGATGCGCCTGCCCGCGGGGTCGTGATTGAGGCGCGTCTTGATAAGGGGCGTGGTCCAGTGGCGACGGTACTCGTACAGTCGGGAACGCTCAAGCGCGGCGACGTGTTGCTGGCCGGTGCAGTGTTTGGTCGTGTGCGTGCGATGCTGGATGAAACCGGCAAAAATATCGAACTCGCCGGCCCTTCCATCCCGGTCGAAATCCAAGGCTTGTCCGATGTGCCGGTCGCCGGTGCCGAAGTGATGGTGCTCGGTGACGAGCGCAAAGCGCGCGAAATCGCGCTGTTCCGCCAGGGCAAGTTCCGCGACGTAAAACTCGCGCAGCAATCGATCAAACGCGAAAATGTATTCGATCAACTCGGCGAAGGCGCAGTCAAAACGCTTTCCGTCATTATAAAGGCAGACGTCCAGGGTTCTTACGAGGCACTTGCGCACGCACTGGAAAAACTGTCCACCGATGAAGTGAGGGTGAATATCGTTCACTGCGCGGTTGGCGGTATCACCGAATCGGACATTAATCTCGCGCTGGCATCGAAGGCAGCAGTAATCGGCTTCAACACGCGTGCGGATGCAATGGCGCGCAAGCTTGCTGAAAACGGTGGCGTCAATATCCGCTACTACAACATCATTTACGAAGCACTGGATGATGTGAAAGCCGCTCTTTCCGGCATGCTGGCGCCGGAGCGCAAGGAAAGTCAGCTCGGGATTGTCGAGATTCGCGAGGTCTACAAGATTTCCAAGGTCGGGACGGTCGCTGGTTGCATGGTCACCGAAGGTCTGGTACGGCGTAATGCAAAAATCAGGCTGTTGCGAGATAACGTCGTTATTCACACGGGCGAACTCGACTCACTCAAACGTTTCAAAGACGATGCGCGTGAGGTGAAGTCCGGATTCGAATGCGGACTTTCACTGAAGAATTTCGACGACGTAAAAGTTGGCGACCAGCTCGAAGTATTCGAAGTAGTCGAAGTGGCGCGTAGCTTGTAGAGCTGATTGCGGGCGGGCGTTTCAGGCCTGCTCGCATGACCGAATTCGGTTCGTCGCAATCTGAACACGGAGCGATCATATGCCGCGCGATTTTTCCCGAACGCTGCGCGTGGCCGAGCAGGTCCAGCGCGAACTTGCTGATCTGATCCGAACCGAGGTCAAGGATCCGAGGGTCGGTATGGTCACGCTCACGGGTGTCGAGGTGGCCTCCGATTACGGTCACGCCAAGGTGTTTTTTACGCTGCTGGGCGACTCCAGTCAGATCGACGCCGCCAATGAAGGTCTGAATCATGCGGCCGGATTTCTGCGTCGTGAACTCGGCCGGCGGATCAAATTGCGCACAATTCCCCAGTTGCATTTCCACTACGATGAGTCGGTCGAACGCGGCATGCGTTTGTCCAAGCTGATCGATTCCGCCGTTGCCGGTGGCGGTGGCGATCAAACCTGATTGCGAAGGTCGCACCTTGACGCAGGACGTAGCAGGGAAATCGCCGATCGACGGCGTGCTTCTACTGGACAAACCCAAAGGCGTGACGTCGAATGCCGCGCTTCAGCGCGTCAAGCGTTTGCTGGGGGCGAAAAAAGCGGGCCATGTCGGGACGCTGGATCCAATGGCGAGTGGTCTGCTGCCCATCTGCCTCGGAGAAGCGACGAAATTTTCCGGCTATATGCTTGCGGCCGACAAGGCCTACGCCGCACAAGTATTGCTGGGCACCACCAGCACCACCGGAGACGCTGAAGGTGAAATTACGTCGCACTCGCCGGTCAACGTCACGCAGGAACAACTGGAAGGCGTGATTGGGCAGTTTCTTGGCGACATCATGCAAATTCCGCCCATGTACAGCGCGCTGAAACGTGATGGCAAACCCCTCTACGCTTATGCGCGCGCCGGTGAAACGCTCGATATTCCGCCCCGCAAGGTAAACATTCGCGCCATCAGCATGACCGAATTTGCCCCGCCGTCATTTTGCATTTCCGTGCGCTGCAGCAAGGGCACCTATATTCGAGTTCTGGCAGAAGATATCGGACGCGTGTTGGGGTGTGGCGGAATGCTGACTGGATTGCGGCGCGAGGGGGTGGGAGGCTATGACTTATCGACATCTGTTGCCATGGATACGTTGGAGTCGTTGACTGTCGAGCAACGGCGCTTGCGCATGATGCCGACCGATGGGCTGGTATCGGCGCTGCCAGAACTTACCCTCGATGATTCATCTGCACGCTTGATTTCGACCGGCAGACGGGTCGTAATGGCGGAATTCCCAGGTTTACGCAGACTTTACAGGCTGGACGGCCGGTTCCTGGGGCTTGGAGAGGTTCTGGCGGGGGAATTGGTGCCCAAACGGCTGATGGCTGATTTTTCAACGGGAATTGAGTTCGCCCAAAGCATTCCGCAAGCCACTAAAAATGCTTGAGAAATGGGCGTTTTACAGGTTAAAATGGCAAACTTTGCAGCAATTGGAGACAGGTAATGGCATCGAGCGGCACTCAGAAAGCCCAAATCGTCAAAGACTTCCAGCGCAAGCAGGCAGACACGGGTTCGCCCGAAGTTCAGGTTGCATTGCTGTCGGCACGCATTACCGAACTGACCGAACATTTTAAAACGCACGTGAAAGATCATCACTCGCGTCGCGGGCTGTTGCGGATGGTGAGCCGTCGCCGCAAATTGCTTGATTACTTGAAGCGTGCGAATGTCGAGCAGTATCGCAAGTTGATCGACCGTCTGGGTTTGCGCAAGTAAACCGGCTTTCGATTCATGATTTAAGGATACCGTGGCTACGCCGGGCACCGAGCTCTGCGTGGCCACGTTTGTTTTTGGCAGCTTGATTTTCAACCAAGGCTCGCAAACTGTGCGGGGCCGGATACGGCGAAAAGGACAATAACGTGACTGCGATCAAAAAAACGATGATGTGGGGGCGCCACACACTGACACTCGAGACCGGCGAGATTGCGCGGCAGGCGAGTGGTGCGGTGCTGGTCAATATTGAAGACACTGTTGTTTTGGTGACGGTGGTTGGTAAAAAATCCGCGGATCCGGCGAAAGACTTTCTGCCGTTGACGGTTGATTATCAGGAACGGACTTACGCAGCAGGGAAAATCCCCGGCGGCTTTTTCAAACGCGAGGGACGTCCTTCGGAAAAAGAAATCCTGACCTCGCGCCTGATTGACCGCCCGATCCGTCCGCTGTTCCCCGATGGTTTTTATAACGAAGTGCAGGTTGTGGCGACAGTGATGTCGTCGAACAGCGAAATCGATTCCGATATCGCTGCGATGATCGGCACGTCTGCTGCGCTTGCGGTGTCGGGCATCCCGTTTAACGGACCGATCGGCGCTGCGCGCGTCGGCTACGCCAACGGACAATATGTGTTGAATCCAACGGCGACCGAACTCAAGACGTCGGAGCTGAATCTGGTCGTCGCTGGCACCGCGCAGGCTGTGTTGATGGTCGAGTCCGAGGCAAACCAGTTGACTGAGGATGTAATGCTCGGCGCGGTGGTCTTCGGACACGAGCAGATGCAAGCGGTGATCGAAATGATCAACCAGCTGGCCGATGAAGTGAATCCCGTAGCATGGAACTGGCAGCCGCCTTCCAAGGACGAGGCGCTTGCCGCGCGCATCGCATCGATTTCCGAAGCCGACCTGAAGGCCGCATTCGAGATCAAGGAAAAGCAGGCGCGTTCGCACACGATTGACGCGATCTGGAAGCGTGTGTTTGACGAAGTCGGTGTCGGTAAAGAGGGCGGCCCGGACGGCAACGCCGTCAAAGAAATCTGTTTTGCGCTCGAATCCAAAATCGTGCGTGGCCAGATTCTCAACGGCGAACCGCGTATCGACGGTCGCGATACGCGCACCGTGCGCCCGATCACCATTCGCTCGGGCGTATTGCCGCGCGCACACGGCTCGTCGTTGTTCACGCGTGGCGAAACGCAGGGCCTGGTGGTTGCCACGCTCGGCACCTCGCGCGACGAGCAGCGCATCGATGCTTTGATGGGCGAATACACCGACCGCTTCATGCTTCATTACAACATGCCTCCGTATGCGACCGGTGAAACGGGGCGCGTGGGTTCGCCGAAGCGTCGCGAAATCGGCCACGGTCGTCTCGCGAAGCGCGCTTTGCTGGCCGTGCTGCCGAGTGCCGAGGAATTTGCTTACTCGATGCGCGTTGTTTCGGAAATAACCGAATCGAATGGTTCGAGTTCAATGGCCTCTGTTTGCGGCGGTTGTCTGGCACTGATGGACGCAGGTGTGCCGATGAAAGCACACGTGGCGGGTATCGCCATGGGCCTGATCAAGGAAGGCAATCGTTTTGCAGTACTGTCCGACATCCTCGGTGATGAGGATCATCTCGGCGACATGGATTTCAAGGTGGCCGGCACAGAAAACGGTATTACTGCGTTGCAGATGGACATCAAAATCACTGGCATTACGAAAGAAATCATGCACGCCGCGTTGATTCAGGCGCGTGAAGGTCGTCTGCACATCCTCGAAAAGATGAAAGGTGCAATGGATTCGCCGCGTACCGAACTGTCGGCATTCGCGCCGCGCATGATCACGCTCAAGATCAAGCCGGAGAAGATCCGTGATGTCATCGGCAAGGGCGGTGCGGTGATTCGCGCATTGACGGAAGAAACCGGCACGTCCATCGATATCGGCGACGACGGCACTGTGACGATTGCCTGCGTATCGTCGGAAGGTGGCGAACTCGCGCGTAAACGCATCGAGGAAATCACTGCCGATGTGGAAGTCGGCCGTGTATATGACGGCACCGTTCTGAAATTGCTCGATTTCGGTGCGATTGTTAGTGTGCTGCCCGGCAAGGACGGCTTGCTGCACATTTCCCAAATCGCGAACGAGCGCGTCAATGCCGTAGCCGATTACCTCAAGGAAGGCCAGGCGGTGCGCGTGAAGGTGATTGAGGCCGATGAGAAGGGCAGACTCCGCCTGAGCATGAAAGCAGCTGCTGCAGACGCTCAGGAACAGCCGCAGGCGGTGCAATAACGAACCGTCTCAACCGGCAATAAAAAAGGCAGTCCGCGGGCTGCCTTTTTTATTCCTCCGGCGAACCGGCCGGAACGTGTATTTACCTTTGACCGATTATTTCGCGACCTGTAACCTGTATTTAGTTCCGGCGTAACCGTCGCTGCGCGACGATTAGCCTGCACTGAAAACAACGAGCTAAGAATTACTTGGCTACTTGTTTTTCCCGCAGTTCGTCGAGCGTCTTGCAGTCAATGCAAAGCGTCGCCGTCGGACGTGCTTCCAGCCGCTTGAGGCCTATTTCGACGCCGCAACTGTCGCAATAGCCGTATTCGGAGGCGTCAATACGGGCGATCGTTTCCTCGATTTTCTTGATCAGCTTGCGCTCGCGGTCGCGGTTGCGCAGTTCCAGCGACGTGTCTGCCTCCTGGCTGGCGCGATCGTTGGGGTCGGCAAAAATCGTCGCCTCGTCCTGCATCGTATGCACGGTACGGTCGATGTCCTGAGACAACTCGCGCTTCATATCGTCGAGCATTGTTCGGAAGTGCGCAAGCTGGCGCGGATTCATGTATTCCTCGCGCGCCTTGGCTTTGTAGGGGGAATAAGTCTTGTGCAGGTCAGCGCCCATCGAAGATCCGATACTCGAAAAAAGCTGCTTTAATAGCAGAAATAATAGGGGGGTGCAAGCAATGGTTTAAAAGCTGTGCCAATCGGGTGTTGCGTTGACCCCGAATGGTGCGGGAGGTATATTACGCGCCTTTGGTGCAGACGTAACGTCGGTCGCAAACTGAATCCGGCTTGTGCCTGATTTGGCGGATTTCCGGGGTGTAGCGTAGCCTGGTAGCGCGCCTGCTTTGGGAGCAGGATGTCGGGAGTTCAAATCTCTCCACCCCGACCAGCTTCAACAGGGAGTGCCCGTAGCTCAATCGGATAGAGCACCGGCCTTCTAAGCCGGGGGTTGTGGGTTCGAGTCCCGCCGGGCGCGCCAGCCAGCGCGCCCTGTCGTGTGGTTTTCAAGTGGTGGCTGTAGCTCAGTTGGTAGAGTCCCGGATTGTGATTCCGGTTGTCGCGGGTTCGAGTCCCGTCAGCCACCCCACTCTTTGATGGCGTCATCTTTCTGGTGAGCCGCTACCTGACCTTGAGAACGCGTTGTTTTTCGCGTTCCCACTCCCGTTCTTTGTCCGCCTGCCTCTTGTCATGCTGTTTTTTGCCTTTTGCGAGGCCGATTTCAAGTTTGATTCGGCCGCGCGTGAAATGCATGTTCAACGGCAAAAGTGTATAGCCGGCGCGTTCGACTAGGCCGACCAGGCGGTCAATCTCTTCGGCATGCAATAGCAGCTTGCGCGTGCGGACAGGGTCGGGGAGAACATGCAGGGATGCGGTCGGCAGCGGGCTGATGTGGCAGCCGATCAGGAACAGTTCGCCATTGCGGACAATGACGTAGGCCTCCTTGAGTTGTGTACGCCCCGCGCGTATCGACTTGACCTCCCAGCCCTCGAGTACAAGGCCGGCCTCGAGTTTTTGCTCGACAAAGTAGTCGTGAAACGCCTTTCTGTTTTGAGCAAGGCTCATGTCGCGGTATAGTGCTTCATCATGCAGAATTGTAACAGCTGGCAAACGCAGGCCATGACAGAAACGCGCCGGGCAATAGTGATATGGCTGAGGTAAATCAATCTGTGCTGGTGCCTTATTCGGCGGCACACATGTTCGAACTGGTCGATGGCGTCGAGCAGTATCCGCAGTTTTTGCCATGGTGTGGCGGCAGTGAACTGATTTACCGCCGTCCGGATGAATTGCGCGCCGTGTTGCACATCAATTTCCGCGGCCTCCGCCAGCAGTTCAGCACGCGGAATTCTCGCGTGCCGCCGACCGCCATGGGCATCCAGTTAGTCGAAGGGCCGTTCAAGTCGCTTGAAGGCTATTGGAAATTCACCGATCTTGGGGATGCAGGATGCAAGGTTGAGTTTCGCCTGACCTGGGAATTTTCCAGCCGTATCCTCGCCACGCTGGCGGGGCCCGTGTTTAATCATATCGCCCAGACGATGGTTGATGCTTTCGTCAAACGCGCTGAAAGACTGTATGGGTGAGGCGGGGGAGATTGCTGTAGAGGTCGTTTATGCGGTGCCTGGCGCGTGTAGTTCGATTTTGGTGCGCCTGCCGGCAGGGGCGAGCGTGGCTGACGTAATCGCGCTCTCTGGCATCGTTTCCGTGCATCCGGAGATCGATCCGGCGTCGAACCCGGTCGGCATATTCGGCATATTCGGCATATTCGGCATTCGCGTCAATCTGACCACGCAGCCTGCGGCCGGGGATCGAATCGAAATTTATCGCTCGCTGATTGCCGATCCAAAACAGTCGCGGCGAGCGAGAGGCGCCAACAAGCAGGCGGCCAAAAAAACGTCGAGATAGCCGCTTGTCAGCAGGCTACTTTTTGCACCAGCTTTCGACTGATTTTTGCGCCGTAGCCGTCTCACCTGCGCGGTCCTTGTCTTCAAGGAACGAGCGTTCCCCGGTGTTGGGGTCGATTTTCGAAATGCGCATGCCCTCCTGCAATTGCTTGAGTTGGGCGCGCGCATCGTTGCAATTGCGCTCGGAATTTTTCGCATCCGCCCGTTCCTTTTCGCCCTTGGCCTCGGCTTCCTGGCGCTCGGCCGCGCGTTTCTTGAAGGCGGCATCCTGCTCGGCGAGCGATTTTCCCGCACCGCCTGCGGTGGGGGTACCGGTGGATCCTGAACTCGCGGGCGCGGCGCTAGTTCCGCCGCGCTTGATTTCCTTGACGGTGCCGGGCGGGCAGAACTGCGCGAGGGTTTTTGCGCCCTTGGCGTCTATGCATTCCACGATTTGGCCGAATGCGTTTTGCGCGATCAAAATTGCGGCGGCAGCGGTCAGGAGTCGTTTCATGTCAGGTAGTCCTTTTGAAGATGCGCCAAGTTATCGGCTTCGCGGTAATTCGTCAACGTGCCAACGGGTTTAACGCGGGCGCTTGCTTGGCGGTTTACGGGAGCCTGCGTATAATGCGCTTTTGCGAGGGATCACATGATGCGCGTGGTGCAAAAAGCCTTCACCTTCGATGACGTTCTGCTGATTCCAGCACATTCCAAGATACTGCCGCGCGACGTCAGCCTGAAAACACGGCTGACCCGGTCGATCACACTTAATATTCCGCTGGTGTCCGCGGCAATGGATACCGTGACCGAGGCCCGTCTGGCGATTGCAATTGCGCAAGAGGGCGGCATCGGCATTGTGCACAAGAACATGACCATTCCCGCGCAGGCCGGCGAGGTCGCCAAGGTCAAACGTTTTGAAAGCGGTGTCGTCAAGGACCCTATCACCATTACGCAAAACATGACGGTGCGTGATGTGTTGCAACTTACGCAACAGCACAAAATTTCAGGATTGCCGGTCATTGACTCGACGGGCCGCGTCGTCGGCATCGTGACGAACCGCGAT
>JANXSE010000136.1 GCA_025356695.1 Betaproteobacteria bacterium
CAATTACCATCCACCGTTTCCCGAGCCCTCACATACGTTCATGGGGTTGCCGTTTGCGCTCGACGGCAAACAAATCGCGATCGCGATCGACGAGGAAGACCACGCACACAGCGCCGACGAAATGGCGCGCCGCCGCGGCCGTCCGCATGGCTGCCTGTGGGTATTCGACGTAAGCGATCTCGCGAACATCAAGCCGTTGTCGATGTACGAGGTGAGTGAGCTCGACTCACCGTGGAGTCGCGCGACGCCCGGCCGCTTCGGCGCGCATCAGTTTCAGGAGCACATGAAAGACACGCTCGTGTATTGCGCGTGGTTTGCGGGCGGCCTGCGCATCGTTGACATCGCCGATCCGCTGGCGCCGCAGGAAGTCGGATACTTCATACCCGAGCCGGCGAAAGGTAAAGCCGCGCCGCAGACCAACGATGTGGACGTCGACGATCGCGGCTTGATTTACATCGTCGATCGCTACGCGGGATTCGACGTGCTGGACTTCAAGCGTCCGAATTAATACGCGTGTTTACTCGATGCCGGCGGCGCTAAACGCCGCTTTGGCGGCAGGCGTCGCGAGCTGGCGCAAGACCGCTTTGGCTGCCTCGGCGGACGGCGCACCGCTCATCAACGCTGCGTCATAGTTCGTATAATTTTGAACTTCGCCGGGCAGCGGGCCGACAAATTTCAATCCTTTTGACGTGTACATTTTTATTTCGGTAATGGCGCCGAACCCGATCTCGTTACCCTTGCCTTTGATCACATGCTCCATCACCGAGGCGCCGTCCGGATAGCGCGTGGTTTTCGGCTTCAATTGATCGAGCACACCCAGGTTCGCGAAGAGTTTGTCGAGATAGAGCCCGGTGGATGCGGAGTTGTAAACGACCGAATCGGCGGCCAGCAGCGCCTGCTTCAGTGCTTCAACGGTCGCCACGTTTGGCGTCGCATTAGCGGTGCGCACGATGATGCCGGCGCCAACCTTGCCAACGGCAACCCGCCCGTCGGCAAGGACTTTGCCATCCTTGATCGCCTGCTCGATGGCGGACGGCGGTGAGATGAGAATGTCATAGACATCGCCCGCCGCCAGGCGCTTTGCAATTTGCGGAGCGGTGTTGAACTGTATCTTCAGGTCATGCCCCGAGTCACGCTTGACCTGCTCTGCGAAGGCATGCACGCCGGGCTCCACCGCGCCGGCGCTCAAGACTTTGACTTCAGCGGCCAAGGCAAAATTGAGCGTGCCGCAGATGCTCAGAAAAGAAATAACTGAAATGCGTGTCATGTTTAATCCCGGTATCGAATTTTCAAAATCATCGTCTCTATCGTAATCAATTTTAGTCGGCGCGTGCGCCGGAATCCTTGACCACCCTGGTCCACTTGGGAATCTCTTTTTTTATGTAGGCAGCGAAGTCGTCGGGCGTGCCGCCAATCACTTCGGCGCCAAGTACGCCAAACCGCTCGCGTACATCCGGTAACTGCAATACTTTGGTCGCGTCGGCGTTGATGCGCGCGACCAGCGCCGCCGGGGTGGCCGCCGCAACGACGATGCCATGCCACGTAGTTGCCTCGAATCCAGGCACGCCCGCCTCGGCAACAGTCGGCAGTTGCGGCAGCGCGTGCATGCGCCTGGCGGTCGTTACCGCGAGCGCGCGCAGACGGCCGCTTTGAATATGCGGCATCACGGACAGCGAGGTTGCAAACATCATTTGATCCTGACCTGCCAGCACGTCGTTCAACGCAGGCGCTGCGCCTTTGTACGGAATATGCACCAGATCGACCTGCGTCATCGTCTTAAATAATTCGCCCGACAGGTGCGCGGCCGCGCCGCTGCCGGAAGAAGCGTAATTCAACTGACCGGGTTTTGATTTGGCCAGCGCTATCAACTCCTTTACGGATTTGACCGGCAACGATGGATGGACCACCAGGATATTCGGTTGCGACGCAACCAGGATGACCGGCGCGAAATCTTTGACCGGATCGAAATTCAGCTTCGTATACAGCGCGGCGTTGGTCGCCAGTATGCTGTTATTGCCCAGCAGCAGGGTGTAACCATCGCCGGCT
>JANXSE010000154.1 GCA_025356695.1 Betaproteobacteria bacterium
CGCGCGGTTGATGTCGGCGTTCAATTTGTCGACGATGGCGCGCGGTAGTTTCGCCGGCGCCGACACGCCGGTCCAGGTCGTGACTTCGAAGCCCGGCACGCCGGCTTCGGCAACCGTCGGCAGATCGGGCGCGGCGGGGGCGCGCTGCGCGCCGGTGACGGCGAGCGCGCGCAGGCGGCCATTGCGCGCGTAGTCGATGGCGGTGGGCATGTTGGCGAACATAATGGAGGTCTGCCCGGCGATCAGTTCGACTGCCGCCGGGCCGCCGCCTTTGTACGGCACGTGCACCCATTTCACGCCGGTCATGAACTGAAAGAGTTCGGCCGACAGATGCACGGTGGTGCCGGTGCCGGAGGACGCAAAGTTGATGGTGTCGGGCCGCGTTTTCGAAAACGCGATCAGCTGTTTGATCGTGCGCGGCGGAAACGACGGATGCACGACCACCACGTTTTGCGCTTCCGAGGCTTTCGAAATAAACGTGAAATCGCGCAGCGGATCGAAATTGAGTTTCATCAGCGCCGCATTGGTGGCGTGGCCCGGCGCATTGAGCAGTATGGTGTAGCCGTCGGGAGCGGCGCGCGAGACGAGTTCGGTCGCGATCGAGGTGTTGGCACCGGCGCGGTTTTCCACCACCACTGGCTGACCGATGATTTCCGAGAGCTTGATGGCCAGCGCGCGCGCGACGACGTCGTTCGAACCGCCGGCGGCAAAGCCGACGATGAAGCGGATGGCTTTGGTTGGATAGGTTTGGGCGTGCGCGATGGTCGCGCAGTGGGCGAGAAGCAGAATGCTTGCCAATCGTAAGAGCGTTTGCATGCGACTCCCAATGCCCCCATCCTGTCCTTCCCCCGCAGGCGGGGGCAGGGACCTGCTAATGAAGCGATGCGAAAATCAGCGGATCTTGTGCTTGGCGAGAAACTTCAGCGTGACTTTCGCGCATTCGTCGGGCGCGACCGCGGCGGTGTGATAACCATCGACCGGAATGTTGACGAGTTCGGAGTGCGGGATTTTTTTCTGATAGGCCTCGAACTCCTTGATGCTGCGTCGCGCGGTGTCGTTGGCAATGACGAGTGTGGGTGCCTGCACGTCTTTCAATTCAGGATTGAGATCGACGTCGCCGACCCAGCGCACATAGGCAAGCCCGGTCGAAACCGCAGTCTGTCCCATCAGGTCGACCCACCAGTCGACGCCGCGCGGCGGCATTTTTGAACCGAGGCGCCCGCCCATGGTCCAGCGCGCCCAGCTGCGCATGCCGTACTTCGTCATGTGATCGACCCAGCCCGGCACGGTCGGCCCTTTGACGGGCGAGCAGACGAGCGTGACACTTTGCACCAGATGCGGATAGAGCATGGCGGCTTTCAGCACCGGCATGCCACCGCTCTTGCCACCGACCAGATGCACGGGTTTGTGCGGCGATACCGCCTGAATCAGCCGCGCCATGTCGTCGGCGAAGAGTTCGGTGGTGAAATCGAAATTCTCCGCTACTGCGCCGCTCTGGCCGAAGCCGCGCTGGTCGTAACGCACGACGCGATACTTGCGCGAAAAATGCGGCACCCAGGAACGCCACGCTTCGGTGCATTCGGTGAAGCCGTGCACGAAGACCACGGTCTCCGGCTCGATCCAGGCATCGGTGTGATCGTCGATCGTGTAGAACATGCTGAGGTCGGGCGGAAGGTCGAGAAACGGCATGGTGCTCCTCCTGAACGAACGTGGGCGCGATCGAACGTCGCGGTTTGCATTTGATTCTACCGTGCGGCGCGGGTGCCTGCATTCGCGTGCTAGACTTTCTGCATAAGAATACAAAGTCGCCGGCAGGGTGCGCAACGCGCTGGCGGAACGGGCGGCGGATGGTGCGCGGTGCGCACCCTACGTACTGCATGCGAACACAAAGCAGTTGTAGCCCGGGAGGAGCGCAGCGTATCCCGGGGTTGCTGACGATGCTGATCCCGGAATGCGCTGCGCTCCTTCTGGGCTACGAGAATGTGGTCGGCACGCGAGGAGGCGGCATGCAGTCACGGCGGATGATATTAGCGGTATGGGTGTTGGCGTGTGTGGTCGCATCATCCGCGCACGCGCAATGGCAACCCTCCAAAAACGTCGAGCTGATCGCGCCGGCCGCGGCCGGCAGCGGCATGGACGCCATCGCGCGCATCTTTCAGCGCGTGGTGCAGGTCAAACAACTCGCCAAGGCCAACATCAGCGTCATCAACAAGGCCGGCGGCGGTAACGCGGTGGGTTTTGCTTACCTTGCCGGCCACGCCGGCGATCCGCATTATCTGATTGCCACGCCCTTTACCGTCATCACCAACAAGATCACCGGCACCAATCCGCTCAACTATCAGGACTTCACGCCGATTGCGATGTTGGCCGACGAGCACATCGGCTTTGTCGTCAATGCGAATTCGCCGCTGAAAAACGCGCGTGATCTGCTGGCGCGGTTGAAAGCCGACCCGTCGTCGGTGAGCATCGCACTGGCAGCGGCACTCGGCAACGCCAATCACATCGCGATCAGCCTCGCGGCGAAGGCGGCGGGCGCCGATCCGAAGCGTTTCAAGATTGCGGTGTTCAATTCCAGCGGTGAGTCGATCACCGCGGTGCTCGGTGGTCACACCGACATGGCGGTGACCACCGCAGGCCTGCTCGGCCCGCATGTGCAGGCGGGCAAACTGCGTGTGCTCGCGGTGGCGTCGCGCGAGCGCATTCCTGGGCCGCTGGCGCAGGCGCCGACGCTGCGCGAGCAGGGCGTCGACGTCGTGTTCGGCAGCTGGCGCGCCATGCTCGGCGCGCGCGGCATGAATGCCGAACAGGTCGCGTATTGGGAGGGGCTTGTCGCCAAGGTCGTCGCTACCGACGAATGGCTGCAGGATCTCAACCAGAATTCGCTGGCGCCGTTTTTCATGGGCGCCGCGGACACGCGCAAATACCTCGATGCGCAGAACGAGCAACTGCGCGGCGTGTTGCAAGACTTGGGAATGGCGAAGCAGTAGTTACGCGGCCGGCAGATCTTTCAGGCGATACGCCCGCACCGCCGTGTCTTTGTAGAGTGCCGCCTTGTCCGCCGCCGAATAATTTTTCGTCAGGCGCTTGAACGCGTTCCACAGCACCGCATAGCCGCAGGTGAATTTATCGACCGGGAAGTTGCTCTCCAGCATGCAGCGCGACGGGCCGAACAGTTCGATCGTCGTGTCGAAGTACGGTTGCCACGCGGCGGCGAGTTCTGCCGAGGTGGCGTGCGTTTCACGCAAATGAAAATCCCAGCCGCAGCGCGGCATGCCGAAGCCGCCGACTTTTACTGTGAGATTCGGAAACGTAGCGAGTTCGCGCATGTAACCCTTCCACGTCGCGAATATCTCGTCGCGTTTGCCCTGATACGGGCCGACGCCGAGAATGCCGCCGACGTGGTTGAGGATCACGCGGGTTTCTGAATTTTTGCGCAGCAGGTCGATGAGTTCCGGCAGTTGCGGAAAAAACATCCACGCGTCGAATGACAGGCCGCATTGGGCGAGGCGCGCCACGCCTTTTTGAAATTCCGGATTAAGGCAGAGCTGGCGCGAACGCGGATTGTGCTTGTTGATGCTGCTGTGGTCGGCGGTGGCCGGGCTTTCGTCCCACGCCATGTTGTGGCGGATGCCGCGCAGGCGTCCGTTGCCCGCCGCGATCAAGGCTTCGAGCACCGGTTGCACGGCGTCGCCCAGCGCCAGATCGGCGAAACCGACGATGCCCGCGCACAACTGCGCCTTGCCAAGGCGCCCGCTCGCCGCCATGGCGGCGATGCCGTTGACGAATTCGACCTCGCCCACCGATTTCATTTCGGCCGGCCCATTGGTGCGGTACATGTTCTCGCCGCTTTGCACGTATACCGTCGCCAGCACGTTGTGCCCGCTGTTCACATCGGCGGCGAGTTCGTCGAAGAGATAACGCCCGCGGCTGTCGAGCCAGGCGTGATGGTGCGGATCGACGATGGGCAGCGCCGGTTCGAGAATGTCTTCGCGATAGGCGGCGTGCCAGGCGGTGAGTTCGGCGAAAGGGCGCGGCGCGATGCGCAGCGGTTGCGGCGATGTCATGCGTGGTTCCTGCTGAAATGTGGCGGGTTTGTTGCGCGTTTATTCGATGCGCACGCCGACGTCTTTGATGAGCTTGGCGAACTTCGCGATTTCGCTGTTGATGGTCTGCGCGAACTGCGCCTGCGTGCTCGGCACCGCCTCGACACCAAGGCCGGCGAAGCGGTCTTTGACTTCCTGCAGATTCAGGATGCGCACGAGTTCAGTGTTGAGTTTGGCGACGACCTCTTTCGGCGTGCCCGTCGGCACCAGCACACCCCACCAGCTGTCGATGGCATAACCGGCGACACCGGCTTCGGCCACACTCGGCACGCCGGGCACCAGCGGTGTGGATTTGGCACCGGTGACGGCGAGCGCGCGCAGCTTGCCGGCCTTCACGTGAGGCAGGGCGACCGGCATGTCGGAGAATGAAATCTGGATCTGTCCGCCGAGCAGATCGTTGATGATCAGCGCCGAGCCCTTGTATGGCACGTGCAGCATGTTCACGCCGGTCATGTTTTTGAACATTTCCGCGGCCAGATGCGAAATGGTGCCCGCACCGCTGGTGCCGAAGTCCATCTTGCCGCCGCCTTTCACATAGGTGACGAGTTCCTTGATCGATTTTACATTGATCGATGGATTGATGACGACGATATTCGGCCCCGCGGCGACCATGGTCACCGGCACGAAATCGCGCACTGCGTTGTAGTCGAGCGACTTATAGAGACTGCCATTGATCGCCACCGGTGCGACATTGCCGACCAGCAGCGTGTAGCCGTCGGCCGGTGCGCGGGCCGCCATGGTCGTGCCGACGATGCCGCCGACACCGCCGCGGTTGTCCACCACCACGCCCTGGCTCCAGGCCTCGGTGAGCTTCTGGCCGAGCGTGCGCGCGATGGTATCGGAGGTGCCGCCGGCGGGGAAGGGCGCAATCAGGCGGATCGGTTTCGTCGGGTAGGCGGCGTTGTCGGCGGCGAACGCCGTTGCAAAGCAGACAGACAGGCTCAAGCCGACGGCAAGCAGGCGGATTTTCATTTTGAGGCTCCTCGATTTGCCGCGCGCGGATGGCAGCACCGCTGCGGCTTATTTGAAATTATGCTGTTGCCTAGTCTGCAATAAGCCCGCGGCGCGCGCAAGCCGCCTGCGTCATGCAAATTGCATGGTTTGCAGTTGCAATTTGCGCTTGCGCAATTGCCGGCGCTTATTCGCGCACGATGCCGGCATCGCGCACAACGTCGGCCCATTTGCGCAGGTCGGCGCGGATCATGGTGTCGAATTCCGCCGGCGTATTGCCGACCGCGGTGGCGCCTTCACCGGTGAGCTGCTGGCTGAATTCCGGCGAGCGCACGATCTTCGCGATCTCGCGATGCAGGCGGTCGATGATGGCCTTCGGGGTGCCGGCGGGCGCCAGGATGCCGTTCCAGCCGACGGCTTCATAACCGGGCAGCGCATCGGCGATCGGCGGCACGTGCGGCAGGATCGGCAGGCGGTGTTTGGTGCTCACACCGAGCGAGCGGATGCGGCCGGCCTTCTCCTGCGGCACGACGGTGCCGGCCGAGGCAATGAAATACAGCTGGATCTCACCGGACACCAGTGCGGTCAATACCTGCGGGCTGCCCTTGTAGGGCACATGCGTGATCTGCAAACGCGCCATCGAGCGCATCAGTTCGGCGGCAAGATGGCCGAGGCTGCCGCTACCGACCGAGCCGTAGTTGAGCGTGCCGGGTTTGGCTCTGGCCAGCGCGATCGCTTCCTGCGTGGTTTTCACCGGCGAGTCGTTGCCGACGATCAGTACAGTGGACACGGTGGAGACCACGGTGATCGGCGCGAACGATTTCACCGTGTCATAGGGCAGCGATTTGAAAAGGCTGGGATTGACCGGATGCGCCGGGAACACCATCAGCAGCGTGTAACCATCGGGCGGTGCGGCGGCAACGAGTTGCGAGCCGACCACGCCGCTCGCACCCGGCCGGTTGTCGATGACGACCTGCTGGCCGAGGCTTTCGGAAAGCCGCGGCGCGATGTAGCGCGCGAGAATGTCGGTGACGCCGCCGGCGCCGGTCGGCACGACCAGGCGCAGCGGGCGCGCCGGATAGTTTTGCGCGGGCACCGGGGCGGCGGCGAGCAGTGCGAGCGCGCAGAAAATCGGTTGGTTCAATCTCGGCATGTACCTGTTCCGTAGCAACGATCGAAGTGGTGCAATCGCCGTTCGAGTGTAAACACAGGCGGCACGCGGCGTCCAGCCGCCTGTGGCATCATGGCCGGACAATAAAGCCGGAGGAGAACACCATGATGTTGTTTGCGTTGCGTGCCGTGAGCGCGCTGCTGCTGGCCGTTTCGATTTCGGGTGCATTTGCCGCAGCGTGGCCCGAGCGCCCCATCCGCATCATCGTCACCTCGCAGCCGGGCGGCGGCAGCGACACGACGTTCCGCGTGCTGGCACCCAAACTCACCGAATACCTTGGCCAGCAGGTCATCGTCGAGAACCGCGCCGGCGTCAGCGGCAATATCGGCGCGGAAGCCATCGCAAGGTCGGCGCCCGACGGCTATACGCTGGGCACGCTGTTCTCCTCGCACACCAGCAACGTTGCGGTGATGAAGAACGTGCCCTTCGATTTGATGCGCGATTTCACGCCGATCACCAACGCGGTGACGATGCCGAACATACTCAGCTCGCATCCGTCGGTGCCGGCGAAAAACCTGAAGGAACTGATCGCTTTTGCGAAGACGCGGCCGGACCAGCTGCAGTACGCGACCTCGGGTGTCGGCGCCAATGCGCATCTGTCGATGGTCCTGCTGTTGAACATGACAGGACTGTCGATGGTGCACGTGCCGTATCGTTCGACGCCGAGCGCCACCACCGATGTGATCGCCGGCCACGTGCCGCTGATGATGGCCAATATGGTCGTTTCCGTGCCGCATGTGAGGAGCGGGCGTCTGCGCGCCTACGGCGTCACCAGCGCGCAGCGTTCTAGCGCCGCCCCCGATCTGCCGACCATTATCGAAATGGGTCTGCCCGGTTACGTCGCGGTGCAGTGGTACAGCCTTGTTGGTCCCGCCGGGATGCCTCGCGACATCGTGATGAAAATGCACGCCGCCATGTTGCGTGGACTTGCCGATCCCGCGGTGAAAAAACGCCTCAGCGATGACGGTGCAGAACCGACGCCAAACGCCACGCCCGAGGAATTCGGCGCGATGCTGAAATCCGAAATGGTGAAGTGGGGCAAGGTCGTGAAGGCAGCGGGGATCACGGAGGAGTGAGGCTCGAATTTCCCGGATTCATAGCGGTAACTATGGTTTGTTCTTCCGCTGAACGCCGCCGAGCATCAATGTTGGTTGGCGCCTTCCCCCCTTGAGGGGGAAGGTTGGGATGGGGGGTGCCACGTAACTATAACGTGGGTGCTTCGTCGGGCGGAAAAGCGAAGCACATTCCGCCGGATGGCGGCTACAACCGGACGCGACCCGTTGGGGCCTTTAAGTGCCGATTAGAAGGGCGGTGGACAATCCACGCGCAGCGGCAAACCCGTTTCGGGATGGCAGAATTCGATCTCGCAGGCGTGCAGCATCAGGCGCTCCGCCTTGGCACAGGATGCCGGCGTTCCGTAGAAGTCGTCGCCGAGGATGGGATGTCCCATGGCTTCCATGTGCACCCGCAACTGATGCGAACGTCCGGTGATGGGATCAAGTTCAACGCGCGAAACTGCGCGCGCAGTGTCGATGTCGATGACGCGATAGCGGGTCAGGCTCGGCCGGCCCATGCTGTGATCGACCATCTTTTTCGGGCGGTTGGGCCAATCGCCGCTGATGGGCAAATCGATCTCACCCGTGGCAGTTGCCGTCCAGCACCCATCGACCATGGCCTGATAGCGCTTGCGCACCTCACGCTTCTGAAACATCACACTCAGCGCGCGTTGCGCGTCGGCGCCACGCCCCATGACGACGATGCCCGAGGTGCCCATGTCGAGGCGATGCACGATCAAGGCGTCGGAAAATTCGGCCTGCACCCGGCGCGACAGGCAATCTTCCTTGCCTGCGCCGCGCCCGGGCACGCTCAACAAGCCGCTGGGTTTGTTGATAACGATCAGTTGATCCGAGAGATGGAGGATGGCAAGCCCGCGGTTCGCGGGCGGACAGTAGGGCGTCGATGACATGCCGTGGATTGTCTCATTGAGTTGCGACTCGCCAAATCCCCGCGTTGAGCGGCCCGCGATGGCAGATTGCACGCGTTGGGTCAGGCGGCCATCAAGCTGATCTTGGAGCGGGCTGGTGACAGTGAACGGCGGCTTGCGGGGAAGGATGTGGAATACAGGCATCCGGCCAGAAGAAGCCGTTCGCGCAGGAGCTGGAAATATGCCGAAAACGGTCGGAGAATCATCCGGCACGGCACGGTTATCAAGCATGCCGTGCCGTCTAATAACAAGTTGGACATAAACGCAGAGGTTTTCTGACGATGGAAGTTCTTCTCCTATTCGCGATTGTAGTCGCGGTTGCGCTCTTTCTCGCGGCGAAGGCGACATCTGGTACCTGATGTCGCGGCTATCGAAGCAGCGTTGCATGCCCAACCCATCGATGCACCGGACCGGAGGAAGCGGGCTTCCGCGAGCGGGTGATCTCTGGCGTTGATTGTCCGCTTTCGGAAAATCTGAATGACCGTTTCGGGTCGTAAGCCGACATTCTTGGTTAGAGAAAACGTTTAGCCAGTATCACTGCTGCCCGCGATCTTTGCCGATCAAGCGGTACACGACGGCTCAGACATCCTCGCCGTAGAACATCCGCCGATAAGTAATGTTCAGGACATTCCGCGAGATGCGCATGTCCATCACCATCGGCCCGTCGCCTTGCAAAAATGTGTCAACACCTGCCGCGACTTCATCCAGTGTGCGCGCGGTGACGCCGCGCACACCGAAGCCGCGCGCCACTGCTGCGAAATCTGGAGACTCGACGTTGGCCAGCGCGGGTTCGAGTTTGGCGGCCTTGAGTTTGTGATATTCGGCGCCGAGTGTTTCGTCGTTCATGATGATGAACAGGAGCTTCGCGCCGGTGCGGCGCAGGGTGTCGAGTTCCTGGATGTTCTGCATGGCGCCGCCGTCGCCTTCGATCGCAACGAAGGGTTTGCCGTTTAGCGCTACCGCGGCACCGATGGCGGTGGCGAAGGTCTGGCCGATCGAGCCGAAACCGTTGGAAAAAATCTGCAGCGGGCGCGGTTTTTTCATGATCATCACGGGAAACGCGAACGAGTGGCCGACGCCGATGGCAACGCCGACCTCCGTGGGCAAATGCTCATCGACGATGCGGCAGGCCTCGCGCGGATCGACGGTGCCGGCTTCGATTTCGTATTCGGCCGGATCGCGGTCGGCACCGGCCAGCAGTTTCTTCACCGCGGCGCTGCGATAACCCTCCTGCGAAAAATTGGCCTGCGCGAGCAGGTCGTCGATCATCTGCACGGTCACCGCGGCGTCGCCCTGTATATAACAATCGGCGACGCGGCCGTTACCCATCACCACGCCGGGTTCGGCGTCGATGTGGATGATTTTTCCCTGCGGGAACAGATAACCGCCTTCGATGGTGTGCGGATTGAGGCTGGCGCCGATGGCGATCGCGCAGTCGGCTTCTTCGAAGAGCTGCATCACAGTGCGCGTTGAAAACATGCCGGCGATACCGGCGTGAAATTCAGCATCGCCAAAGCATCCTTTGGCCACGAGCGTGGTGGCGGTCAGCGCGCCGAGGCGTTTGGCGAGCTTTGCTGCGGCGTCGAGCGCGCCGGACTTGATGGCGCCGCGGCCGGCGATGACGACGCATTTTTTGCTGGTGCGGATGATGTCGACGGCTTTGTTCAGACGATCGACGGCAGGACGGATTTTCTGCTGGCCGTTGAACAAGGTAGTCGATGGCTCGTAGTCGGCGCCGTCGGCATCGCATTCCATTTTCTGCACGTCCATTGGCACTGCCAGCACGACCGGCCGCAGCTCGGTGCGCGCCATATGAAAGGCCAGTCTGACGGCGCTTTCGGCATAACCCGGTTTCAGCACTTCGACGTACCCGGCGCCGGTGGACGTCACGAGGCGCCGCTGGTCGATCGCCTGGTTGATCAGATCGTTATTCAGTTCGGTGGCGCTGGTGCAGATCACCACCGGAATCTGGCAGCGCGTGACGCTCACCAGAGAAGTCATCATGCGCGTGATGCCGGGGCCGTGTGTGACGCTGCAGATGCCGATTTTGCCGGTGGCGCGCGCCCAGCCTTCGGCCATGGTCAGCGCCGCGCCTTCGTCGCGCGCATCGATGTTTTTGATGTCGGGCATTTTCGACATCACCGCCGCCCAGTTCATGTTGCCGTCGCCCAAGAGGCCGAAGATGGTGGTGGTGCCTTCTTTGACAAAGGCGTTGGCGATGGCTTCGTAGACTTTCATTGATTGAATCCCTATTCGGTTTTTGCGCCAGACAACTTGATGAGTTTTGAATTCTGCACGATTTCGTTGTGCAGAAAGGTCGCGAACTGCTCCGGCGTGGTGATTTGCAGATCGAGGCCCTGTTTGTAAAGCGCGGATTTGTATTCGGCGGTGCTGACGGCCTTGACGGTGGCGGCGTTGAGTTTCGCCATGACGTCGTTCGGCGTGGCCGCTGGCGCGACGACGTTCCACCAGGTCGTGCGTTCGTAACCGGTGAGGCCGCTTTCATTGAGCGTCGGCACGTTCGGCAGCACCGCCGCGCGCTTCATTCCGGTGACAGCCAGTGCTTTGAGTTTGCCGGCTTCCAGCAGCGGCAATGCCGCACCGACGCCGAGATAACTCATTTCGATCTGGCCCGAGGCGGTGGCGATGGCCGAATCGGCCGAGCCTTTATAGGGCACGTGCGCGGTTTTCACACCGGCGATCTGGTTGAACAATTCGCCCATCAGGTGCGACGAACTGCCCACACCCGACGAGCCATAGTTGAGCTGGCCCGGCTGCGCGCGCGCCAGCGCGATCAGTTCTTTGATATTGCGTGCCGGCACCGAGGGATGCAGTGCCAGCACCGCCATACCGAGCGCGACAATAGTGGTCGAAGTGAAATCGCGTTCGAGGTCGTAGGGCAGTTTGGCGCGCAATGCCGGTTGCAATGTATCGGCGGCGGCCATCAGGTAAATCGTGTAACCGTCGGCCGGCGCGCGCGCGACGAGTTCCACCGCAATCGCACCGCCGGCGCCGCCGCGGTTTTCAACGACTACTGGCTGGCCGAGGTTTTCAGTGAGGAGCGGCGCAAGCAGGCGCGCCACCGAATCGGGCGAACTGCCGGCGCTGAAGCCGACGATCAGGCGCAGCGGTTTCAGCGGATAGTTCGATTGAGATTGCGCAGCGCCGGTCGCGAGCAATGCCGCTACTACCGCCGACGCGCGCAGTGCGATTCGTGTCATGGCTATTCGCGGACGATGGTGTTGCTGAGGATGCCGACACCCTCGATCTCGCAGGACACCAGGTCACCGGGTTTGATCCAGCGGTCGAGTTCGAAACCGACGCTGAAGGCGGGCGGGCCTGAGCCGAAGAAATCGCCGACGTTGAGCAGTTCGTCGCGCGAGACGTGGGCGATGAACTGCGCGAAGGTGAAGGCCCAGCCGCTCAATTTTCCGTCGAACCAGACTTCACCGTTGACGCGGTTGATCATGCGCAGATTGTCCACGCTCGGCAGTTCGTCGGCGGTGACCAGATACGGCCCCATGATTTTGGAGGTTGCGAAATCCTTCGATTTCGCCGGCCCCATGCGCAGGCTCATCTCCGGCGGCTGCACGTCGCGCAGCCCGAGATCATTGAATACGGTATAGCCGGCGATGTGTTCGTGCGCGCGCTCGACCGGAATATCCTTGCCGGCTTTGCCGATGTAGAGGCCGAGTTCAAATTCATAATCGAGCTTCTCGCTGTATTTCGGCCAGCGCACCGGTTCCATATGTCCGGCGACGGCCGCACGGCTCGGCTTCCAGTAGATCGGCATGCTGCGCGCGGCTTCCGGCATGCGGTCTTTCTCGGCGATCTTGAACAGGCGCTCCATGCCGACGCGATAGTGATCGAGCAGCAGGATGCCGTCGCGGATCATCGGCGGGCGCGGCACCGGCGCGAGCCAGCGGATTTCGGTTTCATCGAAGGCGAGGCGCTGGCCCTGCGGGCCGCGTGCACGCGCGTCGGCTGCCAGCCGCTCGCCGGCGTAGACGACAGCGTGATCGGCCATCGCGCGCGCGGCCTTGCCGCCTTCGAGAAATGCAATCATGTCGGGCGGCACCAGCGCATCGGCCTGGCGGCGCGCGGCGTTGTGGTCCGCTGCGTCGGCGAGAAAGGCCGCGCAGGCCGCATTCAGATCGACAATGGTGCCGTGCGCGAGCGCGCCGATGCGCTCGAAACGGCCGAGCCGGGTTTGCACTTCGAAGCTGACGAGTTTCATTGCGGTCCTGCGGTAGAATTGTTTTTCTGCGCGGCAAAGCGGGTGGACTTTGCTCTGCGTGCGACTCTATCATGCGGGCGGTTGCCGCTGCTACTGCAGCGCCGTCTGTAAAAAATCAAAACTGCCGGAGGAGACGGTTGTCGTCATGGAAAAACTGATCATCACCAATTGCGCGACCGACTGCTCGATGTATCCCGAGTGGGTCAACCGTTTTCAGGATTCGCAGGTGCTGGCCAAGTCGGTGGCCGCGGCCTGCAAAAAGGGTTCGGCCATCGCGCACATCCACGCACCGCCCGACGACTTCAAGGCGTGGGAGTCGCACACCAAAGCGATCCGCGACCATTGCGACGTGATGATCCAGTACGGCATCTCGATCCAGAGCGTCGAGCAGCGCCGTGTGGTCATGAAGAACAAACCGGAAATGATTTCAGTAGCCGTCGGCGCGCACAATCTCGCCTTCGTCGGCCGCGACCTCATGCTGCTGCATCCGCGCGCCGAACTGGCCGAGATGATGCGCATGTGCCGCGACATGGGTGTAAAGCCCGAATTCGAAGTCTGCGCGCTGGGCGACCTCTGGCTGATCGACGATCTCTGCCAGAAAGGCCTCGTCGACGATCCGGTCATGATGACGATTTTCTTCGGCCGCCCCGGCGGCAGCTGGTCGCCGCCGACGCCGGAAGAATTTCTGCATCGCACGAAGCATCTGCCGAAAGGTTCGTATGCGATGGCCAGCGTCACCGGCCCGACGCATCTCATGCTCGAAACGCTGGCGGTGATGAACGGCAATCACGTGCGTGTCGGCACCGAGGACGAGCCTTATCTGAAGCCCGGCGTGCTCGGCGACAATGACGATCACGTGGCGCGCGTTGCGGGGATTGCGGAGATGTTCGGGCGCGGGGTGGCGACGATTGCGGAAGCGCGGGCGACGCTGAAGATTCCGGGCTACGGACTCGAGAAAAATGATGGATAGGGGACGGAATAAATGAAAGAAGAAACTTTCGGCGCGTGGAACATCTACGACATGACCGAGCTGGCACGGCGCCGTCTGCCCAAGGGCCTGTTCGAGTTCATGCATCGCGGCAACGACGACGAAATCGCGGTGCGTGACAACCGCTTGGCGCTCGACGCCATCAAGCTGCGCCCGCGCGTGTTGCGCGATGTGTCGAAGCGCAACCAGGAAATCACGCTGTTCGGCAAGAAACAGAAAATGCCGGTGATCGTCGCGCCCACCGGCTCGGTCGGCCTCGCCTGGTACGAGGGCGAGATTGCGCTGGCACGCGCCGCTGCGGCGGCCGGTGTGCCGTACACGATGGCCGCCTCGTCGATGACAGCGATGGAAAAAGTCGCCGCGGCCGCGCCCGACGGCAGGCTGTGGTTCCAGTTCTATATGTGGCCCGACCGTTCGCTCTCGCATCAGCTGGTGGCGCGCGCCCGCGATGCCGGTGCCGAGGCGCTGGTCTTTACGGTCGACACGCCGGTGGCGCCGGGCCGTGAATACAACCTGCGCAACGGTTTCACCATTCCGTTCAAATTCACGCGCCGCAACGTGCTCGACGTGCTGGTGCATCCGCGCTGGCTGTTCGGCGTACTCGTGCGCTACCTGCTGACGACCGGCGCGCCGCGTTACATGAATTTTCCGCCGCACATGCAGACGCGCGTCGGCGCGCTACCGATGGGGCGCTCGGTGCAGTCGAATGCTTCGATCAACTGGGACGACGTGCGCGAACTGCGCAAGCTGTGGCCGCGCAAACTGATCATCAAGGGCATCCAGCATCCGCAGGACGCGGTGATGGCGGCCGATTGCGGCGCTGACGGCGTGGTGATCTCGAACCACGGCGGTCGCGTGCTGGACAGCACGACGGCGCCGATTTTGATATTGCCCGAGGTGCTCGAGGCGGTAAACAAGCGCATCACGGTGATTGTCGACAGTGGTTTCCGCCGCGGCAGCGACGTGGTGAAGGCGCTCGCCCTTGGTGCTGATGCCGTCATGCTCGGTCGCGGGCCGCTGCACGGCGCCGCGGTGGCCGGCGAGGCGGGCGGCTTGCGCGCGCTGAACATCTATCGCGAAGAGATCGACCGCGTGATGGCGCTGATCGGCGCCAGCAGTGTCGCTGAAATCACGCGCGAGCATGTGATCATGCCGGAGATGGACGGGCCGGTGCCCGCCTGATTGAGACGTAGCACCGCAGCGGAGGACGCAACGTGATGCGCAACGCAGGGATATCGGCTTCTTTGATGCTGGTGGCGCTGTCGGCGGTGGCACAGAACTATCCGTCCAAACCCGTGCGCTACATCATGCCCACTACCGGTGCTTCCGAAGTGGTGGGGCGCCTTGTTGCGCAGGGTATGACCGAAGTGCTCGGCCAGCAGTTTCTGGTCGATGTGCGCGCCGGCGCCGGCGGCAACCTCGGTGCGGAGATCGCGGCGAAGGCACCGGCCGATGGCTACACGCTGCTGCAGATCACGCAGTCGCACGCGGTCAACGTCAGCCTGTTCAAAAGTCTCGCCTATGATGTGCTGCGCGATTTCACGCCGGTGACCAAACTCGATCTGTCGCCATTGATCGTGGTCGTGCATCCGTCGCTGCCGGTGAAGACGATGGGTGAACTCGTTAAAATCGCGAAGGCGAAACCGGGCGCGATCAATTACGGTTCGGCGGGTGTCGGCACCTCGACCTATCTCGCCGCGGAATTGTTCAAGAGTGTCGCCGGTATCAACCTGCTCGAAGTGCCGTACCGCGGCGGCGCGCCGGCGCAGACGGCGGTGATCGCCGGCGAAGTGTCGGTCTACTTCGCGCCGATCGCCACTGCGCTGCCGTTTGTGAAAGACCGCCGCCTGCGCGCGCTCGCCGTCGGTAGCCCGCAACGGTTGGGCATGCTGCCCGCAGTGCCCACTGTCGCCGAGGCCGGTTTTCCCGAATACGAAGCGAGCAACTGGCACGGTCTCGTCGTGCCGGCGAAAACGCCCAAGGAGATCGTCGCCACGCTGCACGCCGCTGCGCTCGCCGCGCTGAAAAAGCCGGACATCGTTAAACGTATGCTCGATCTCGGGCTCACGCCCGTCGTCGATCAGCCCGACGAATTCGGTGCCTTCGTGCGTGCCGATATCGAGAAGTGGCGGAAGATTGTGCGGCAGAAGGGGCTGACGATCGAGTAATAACGAAAACTGAGCGCTGCCCTGTAGCCTGGAAGGAGCGCAGCGTATTCCGGGATAATCGCCGTCAGCAGAACCCCGGAATACGCTGCGCTCCTTCCGGGCTACAACACTTCTTGCACTCGGCGTGTCGTGACTACAGACCCGTAGGGCGGATAAGCGTAGCGTAATCCGCCGAATGCAATGCGTATCGTTTGCACCAACATCCGGCGGAAGGCGCTGCGCTTTTCCGCCCTACAAAAGCATTTCTTACAGCACCAGCGGCAACTGCGTGTCGTAGGCCTCGTGTGCGCGGCCGAGTTCGGTGAGGATGCGGTCGAACTGGCGCACGGCGCGCAGGCTGCGCGGCATGCCGGCGTAAATCGTCGAATGCCACAACACCTCGAGCACTTCGCGCGGGCTGGCGCCGAGCATCAAGGCAGCGCGCTGGTGGTTGTCGCCCTGGATCTGTTCGTCGAGCACCGCGCAGACGCCGACCATGCAGAGCAAACGTGTCTTGTCGTCGAGGATGCCGCGCACGTACATGCCGGCGTAGATGAAGTCGAGCCACAGCTTCAGATAGTTCTGGTCGAGGCGGTCGAACTGGATCACGGTCTCGGCGTGGTGCGTCGGCTGCAGGCGGATGCCGGCGCTGATGCCGTGCCAGCCGTACTTCTGCATCATCGCCTCACGCTGCGGGAACTTTGAATCAGGCACGCGCCAGGTCGGGCGTTCTTTTTCAAGATTACGGCTCTTCGTCACGCCGTCGAGCGGCAGTTGCGAGGCCTTGATCTCCTTCATGCGGCCGGCCTTGGTCATGATCTTCTTGAAGACGCGCACGGCGCGCGTGATCTTCGGCGTGCCGAGGTAAACGGTGATCTGCAGCAGCACTTCGAGAATTTCGCGCGGCTTGAGCTTCAACACCAGTGCGCTCTTGATGTGGCTTTCGAGCGTTTCCATTTCGTCCATCGCCACCGCCTGCGAAATCGCCACCAGCAGGCGCGCGCGCTCGGTCAGCACGCCGCGGTTGTAGAGGCCGCCGTAGGTGTAGTCGAGCCACAGCTTGGCGTACTGCGGATCGAGTTCGTCGCGCCACTTCAGCATTTCCATGAAGTCGGCAGGGTTCAGGCGCAGGCCGTTGTTGATGGCTTTGGCGCCGTATTTCTTTTTCATGCTGGTAACCAGTGCGTTGCTTTTTGCCATTGCTGTCTCCGTAAATGTGCTGATTGCGTATTTGCTTTTCACCTCCCCCTTGAAGGGGAAGGAAGGTTCTGGTGAATCAGAAAAATTGCATTAATCCTTCCTCGAAATCTCGTTCACTTCCGCCACTTCTGCCGCCGTCAGTTCCCATTCGACGGCGCGGATGTTCGCTTCGAGCTGTTCCGGTTTCGTCGCACCGGCGATCACCGTGGCGATTACCGGTTGCGCGAGCAGCCAGCCGAAGGCGAGATCGAGCAGCGTGCGGCCGCGGGCGGCGCAGAAGGCCTCGAGTTTTTCGAGGATGGTCCAGTTGGCGTCGCTGATGAACATGCCCTGATAGCGCTCGCCCTTGGTGATGCGCGCGCCTTCCGGCAGCGGTGCGCCGCGCTTGTACTTGCCGGTGAGAAAACCGCCGGCCAGCGGATAGTAGGGCAGCAGTTGCGCGCCGTGTTTCAACATCGCCGGAATCAGATCGAGTTCGGCGTCGCGCTTGAGGAGGCTGTATTCGGATTCGCAGCAGGTCAGCGGCGTGGTGCCGAGCTGACGCGCTGTCCACTGCATGTCGACAAACGGCCAGCCGACCAGCGTCGAGAAACCGAGGTAACGCACCTTGCCCTGTTTGACCAGATCGTCGAGCGCGCGCATGGTTTCGTCGAGCGGTGTTTGCTGGTCGAAGCGGTGCATCTGATAGAGATCGATCCAGTCGGTCTTCAGGCGCTTCAGGCTCGCCTCGACTGCCTGCATGATGTAGCGGCGCGAACAGCCTTTTAGCGTGCCGTTCTTGTCTTCGGGCGCATGCATCGGGCCGCCGAATTTGGTCGCCAGAAAAATGTCCTTGCGGCGCGGGCCGAGAAACTGGCCGAGGCAGGTTTCCGAGCCGCCGCGTTTGCCGTAAACGTCGGCGGTGTCCCAGAAGGTGATGCCGAGATCGAGCGCCTTGTGGATGACGGCGCGCGAGGCCTCGGTGTCGATTCTGAGGCCGAAGTTGTTGCAACCGAGGCCGAGTGCGGAAACGGTGACGCCGGTGTTGCCGATGCTGCGTTGTTTCATTTTGTGATGCCCTTACGTTAGTGCTTGTGAGACCGCTTTTCTACAGCGAGAGCAGGTAGGGTGCGCACCGCGCACGCGATACTGCGCTGAACGGTGCGCATTGCGCACCCTACGAACCTGCTTTCATTCGAGTTTGATGCCGGTACGACGCACCACATCTATCCATTTTTCCAGATCGGTGCGCACCATCGCGCTGGCCTGTTCGGCGGTGTTGCCAACCGCTTCGCCGCCCTCGCTGGCGAGACGCGATTTTACCGCGGGGGTCTGCAGCGCCGTGACCATCTCACGGTTGAGCCGCGCAACAACGTCCTTCGGTGTCGCCGCTGGCACCATGATCATGTGCGAGGCGGCTTCATTGATGCCGTCGACGCCGGCTTCGGCTAGCGTTGGCACCTCGGGCAGCAGGGCCGAACGCCGCGCTTCGGTGACGGCCAGCGCGCGCAGGCGCCCGTTCTGCACCGACGGCAGAGCGGCGAGGATACCGAACATGCTGACCTGCATCTGTCCGGCAATGGTTTCGGTCAGCGCCGGGCCCGTGCCCTTGTAGGGAATATGCGTGATCTGCATGCCGGTTTTCAGCTTCAGCATTTCCATCACCATCTGCGGATGCGTGGCGGCGCCGCCGGAGGCGTAGTTCAGTTCGTTCGGGCGTGCCTTCGCCAGCGCGATCAGCGCCTGCACGCTTTTCACCGGCAGCGACGGATGCACGAGAAAAATGAAGGGCGAAGCGGCGAGCACGGTGACGCCCGTGAGGTCCTTGTTCGGATCGAACGGCAGTTTCTGATGCAGCGCTGCGGTGATGGTGTAACTCGACATGCCGATCAGCAGCAGCGTGTAACCGTCGGCCGGCGATTTGGCGACGAGATCGGTGCCGAGGATGCCGCCGGCACCGGCGCGGTTATCAATGACGACCTGCTGGCCGAGTGTCGGCGTGATCGCCGCACCGATGGTGCGCGCGAGAATGTCGCTGGGGCCGCCGGGGGCGAGCGGCACGATCAGGCGGACCGGTTTCGACGGATAACTCTGCGCGAGTGCAGGCGCGGCCGCCATCAGCGCGAGTAGGGCGAGCGTGGATGTGATTTTCATGATCGCCTCAATCCGGCTTGATGCCGCTGCGTTTGATCACATCGGCCCACTTGTCGAGATCGGCGCGCACGATGGCCGCCGCCTCTTCCGGCGTGTTGCCGATGATTTCCGCACCTTCGTTTTCGAGCCGTGCCACCACCTCGGGCGCGCGCAGCGCCTTGACGAGTTCGCGATGCAGGCGCGCGATGATGTCTTTGGGCGTACCGGCCGGTACCAGAATCATATGGCCGCTGGTGTCGTCGAAACCCTTGATGCCTTCTTCCTCGAAGGTCGGCACCTCGGGTAGCTTGGGCGAACGTTTGGCGCCGGTGACGATGAGGGCGCGCAGCCGCTTCGTTTCCACCTGCGGCAGCGCTGCGATCAGGTTCGACAGCGACACCTGGATATGACCGGCCATGTGATCGATCAGCATCGGGCCGGTGCCTTTGTACGGAATGTGCGTGATGTGCAGGCCGGTCTTCAGTTTCAGCAGTTCCATCGACATCTGCGGGCCGGTGCCGGTGCCGCCGGAGCCGTAGTTGAGGTCTTTCGGCCGCGCCTTGTCGAGGGCAAGCAGGTCCTTGAAAGTTTTCACCGGCAGTGATGGATGCACGGTCAGCATGTAGGGGCCGGCGGCGAGGATGGACACCGGTGTGAGGTCTTTGCGCGCGTCGTACGGCAGCTTCGAGTAGAGATTGGCGGTAATGGTGAACGTTGATGACGCGATCAGCAGCATCGTGTAGCCATCGGCCGGCGATTTTGCTGCTACGTCGACGCCAATGGTGCCGCCGGCGCCGGTGCGGTTATCGACGACAATCGGCTGGCCGAGTGCGGGTGTCAGTTGCTGCGCCATCGTGCGCGCAAGCAGATCGCTGGGGCCGCCGGGTGCGAGCGGCACGACGAGGCGGATCGGTTTCGCCGGCCAGGTTTGCGCGAAGGCCGGCGCCGCGATCAGCGTGGCTGATAGCGAAAGCCAAACGAGTTGCCGCAGTACACAAGAGACAGCAATACGCTGCATGGCTCCTCCAGTTGCGTTGGTTGCCGGGAATGATCCAGAACACGCG
>JANXSE010000244.1 GCA_025356695.1 Betaproteobacteria bacterium
AGCCGAACTCGAACCCGCAATGCAGCGTCGCCACGATGATGAGACTGGTGCCCAGATAAACATGGGCGGATGTCCAACCTTGCAGGGTGCCCATGCTCGAGCGATAACGCCGCTTGCGGATGCCGAGCAGCATCAACCAGAGGATCAACAGCGCGGCAATGGTGCCTAACGTATAGCCGAGCCAGGTTCCGCCGTACGGTTTGAGGTAGACGGCGGGCGGCTCATGCCAAGCATAAACGGCGATGGCGGCTGCGCACAACAGGGCGGCAAGCTTGAAATAGCGTCCGCGGCTGAACTCGAGAATGGACCGGTGTTGGCGCATGAGTAGTGCCGTAAATCTCCCTGAACCGCAATTTCACACGTGCATGCTTTTTTAGTCACGCGGCCTGATCGACTGCGCGAAGTCTCGTTTATTTCCCGAGTGGCGACGATTATAGCGGATTGAATTACTGCACAAGTGCTTAAAGCGACGTTTAAAAAAATTGGGGGAGGCACGCCCGTGTGTTTACATGCCGGACGCAAAATGCGCGCGCCGTTCTATTGAAAACACCAAAAGTGAAGCTTTCATGACGGTAGCAAAATTTATCGCCCGGTGACTACCTATCGTTCGTATCCCGCCACAGCTCTGGCCGTATTAGGCCTGAACGGAGATCTCGTCAAAAAGAGGCTCACCCCGGCGTCATAACTTAATACAGCGGGGAGCCGTGCGCCTATAGCTGCCCTACAAAACACCTGGTTTCTATGACGCGCCTTGCGGAACGTGATAGCCTCCCCGTCCGCCCGAATTTTTACAAGGCGGTGCTTTCCGCCAAGAGGCGCTACGGCGGCCATTCATTGAATCGATAAGGAGCCCACCATGTCCAATCCTAATCCGGAATTAGAGCAAGTATCGGTCGCCCAGAAGGCCAGCGCTGAAGTGCTTATGTCGATCATGCGTAGTTCGTTCGAAGGCATGCAGCGCCTGACCGCATTGAACCTCGCCGCCGCCCGCGAAATGTATTCAACCTCAGTCGCCAATTCGGGCAAGCTCGCAAATACCAAAGACGTGTCGGATATGGCCCGCGTCAATCAGCAAATCGCCAAACCCGAACGCATGATGGAATACTGGCGCAACGTTTATGACCTGGTCTCAGCCATGCAGAAAGACGTCAGCGCCGTCATGCAGGCTAACTACAGCCAGCTCACCAAAACCGCCTCTTTCGCAATAGAGCGCAAGAAATCTTCGGCGATCGACGGCAGCGATGTCATTGCCGGGGTCATGAAGAACATGCTCGAGCAGACTAATAAGGCATTCGACAATATGACGTCGGTTGCCAGCCAGATGTCCAACATAGCCAACGCGAATATTCAGGCTGCAACCAGCGCGACTGAAAAAGCGATTAGCTCTGTAACTGAAATATCCAGCAAAAAGTAAGCGCGGCGGCATACGGGGCAGACCGATGCCAATGCCGAGGCCGGGCTGGCTGGGCATGGCAGGAGTTGAAACGCGCAGTAGCAGAGCGCCACCGAAAACGCAGTGAAATTTTTTAAAACAATTATTAGGGAGAATTGACGTGTTAAAGGGAAAGAATGCGGTTGTAACGGGCTCCACCAGCGGCATCGGTTTGGGAATCGCCGAGGGATTCGCCAAACAAGGCGTCAATCTGGTACTTAACGGCTTCGGCGATGCGGCTGAAATCGAAAAACTGCGCGCGGGACTTGCTTCGAAGTACGGCGTGAAGGTCTTATATGACGGCGCCGACATGAGTAAGCCGGAGCAAATCGAGGCCATGATGAAGAAAGCGCTTGCCACGCTCGGCGGCGTCGACATCCTTGTTAACAACGCAGGCATCCAGCATGTCGCGCCGGTTGAAGAATTCCCGCTCGCGAAGTGGGACGCGATTATCGCGATCAATCTTTCCTCGGCCTTTCACACTACCCGCGTCGCCGTGCCGTACATGAAGTCGAAAAAATGGGGTCGCATCATTAACGTCGCATCGGCGCATGCGATGGTCGCCTCGCCGTTCAAATCGGCTTACGTAGCGTCCAAGCATGGCATCATGGGATTCACTAAAACAATCGCCCTCGAAGTAGCGGAGCAAGGCATTACCGTGAACGCGATTTGCCCTGGTTACGTGCTGACACCGCTGGTGGAGAAGCAGATTCCAGATACCGCCAAAGCGCGCGGCATCACCGAAGAACAGGTGAAGCGCGACGTGCTCCTCGCCGCGCAGCCCACGAAGCAATTTGTAACCGTCGAACAGGTCGCCGGCACCGCCGTGTTCCTGTGCTCTGATTCGGCTGCCTCCATCACCGGCACGAATATTATGATCGAGGGCGGCTGGACCGCGCATTGATAGATGCATGACTGCGCGCCCAGGGCGCACCAGGATTGCCAGAGTCTTTAACAACATCATCAGCGCTCGATAAGCGCGAAAGGTCATACCATGACGGTGAAAACCAAGGCCGCCGGAAATTCCGGCGACGCCAGCAAGAAGAAGCGCATCAACTTTGCGTTGCAGGGTGGCGGTGCTCACGGCGCTTTCGGCTGGGGCGTGATGGACAAGTTTCTGGAAGACGGGCGCCTCGAGATCGAAGGTTTGTCCGGGACCAGCGCGGGATCGATGAACGCAGTGGTCTACGCATACGGCAAGCTCAAGGGAAATGACGGCGCGCGGGAAGCTTTGCACAACTTCTGGAAGGCGATTTCCGACGCCGGTCAAAAGTTTGCAATGCCGAAAATGCCGTGGGACACCGGCATGCAGAAAGACAATCCGATTCAGGACTTGATGAAGTCCATGATGAGCGTGGTTTCGCCGTACCAAATGAATCCGATGAATCTGAATCCGCTGCGAGACGTGCTTCTGCAGCAGGTCGATTTTGAGGAACTCGAGCGCAGCCAGGGCACGACCAAACTTTTTATCTGCGCGACCAATGTGCGTACGGGCAAAGTTAAAATATTCCATACGCCGGAAGTCACCGCCGATGTAGTGCTGGCCTCGGCCTGCCTGCCGCAATTATTCCAGGCAGTGGAAATCAAAGGCGAGCATTACTGGGACGGCGGCTACATGGGCAACCCCGTGTTATATCCGCTGTTTTACTACACTGAGTCGCGCGACGTTGTGATCCTGCACATCAATCCGATCGAACGGCCGGGCCCCCCGACGACATCCGCCGATATCGCCAACCGCCTGAATGAGATTACGTTCAATTCTTCGTTGATCAAAGAATTGCGCTCGGTTTATTTCGTGCAGAAACTGCTCGATGACGGCTGGATAAAGGATGAGTTCAAGGACAAGCTGAAATACGTGCTAATCCATTCCGTGCGTGCCGATAACGCGATGTCAGATCTGTCCGCAGCCAGCAAGATGAGCAGCGAATGGAAATTTCTTACCACGCTACGTGACCGCGGTCGCGCGCTGGCCGAAGAATGGCTGACACACAACTTTGAACACATAGGCGTACGCTCGACGGTCGACCTGAAAAAGGAATTCCTGTAAGCGTCACAGCAGGCTGACACGCAAACGAAAACGCGGCGAACCGGTTATCCGGTTCGCCGCGTTTCTTTTGGCGCCTTACCAGCGGCTTATTTCTTGAGGTAATCGTGGATGACCGTGCCGTAAGGCAGCGTCATGTCGGTCACCATGTGCAGGCCGCCCACCACTTGCCTCACCGGCAGGTCCGCGAGCGGGCAATTCACCGACGGTATCAATTCCAGCCGCGCCCGGCCGGTCCACGCGCCGTGTATCGTGACGTTCGCAAATTTGATTGCGACCAACTGCGCGATGGCCGGCGTGCCATCGATATCGGGAATCAGCTTAAGCGTGACCTGCGTGCGCGACAAATACTCTTTTTGCTGCGCATGGTCGGCGCGGAACGCATCGTGCTTGTACACCATGGTGCCAGTGGCGACCGACTGTGTCGCGTAATGCAGCGACCCGGTCAGCGTATCTGCATTAACCTGCAGAACCGCCTTGCCGTATTTCATCGGGTAACCCCAGATTTCGCGGCCGCCGGCAAGCGGCGGCGAGCTGTCGACGTACATCTGGCTGATGAAATTACATTGCTCGCCTTTAAACGTGCACGGGATGACCTGCGCCGTGGCGGCATAAGCGCCAAAACCCTCGCCATCGGGGAGATCCAGCCACTGCACGGCGATCGTGTCGCCGGCGGGTTCCAACGGCTCCGGCAAAGCGGCGCGGATGAGAGCCGGATCGGTGGTGTAATTGATGACCAGATATTCACGGCCGAAAAAGTTATACGGCCCCCGCGGA
>JANXSE010000222.1 GCA_025356695.1 Betaproteobacteria bacterium
GGTGCTCACCGCGACCGCCCCGTCGGCTTTCAACTTGAGCGGGATCGGCGCAAGTTTTGCGGCCTCGCTGCTGACGGCATTGCCGGCGGCGCGCCAGTCATCGATACCGCCATGATAGACATGCGCACGCGTCCCGCCGAACAACTGCATTGCATAGAGGCCGAGGTAAGGGTTCCATGCACCGCGATCACCATAGAGCACAATTTCCCGCGCCGGATCGATGCCGGCGGCGCCGAGAATTTTTTCGATCTTGTCGGTCGAAATGAAATCCTCGGTGTTCGGATCGCGCAGCACTTGCACGGCATCACCGATGCTGATCGCACCGGGCAAGTGCCCTTCACCGTATTCTTTGGCGTTGCGCACGTCCCAGAGAATGGCGCCCCGCTTCGCCGCGTCGGCAACGAAGGCCGTATCCACGATCGGGCCAGCCGCGGCCGATCCGACGTTGCACAACAGCGCCAGCACAATGGCCAAGCATGACTTCTTCATAATCCCCCCGGATTTGAGCTGCTACGAGGCTGGCAGTATACGCCGGCGCTTGCGTGACGGTCAGGGATCGGCAATCGTGACAACATCGTCATGCCCACCGTTTTGTAGGGCGCAATAAGCGAAGCGCATTGCGCCGCATGTAAGCGATTGCAATACTGCCGCATGTCCAATTGTCGAAGAGCCTGGCATGCGGGTGGTGTGGACTACGCGTTAGGATGCGGCGATTGACATGCGGCGCAATGCGCTTCGCTTATTGCGCCCTACGTGGCTGGGCGTAACCCAAGCTTGCGTATCCGACATCAAGCGCGGCAAGATCAGTCAATTCAGCCTGGATCTGCTCGTGCGTCTGGCTTCACGAGCAGGGCTCGAACCGAAATTGAAGCTGGCGGCGTAGGCGCGACAGAGGAGCCAAGGGACCGCGGTTAGTCTGAAAAAATCCGTGGTCTGACCCCTTGGGTGTTTACGCGGCGCAGGCCATCTCGGCGGCACTCTACAAAAAAGCGCTGAAAGGCCGCGGCGCCTATATCGAAACCAGCCTGCTCGAGTGCTCGCTCGCGCTACAGGAAGGCGCGATGATGGAACACTATCTGCAGGGCGGCGCTGCCGAACCCATCGGCATACCGATCGGCATGTTCAAAACCAAAGACGGCTACATGAGCGTCAATGCGCGGCGCGACGAACATTTCAAGCGGCTCGCCACCTTGCTAGGCAAGGAAGAATGGATCGCAGACCCGCGTTACGCCGATTCGCGCGCCCGCGTCAAACATCGCGATCAACTGTTGGCCGAACTGCGGCCGTTCTTCGAGACCAAGACCTCGGATGAATGGGTGGAGCTGCTGTCCAGCATCGACATTCTGAAAGCCAAGGTCAATACCTACGAAGATCTCTTCAACGACCCGCAGGTGCAGGCGGTCGATGCCGTGCGCTGGGTCGACAACGACACGCTCAGCCGCGTGCCGATGGGGAACATCTGCGGCCAGCGCCCGCCGGCGACCGGCGATCGTCTCACGCACGCGCCGCATGTGGGGGAGCACACGCGGGAGATATTGAGCGAACTCGGTTACGCCAGCGCCGATATCGAAAAACTCAGCGCATCAGGCGTTGTTGAGTGCTACCGGCGGTGAGTTGCGCGGGGCAGGCAACTTGCTCCCCGCGTGTTCACATTGAGCGCCGATTTCGACAAGGCTTGTCTATTTATGCGCAATCCCGCATAATTGGCCCCGATGAAAAAAATCGTCTGGATGGGCGGCAGCAAGGCGGACCTGAAGACCTTCCCCGCCGCTGCCATGGACGACATGGGCTACCAGCTCTTTCAGGTGCAATGCGGCCTGGAGCCGATTGACTGGAAACCCTTGGCCATCATCGGCCCTGGCGTCAGGGAAATTCGCGTGCGGGACGCAGGTGGCATCTACCGCACGATCTATCTGGCAACACGGCCGGAAGCCGTCTATGTGCTGCATTGTTTCCAGAAGAAAACGCAGCAAACATCGCAACGCGACATCGAACTGGCGCGCAAGCGTCTGCAGAACATCTTGAGGTAAAAGTCATGGCAAAAAACACCGCACGCAGCGTGTATCGCGACCTCTACCCGAAGGACCAAGCGGCGGAGATGGAGATGCGATCGTTGTTGCTCATGGCGCTTGGACGCTGGCTTGCCGACGCGGACATGACGCAAACCGAGGCCGCCAAGGTGCTGGGCATCACCCAGGCCCGCGTATCCGACATCAAGCGCGGCAAGATCAGTCAATTCAGCCTGGATCTGCTCGTACGCCTGGCTTCACGCGCAGGGCTCGAACCGAAATTGAAGCTGGCGGCGTAGCTGCGACAGATGGGCAGCTTGCGGCTCGGGTGCTTAGAAAGCGCGCCGATCAGCACACTGGGGGACTGCGGTTATTTTGAAAAGAAACCGTGGTTCGTTCACTTGGGAATATCGATGCTGACCCCTTTTGCTAACAACGGGCAGCCGCGGCTTAAGGTAGTGCCATGGGATGCTGACCCCTTTGATTTGCAAGACAGTTGCTGTCCCCTTGGGTTTGACTGCCAAAGGGATTGAGAGTTGATGAGGTGGCGCGACTGGGCGTGAGCACCGTCGCAACGCAGGAGACAATATTGTGATTGAGGCAAATGGCAACAGTGGTTCCCTTGTGTTGGTTTTCGGCAGGCGTGTTGTCCCGGCAGTGCTGGGCGTATGGCGGGTGGCCAATTTGGTCGTGACGATAAATGAAGGGATCAATTGCTGTGATTATGAACATGGGTAAACCGTGGTCTGTACTCTTGGGCTTTGTGTTGCTTTGGCTAGTCGCGGCAACTGGCGGCTGCGCAGGGACTGAATTTGGATTTGACCAGAGATGGAAGGAGGAGATTGTTCTGCATGACGGGCGGACACTCATCATCGAGCGTTCGCAAAGCCGCGGCGGTCGACACGAGATTGGGCAGCGCTCGCCGGTGCATGAGCAAACGATTAGATTTCAATTGCCGGATACGCGCGAGACACTTACGTGGACTAGCGAATATAGCGAAGAACTCGGGCGGACGAATTTCAATGTGCTGGCGTTGCACGTGCTTGGTGGTATGCCGTATTTGGTTGTCGAGCCGAATCTGTGCCTGTCATATAACAAATGGGGACGTCCCAATCCGCCGTACGTCATCTTTAAACGAGAAACCGGGCAGTGGCGACGAATCACAATGGCCGAACTGCCGGTGGAGTTCAAGACTATCAATTTGATTGTATATACGGGCGGAAATGACGCCATTGCAGAGGCGTCGTACGGGCTTGGTTACGTGCCGGCGACAGCGATTCGCAAACTAAACAGTGAGCTGGATCAGCCGCAGTTCAAGACCATTTTGCGAGAGCCATATCAGGGTGCGGCGGGCGGGTGTGGAGAAATGATTCTGACTGGTGATGGCGGTTGGGATGGAATCGGCTGGTTTAAAAGTCAGCCATCCTTGGAGGCGTGCTTGAAGTATTGCGAATCTAAGCAGGTGCAAAAGCAGAACTGCCCTTGCGAAAATCTATGGAAAGGTAAATGACCATGCCCACAAATATTCAATACGCCTTGATGGCGGGCGGCTCTTATATTTCGACGCGGGAACCAAAGGGGTCAGCATCAATTGAATCTGAACCAACGGCACAGGCGTCGCATTATTTGCAGTCCAACGCGCCCGCCTACGCACCCCAAGCCCAACCTTCCAGTGCCGGATCCCATTGCGGATGAAAC
>JANXSE010000229.1 GCA_025356695.1 Betaproteobacteria bacterium
CCGGGGCCGCAGGGGCCGGTCGCGCCGCCGCGCGCCACACCGCGCGTCGTCCCGATCACCGCGCGCGAGCAAGTCGCCGGGGCCGATCGCGCGACCTTCGACGCCGTGGCCAAGGCGCGCGGTGTTTTGCGCGGGCCGTACGGCATCCTGATGCACAGTCCGAAGTTTTGTTTGCTGGTCAGCGAAGTGAGCCGCTATCTGCGCCACCGATCATTGTTGCAACCTGCGCCGCGCGAACTGTGCGTGATCGCGGTCGCGCGCGAGCTCGATTGCCCGTACGTGTGGGCCTCGCATGTCGTTAGCGCACGCAAGGCCGGCGTCAGCGAACCGGCGATCACGGCGGTGCGTGAGCGGGGCGCGCTCGGCGCGCTGCAGGAAGGTGAAGCCGACATCATCGACTACGTGCGGCAACTGCACCGGACTCACCGCGTGACGCAACCGCTGTTCGACCGGCTGCGCGAGCGCCACGGCATTCCGTGGCTGGTCGAGCTCACGGCCCTGATCGGCCACTACGGCATGGTGACGGCGCAACTCAATGCCTTCGAAGTGGCGCCGCGAACGGATGTCGAGCGGTTACCGTTGTGATGGTCAGCGGGCCGCCAGAGGAATTAAACGGGACCGCAGTCGCGTTGCTTCCCGGTGGTCAGGAGGACTGACTCCGGGCCTATTGATTGCCCAATTTGAATCCCCGTTCCGGCGGCGTGCCGGCCGAAAAACGCGTCGCCGTCAATATCGGAACTTTGACCTCGTCGCAGACCTTGCGCACACGGTAGGTTTCAACCGGCGGTATCCAGTCCGTTTTCAGGTTGCAGCTGACTTCAACGCAGGAAATGCTCTTGAGCCACGCACAGAGCTTCACTTCCGCACCGTCGGCGCCGGCGATTTCAGTGAGATAGGGCGAACCCGCATAGTAGGGTTTGTTCGAGCCGTCTTCCGCGTGCACGTCCTGCAGCAGCGAGTAAAAATTTCCGTTCGTTTCCAGCAGGGCGAGGACTGTCGCCATGAACTCGGAAATATTGGTCGAGTACGAGAAGCCGCCGATGACGTCGGTGATGAGGTGGAACCGTCCGAGCTCGCCCGGCGAATATTCCCGCAGGCGTTTGCCGGCGAGGTACTGTATTTGATCGCCGCCGAGTTTTGCCGCAGTCTCGTTCCAGGCGGGCGATCTGCGGTCCTCGATCGAGATGGCGACGGCTTTTGCCTTGCGCCCGGCGTGTTCGACGCCATCGCGGTGCATACGATCGAAGCGGGCTCGAAAATAATCCAATAGGGCCTGGCCGCGGCCGGCGCCGATATCGAGCCAGCGATCGTTCGGGCCGAGATCGGCAAGCGAGCGATCGAACCCGGCGGCCAGCGTGTGGGTGTAGGACAACAACGAGCGGTCGACGACATAACCATCGGGCCGTTGTTCGCCGCGGCTCTGGTAAATGTTCTCCTGCTTGCTGAGTTCGTCGGCAAACTGCGCTGCGCCGGCGTCCGCCGCACCGGATGTGCCCGGCCACAGCGCGGGCCATAGCAGCAGTGCAAAGACGCGTATACTGGTTTTCAACATGCTGGGCTCTCTAACCGAGTCGGCAAGCAGCGTATGCAAGGTAGCGCGGATTCTATCAAACAATGCGCGGCATTCCCGCTGCGCCGCGATGCCCGGTGAAATGGGAATGTGCCGCTATGTATCGACCGTCGATCTTCACCGGCCGGATTTTTATTCTCATCGCGTGGCTGGCGCTCGTCTGCGGCTGTGCAAAGCCGTTCGCGACGCCGATGACGCCGCTCAAGGCCGCGACGTTCAGCGAGCTGCGGCACAATGTGCTCAGGCGCGAGGCCGACCTCGATCAATTCCGATTGCGCGGCCCCTTCGCGGTCAGCGAAAAGAGCGATCGGGAAATCCGCCTGTCCGCCACCGAGGTGGTGAATGCGGATTTGTATTTGTCGGCGCATGCGGACCCGGCGCCGCTGGTCATCATCCTGCACGGCTATGAAAGCACGAAGGATGCGCACGCTTATCAGGCCGCGCATCTGGCGTCGTGGGGGATACACACGCTCGCCGTGCAGTTACCCAACAAGGGGCCGTGGGTTGGCAATGGCAGAACGCTGGCGAAACTCGTTAAGTTGATTCACGCGCGGCCGGAGCTCATCGACCGCCGCATCGATCCGAATAAAATCATCCTCGCCGGGCATTCGTTCGGCGGCACCTCCGTCATCGTGGCGCTGGCAGAACGCACCCCGGTTGCGGGCGGCATTCTGCTCGACCCTTCGGTCATCGCCAGCGACATGCCGCGTTATCTGGCGCAGGTCACCGTGCCGGTGTTGCTGCTGGGGGCCGACGAATACTATTCATTGATGCGCAACCGCGATTACTTTTACCGCTTTATGCGCAGCGGCATTGCCGAAATCTCGATCCGCGACGCGGTGCACGAGGACGCGCAGTATCCCGCCGATGTCGGCGTTGCTTCGGAGGAGCAGCAGCTTACGTTTGTCAGCGCCATGACCGCCGCGGCCATCAGCATTGCCGCGACCGGCAATTACGACTTCGCGTGGAGCAGTTTCAACGAGGGTTCGGGGCGCAACCGGTTTTTCAACGCGCGGAAGAAATAAATCAGCAGCCAAGCGGCCGGTCGCGAATGCGGTGCGGGCAAAATAGCCGGCCCCGGCGCTTTTCATTGCCGTTTAATTCACAGAACAAGGATTCCACGTGTTGCATAAAAAGATAAGCCGCATCTATACCGGTGACGACGGCCGCTCGCACTTCGAGGACCTGGTTGTGCCGATGAACGAACTGATCGCCGGCGAACGCATCTCGCTGCGATCCGCACTCGTCCCGGTGACGGGTGTGTCATTTCGCGAGAACCCGCTCGGCCGCTCCGAGGAATTTCACTGCCCCAGGCAGCGGCAATTCGTGATTACGATTTTCGGCGCGGTGGAGATCAGCTGCGGCGGCGGCAAACGCTGCTTCGGTCCCGGCGACGTGCTGTTTGCCGAAGACCTCACCGGCGAAGGCCATGCCAACCGTGAATTGCTGGGTCCGCGCCAGAGTCTGATTATCCCGGTGCCCGACGA
>JANXSE010000245.1 GCA_025356695.1 Betaproteobacteria bacterium
AAGGCCAATCAGGGCAAGCTCACCTATGCCAGTTCCGGCGTGGGTGTGACCATGCACATGACGATGGAAGAACTCGCGCAGCGCGCCGGCATTAAACTGGTACACGTGCCGATCCGGGTTTCCGGCGACATGCTGAACGCGCTGATCGGTGGCCACATCGACGTGTCGGCGAGCTCGGTGCACTGGGCGCCGCTGGTGGATAGCGGCAAGATCCGCGTGCTGGGCATCTTCGGTTCCAATCGCCTCAAGCGCTGGCCCGATATTCCAACCTCGAAAGAGCAGGGCTACGACGTCAACGCCAGCAGTTCATACGGCATCGGCGGCCCCAAAGGCATGGACCCGAAGGTGGTGAAGATCCTGCACGACGCCTTCCGCAAGGCGCTTGACGATCCGGAGTTTCTGAAGACGGTCGAGCGATACGACCTTGTGCTGAGTTACCTCAACACCGCCGACTATACGAAGTGGGCGCGCGAACAGTACGCAGCGGAGAAACTCGTCGTCGAGAAATTCGGCCTCAAGCAGTAGGCGGCGCTCGCCGCGGCTTCATTCCACCTTGATGTTGCCGGCCTTCACCACCTTCGACCATTTCGCAATCTCCTCACCGATAAAGCGCGAAAATTCCTCGGGCGTGGAGGATGCCGGTTCCATGCCGTCGGCGCGCAAGCGTGACGCAATATCCGGGTGCTGCGCATAGCGCGTGATCGATTGGTTGAGGCGGTTGATGATCTCCTTCGGCGTGCCGGCCGGCGCCCACATTGCGAACCACGTCGTCGTCGAGTAACCGGGCACCGCCTCGCCAATCGCCGGCAACTCCGGCATCACCTGCGAACGTTGTTCGGTGGTGACACCGATGCCGCGCAGGCGTCCGGCCTTGATCTGCTGAATGATCGCCAGCGGCGAACTCATCAGAAACTGGATGTGGCCGCCCATCAGATCGGCGATCGCCGGCGTGTCGCCCTTGTAGGGCACGTGCACCGCCTCGGTCTTCGTCATCTGCAACAGCAATTCGGTGGCGAGCTGCGGCACGCTGCCGGTGCCCGACGAGCCGAAGGTCATGCCGCGCGGTTTTGCGCGCAGCAGTTCGATGAACTCTTTGAGGTTGTTCGCCTTCACCGACGGATTTGCCGCCAGCATCAGCGGGCCGGTGGTGATCAGCCCGATGGGTGCAATGCCGCCGACCGGATCGTAGGGCAGGTTATAGAGCGCGGCACTCGACGCGTAGGTCGAGGCACAGACGATGAGCGTGAGGCCGTCGGGTGCGGCGCGCGCGACGATCTCGGCGCCGACCGTGCCGCCGGCGCCGCCGCGGTTATCGACAACGAACTGCTGGCCGTATTCCTCGGCCAGCCGCGGCGCCAGCAGGCGCGCGACCACATCGGTATTGCCGCCCGGCGGAAACGGCACGACGATGCGCACCGGTTTGTTCGGCCAGGTGGTTTGCGCCCACGCGGCAGGCAGTACCACTGCGAGCAACAATATCAGTACGGTTCTTTTGATCGTCATGGTGCCCCCTCCCTTGGTTGCCACGCGAATGCTGCGAGCGGCAGGATAGCATGGTGGAATTTGTAATTCGTAGCGGCAGTTTCAGAAGGTCCCTTCCCCCCTTGTGGGAGAAGGCGCTCGCGCCCCCGATCGCTACGCGAACGCCGTGTCGCGATTGCTTCCTCCTCACGGGGGGAGGGAGAAAACCAAACTCCCGCAGCTTGTAGGGTGCGCATTGCGCACCAAATACGGCCGTAACGCGTGCGCCATGCGCACCCTACCGTCGACTCGGTTTTACTGCGGCGTCAGACGGTGGTACGCATCGACGATCAAACGCTCGCGCCGCGTGCTAGCATTCCGCCACGCAAAAAATTCCCACAGGAGAGAGCGCAAATGAAAGCAGCATTTTTCACCAAACACGGCGGCCCCGAAGAACTGCAATACGGCGAATACAAAGACCCCGTCGCGGGCCCGGGCCAGGTGCTGGTCGACGTGCACGCGGCGAGTGTGAACGGCGCCGACTGGCGTGTGGTTGCCGGTTCATACGGCCCGGTGGCGTTTTTGCCGTACAGCCCGGGCCGTGATTTCTCCGGTGTGGTGTCGGCGCTCGGCGAAGGCGTCAAGGATTTCAAGATCGGCGATGAAGTGTTCGGCGTCTGCGATGTCGGCATCGAAGCGGCCTATGCCGAGAAAGTTGCGATCCGCGAAGCCATCATCGCGAAGAAACCTGCAAAGCTCACGCACATCGAAACCGCCGCCGTGGCGCTGATCGGCCTGACCGCACTGGTGTCGGTTGAAGACACGCTGCAGCTCAAAAAAGGCGAGACCCTACTGGTGCAGGGCGGTGCCGGCGGCGTGGCAAGTTTTGCGATCCAGATTGCGAAACATATCGGCGCGCGAGTGATTACCACGGCGAGTGCCGTCAACCACGCCTATCTGAAAACGCTGGGTCCCGACCAGATCATCGATTACAACAAGGAAGATTTCACCAAGGTGGTGTCGAACATTGACGCGGTGTTCGACACCGTCGGCGGTGATGTCGCCACGCACGCCTATGATGTGTTGAAACCCGGTGGCCGCGCTGCCTTCATCGCTTCGGGTGGGAACGCGCCGGCCACCGCGCGCACTGACGTCAAGGGCCTGCGCCCGAAAGTCGGCCGCGACCGCGCGCATCTCGAACGCATCGTTGAGTTGATCAACAGCGGTGCGGTGAAGGTGCCGGAGATCACGGTGTTTCCGCTGGCCGACGCGGCGAAAGCCAATGCGGTGAGCAAGGGGCGGCATTTCCGCGGCAAGCTTGTGTTGAAAGTGCGTTAACGAATTTTCCTCCCCTACGCAGGGGAAGGGACCTGCTAAGACTGACCGCGGGTTTTATTCCCTCCCCTGCGCAGCGGGGGAGGGTTAGGGTGGGGGCGAGAAGTTGCATGAGTGAATTCTTGCCCCCATCCTGTCCTTCCCCCGTAAACGGGGGCAGGGACCTGCTGATGCGGTTGACGGCAAAAATAAATTTCCCGCCCTGCAAAACGGAGAGGGTCAGGGTGGGGGCAAAGAAGTAATTGAGTCACACAGTAAACAGGAAACAACGATGACAAAAAAATCCACCGGCGCGCGCGCCCTTGTCGATGCGCTGCTGCGCGAAAAAGTCGATCATGTCTTCGGCATTCCCGGCACGCAAAACCTCGCCATCCTCGACGAGTTGCGCGCCACGCCGCAGATCCGCTTCATCCTCACGCGTCACGAACAGGGCGCGGCCTTCATGGCTTACGGCTACGCGCGCGCCTCGGGTAAACCCGGTATCGTCACGGCGACCGAAGGGCCTGGTGTGACCAACCTTGCCACCGGTATCGCCGCCGCGCACCGCGGCAACGTGCCGGTGATCAGCATCTGCGGCGTGCAGGAAAGTGTCGTGCGCGAACGCGACTCGACGCAGGATATGGATCAGGTCACTTTCATGAAGCCGCTGACGAAGTGGGCCTACAGCATTCCAAACGTCGGCAAGGTGCAGGAACTGGTGCGCAAGGCCTTTCGTGTCGCGCTGACCGAACCGCAGGGGCCGACGCACATCGAAGCCTCGAGCGAAATCCTGCTCGAAGAAACCGCCGTCGAAGACATCGCGCCGGAAAACTATCGCAACAGCGTGCTGCCGACCTGCGATGCTGCACAGCTCGACGCCGTGTTTGCGTTATTGAAAGCCGCGAAGCAACCGGTGTTCGTTGTTGGCCACGGACTCATCCGCGAAAACGCCACCGCTGCCATGGCGAAACTCGCCGAGCAGACCGGCATCCCGGTCGGCGCACTGCAGTATTCACCCGATGCCTTTCCGACGTCGCACGCGCTGGCCCTCGGGCCACTCGGCCGCAGCGGTTTCGGCAGCGCCAACCGCATCGTGCCCAAGGCCGATCTCATCATCGCTATCGGTGCGCACATCGATACTTTCTCGACCACGCACAAGTACGGCATCTTCAGCGAGAAGGCCAAACTCGTGCACCACAGCAGCGCGCCCGGCCAGATCGGCATCGTTTTCCCGGTGGATGTCGCCGTCACCGGTTCGACCGCGAGTTTCATCGCCGGCCTCAGCGAACGCGTCGCAAAGGCGAAGTTCACCCAATGCTGGGTCGACGTTGCACAAGCGCGCGCCGAGTGGGAAGGCGAACTGCAGGGCATGGTCAAGCACAGCGCGGTGCCGATCCAGTCGCAGTTCGTTGCGCACATGATCCGCAAGGTGCTGCCGCAGAACGGCCTCTGCGTGGTCGATGCCGGCAACGGCGGCAAACATGTGCGCAGCTATTTCAAGAGCTGGGAGCCCGGCACCTTCATGTGCATCGACGACTGGGCGTCGGTCGGCGGTTCGTTCCCGATTGCGCTGGGCGCCAAACTCGCGCGGCCTGATCGTCCGGTGCTGTGTGCGTCGGGCGACATGGGGGCGATGTGCAATATCGGTGAACTCGAAACAGCGATGCGCGAAAAAATTCCCGTCGTCTATGTCGTGTTCAACGATCAGGGCCTCGGCAACGAACGCGCGTTTCAAAACGAACACTACGGCGGGCGCTTCTTTGCGGTGGACTACAACAACCCCGATTTCGGCGCGCTTGCCAAAGTGTTCGGCGCGCACGGCGAACACGTGACCCGGCCTGAAGAACTTGAAGGCGCCATTCAGCGCGCCTTCGCCAGCGGCAAGCCGGCGATCGTTGATGTGATGATCGATCAGAACACGCTGGCGCCGGTGGTTTACAGGCCGCAGTGACATTTATTTCCGCTGCAGAAAATTAGCAGGTTCCTTCCCCCCTTGAGGGGGAAGGAGTTACGCAGCAGGTTCGCAACCCGCAAGTGAAATTTCGGACGTTGCTTTTAAACTTTCGGAGGCCCGCATGAAACGCACCGCCTATCAACCGCCCGACGTCTTCGTTCCCGCCGGAAAAACCTATTCGCACGGCGTCATCGTCGAAGCCGGGCGCACGCTCTACGTCGCCGGCCAGACTGCGCGCGACGAGCAGGGCCGCGTCGTCTGCAAGGGTGACGCTGCAGGGCAAACGCGCCAGGTGCTCGAAAACATGAAGCGTGTGATCGAAGGCGCGGGCGGGCGTATGGAAGACGTTGCCAAGACCACCGTTTATCTCACCGACATTAAATATCGAGACGCCGTCGGCCGTGTGCGTCAGGAGTTCTTCAAGGGCGAGGCGCCGGCCAACACGCTGCTGGTGATCAGCGCGCTGGCCGATCCGGATTTTCTGGTGGAAATCGAAGCGATCGTGCCGCTGCCTTAATTTTTTACCGGACCGGACATGCAAACCGTCATTGAAGCGCAGCATTTCACCATCGTCGTTCCCGCCCGCCCGCATGTCTCTCGCGAGGACGGCGGGCACATGGTGATCAATCCGAAAGTCACGGTGCTCGATCGCACGCAGCTGACGCGCGAGCAGGCGGTCGAACTGGTGAAACTGACGATGGTTGCCGGTGCGGCGATGCAAACAGTGCTGCCGCGCCACGGCATCGACATCTGGCGCATCAACTATCAGGACAACGGCAACTGGCGCACCGAACTGCACGTGCATCTCTACGGCCGCGCGAAGAGTTCGAAGCGGCAGCCCTATGGCCATTTTCTGTCGATCCCGCTGACCGCCGCGGCGTTCAAGCAGCAACCGGACCTCGAACCGCTGAGCGCAGAAGATGTGGCGGAACTGCGCGCGGAAATCGAGCGTCTGCTGGCGATAGACAAATACAAAAATTTCTAGCGCGAAGCTGCGAACGCCCGTAGCCCGGAAGGAGCGCAGCGTATTCCGGGAAGCGGTTCGCCGGATTGCGCTTCGCTCATCCGCCCTACGGGTTTATTGTCGTGCAACGTAATTGCTCCCTCGCCCCGCTTGCGGGGGAGGGCAGGGGTGAGGGAAAGCCTACTCCGCCTTCGCCCCCGAAGACTTCACCACCGCCGCCCATTTGCTGATTTCACGAGGCATCAGCTTGGTTAACTCATCGGGTGAACCCGCAAGAACATCAACCCCCATCTCGGCGAGACGGCGCGTGATCTCGGGCGTGTGCAGTGCCTTGCTGAAGCCTTCATGTATTTTCAGCACCACATCGCGCGGCATGCCAGCCGGGCCCATCAGCGCGTACCAGCCGCTCGACTCGAAACCCTTGATCGTTTCCGCCACGGTGGCAACGTTCGGCAATGCGGCGGCGCGTTTTGCGCCGCAGACGCCGATCGCGCGCAAACGCCCCGCCTGTATGAAAGGCAGTGCAGCCAGCAACGTGTTGACCTGAAACTGCACGTGTCCGGCAACGGTGTCGTTCAATGCCTGGCCCGCGCCTTTGTACGGAATGTTCAGCACGTCGATCTTCGCCGCCGAACGCAGCATCTCGACAGCGAGAAACGCCGAGTTGCCGCCGGCGGTGCCGGCGGTGAGCTGGCCCGGGCGCGCTTTCGCCAGTGCGATGAACTCCGGCACGTTCTTCACCGGCAGCGAGGGGTGCACCACCAGCACGGTCTGCGTCAGCGCGAGCTGGCTGATCATGCTGAAGTCCTTGATCGGATCGAACGGCAGTTTCGCAAACAGGCTCGGATTGATCGCGTGCGGCGTCGTCGCGATCAGCACGGTGTAACCGTCGGGCGCCGCGCGCGCCACCAGTTCGGTGCCGATATTGGTGAAGGCGCCGCCGCGGTTATCGACGATTGCGCTCTGTCCGAAAATCTCGGTCAGCTTCGGGCTCAGGAGCCGCGCCAGAATATCGGTGCCACCGCCCGGCACCGCCGGCACGATGATGCGGATCGGCTTCGCCGGAAAGGGTTGCGCGAACGCGGTTGTGGAAAGCGCCAGCACGGCGGCGCAGACGAGATGGGGGAGGATGCGGGAGAGTTTTTTCATGGGCGGCAGTCTACCGCGAGTTTGTGACCGGTGTTTTACCCCAGGGTGGACCGTTTACCGCGTTGAACGGGGGCCGGGCGAAACCCTCCTCGTCATGGGGGAATAGCGGCACCGGGCCGGCAAAGTGACCCGTGGAAGGTGCCCGGCTGCCGAAAGCGGTAATTTCCCCTTTTTATGAACCGCACGATTGCGCGATAATCCGGCATTCGCATCCTAGGCGTACCAATGCTCGATACCTCGAGAAACACGCAGTCCGATCCCACCGAAACGGTCGATCTCACCGACCCGGTCGCCGTATTGAAGGCGATCGATGCGATCCTGCGCGCGCGCTACGGTGCCGGTTACGGCCTGTCGTTGCTTGAAAGCGCAATGACCGATCTGGCGAGCGCGTTTCGCGGCGACTATCCGGGGCTGTTACGTTGCGACACGCATTATCACGATCTGCGTCATGCGCTCGACAGCGGTCTGGCGATGGCGCGTTTGATCGACGGGCAGGCCCTTGCCAGCGCCGACGCTGCCGAAAAATATATTGATACGGAATACGCGCTGCTCGGCGTGCTGCTGGCGCTGTATCACGACATCGGTCTTCTGCGCCGCACCGGCGAAGAACATCTCGAAGGCGCGTCGCTCACGCCCGTGCACGAAGCACGCGGCACCGAGTTCATGCGCGATTACCTCAGTCGCACGCCGCTCGCGCATCTCGCCGAAAAGGCCGAACTCATCATGGTCACGCGTCTGGTCTGGCACATGCCGCCCGATCTGCCGCCGCGCGACCGCGTGCTCGCCAGCATGCTCGGCAGCGCCGATATCATGAGCCAGTTGGCCGATCGCGCGTACCTCGAAAAATGCCGCGATTTCCTGTTCATCGAATTCAGCGCCATCGGGCTGGCCGGTGCGCCTGGGTTGCCGTATCCCGATCCGCAGACGCTGCTCGAAAAAACGCCGGCGTTTTACACCGATTTCCTGCGCAACCGCATGCACACCGAATACAACGACGCCGACCGCTACACGCGTTTTCATTTCGGCGGCACCTGTCCGTATGAAGCGTCGATCACGCGCAACATCGACCACTTGAGCACGCTGCTCAAGAACAACGACTTCTCGCTGCTGCGCCGCGTGCCGCGCAAAGTCGTCGACGCCAGCTAGGCGTCTACCGCCCGCCGCACGCGGGGCGATCGGTTTTCTCCTTCCTCCCTTGAGGGGGAAGGTAGGGATGGGGGGGAAGCACTAAACACCCTCGGCTTGACGCCACCCCAACCATAGCCGAAGCTTCCACCCCATGCCCACGCCCCCCAGCAAACTCGACCAGATCGTCCGCGACGCCCGCCGCAACGCTGACCAGCGCGCCACCGGCTATCGCGAGCAGGCGCTGAAAATGTACCCGTGGGTCTGCGGCGGCTGCGCGCGCACCTTCACGCAGGCCAACCTGCAGTTGCTCGAAGTGCATCACAAAAACAGCAACCACGACGACAACCCGCCCGACGGCAGCAACTGGGAGCTGCTCTGCACCTATTGCCACGAGCACGAACACTCCAAGCTGAAAGATTCGATGGGGCGCACGGATACGGGCAACAATATGCCAACCACGACCTTCAATCCGTTTGCGGATTTGAAAGCAAAGCTGGAGGCGAAGAAGAAGGGGTGAGCAAGGTGTGTTCGTCCGTCGAGAGGGAAGCATAGGACGGGTAGGTAAGCAGCCTCAGTAGCCCCCCATCCCAGCCTTCCCCCTCAAGGGGGGAAAGAGAAAAAATCGACCGCTTGCTTGATGCGTGAAGGCATCGCAATATCGCGCTTCGCAATACCTCGCGTCGCGATGCCCCGCTTTGCTACTCCTGGTTTTACGATACGCTATCCAGCAGGTTCCTTCCCCCCTTGAGGGGGAAGGGCAGGATGGGGGGTAACGGCGAAGCGCTAAGCGGCCTTCATCGAAGGCAACCCCGCCAGCGCCATCGCCAGTTCAGCCTCGTCATATTCCAGATCTTTCAGCTTGCCGCCGAAGTAATCGATGTACGCCTGCATGTCGAAGTGCCCGTGCCCGCACAAGTTGAACAGGATCGTGCGCGAAACACCTTCCTCTTTGCACTTCAACGCTTCATCAATGGCGCCGCGTACCGCGTGGTTGGCTTCAGGTGCAGGCAATATGCCCTCGGCGCGCGTGAACTGCACGCCGGCATCGAAGCAATCGAGCTGATGCACCGCGCGTGCTTCGATCAAACCCAGTTCCTTGACGTGGCTCACCAGCGGCGCCATGCCGTGATATCTGAGTCCGCCCGCATGAAAACCCGGCGGTGTGAAGGTCGAGCCGAGCGTGTGCATCTTGGTCAACGGGGTCAGATGCGCGGTGTCACCGAAGTCATACGCGTATTTGCCGCGCGTGAGTGAAGGGCAGGCCGACGGTTCGATGGCAACAATGCGCACCTTCTTGCCGCCGCGCAACTGCGCACCGAGGAAGGGAAACACGATGCCGCCGAAATTCGAGCCGCCACCGGTGCAGGCCACGATCACGTCGGGGTAATCGCCAGCCATCTCCATCTGCTGCATCGCTTCAAGACCGACTACCGTCTGGTGCAGCAGCACGTGGTTCAGCACCGAGCCCAGCGCGTATTTGGTGTCGTCGCGTTGCGCCGCGAGTTCCACCGCCTCCGAGATCGCAATGCCGAGGCTGCCCGGATGGTCCTTGCGCTGCGCGAGGATGGCGCGCCCTGATTGCGTTTCATTCGAAGGTGATGCAATGCAGCGTGCGCCGTAGGTTTCCATCAACGCGCGGCGGTAGGGCTTCTGGTCGTATGACACGCGCACCATGAACACCTGCACGTCGATGCCGAAGAGCGCACCGGCGAACGCCAGCGACGAACCCCACTGGCCCGCGCCCGTCTCGGTGGTGAGTTTCTTGATGCCGGCTTCCTTGTTGTAGAAAGCCTGCGGCACCGCGGTGTTGGGCTTGTGGCTGCCGGCCGGCGAGACACCTTCATACTTGTAATAGATCTTCGCCGGGGTATCGAGCGCGCGTTCAAGCCGCCGTGCGCGAAACAGCGGCGCCGGCCGCCACTGGCGGTACACCTCGCGCACCGGCCCGGGGATCTCGATCTCGCGTTCGGTACTCACCTCCTGCTGAATCAGCGACATGGGGAACAGCGGCGCCAGATCGTCCGGCCCCAGCGGCAGTTGCGTGCCCGGATGCAAAACCGGCGGCAGCGGCACCGGCAGGTCGGCGGCGATGTTGTACCAGAACTTCGGAATCTTCGACTCGTCGAGCAGGTATTTGACGGTATCCGACATGACGCACTCTCCTCATATGCGCCGCGGAGGCGGCGGGGCGAAACGCAAACGGCAGATTGCAGGAGGTGACCTAACGCAACCATGACATAAGTCAAATTTGCATCGTTTTGTGTGTGGTCGGTGGCATAATCATTCCGTTGATTGCGAGAAGGATTAGGCATATGGCAACGCAGAATTCCCGCTGGAGTCGCGAAGAACTGCTAGTGGCGTTCAATCTATATTGCCAGATGCCGTTCGGGAAAATGCACTCTCGCAATCCCGACATAATCCGACTTGCAAATGCGATTGGGCGTACCCCATCGTCGGTCTCAATGAAGTTAGTCAATTTCGCGAGCCTTGATCCGTCTATTACCTCAACTGGCCGTAGAGGACTCGGCAATGCTTCGCGTGCTGACAAGGCAATTTGGGACGAATTCAACGGTGATTGGGAGGGGTTGGCCGTTGAAAGTGCTGTTCATCTCAATGACTTGATCAAAAAACAACCGCTAACGCAGCCGAAGCCAAAAGAACGCTATTCCGATATTGATGAAAGCGATTACGAGGGATTAACAAAGTTGGCGCAGGTTCAAGTGCGAATCAAGCAGGCGTTTTTCCGGAAGGCTGTTCTTAGTAGTTACGGCGGACGTTGTTGTATCACGAAAATTTCGGAGCCACGTTTACTTGTGGCGAGTCATATTGTTCCGTGGAAGTCTGATCCGAAAAACAGGCTAAACCCCCGCAATGGATTGTGTTTGTCGGCGCTGCACGATAAAGCGTTCGATAGAGGATTAATTACTATTACCGATGATTTTCGCGTTGATGTTTCTCCCGCACTACTGAAATTCGAGAAAGAGCGATTCATACGCGACACGCTTATAGCTATTCGGGGACGCAAAATCTCGTTGCCCGAGAAATTCCGTCCAGATGTCGAGTTCTTGCGGTGGCATAGGGAATACTGGCGCGCCTCGATTTAAACGGAGGTTAATATGGATGTGCCGTGTGTTTTGCATGAGGATACGTTTTACGAATACTTCAAGCCCGAATTGCATCCCGAAGCGCAATACGATATTTGGGGTGGCCACGGGTTGGAAACCTTTGGAAATGACCTTGAAATTGTCCGGAGTCACGATCCCGTTTTTGTTTGGACGGTGCTGGACGGGTGTTTTGGATCTGATCAGTGGATCGTTCCCGGCCCTCATTTTGTAAACAGGGTTTGTTATCTAACAACCGAGATTCCGCACAATTGGATTAATGTTGAATTCAGGATTCCTCGCCGCCTATACTCGCTCACGGAGTTGGGGCTAAAACGCCAAATGTCGAAGCTGACTAAGTTAATGATGGCGCCACGCGATTACGCCAATCGCATGTCAGCTTGAGTTTCTCCGACGGGTAATTGGGGATAGCTTCCGTTTCTCTATAAGAACGATCTGCCGAGGAGACGCTTCATGCCCATCAACGCACTTTCAAAACTGCTCGCCGCCTGTTGTCTCTTCGCTGCTTTCACCGCTACTGCCCAACCGTACCCTAACCACGTCGTCCGCATCATCCTGCCGTATCCGCCCGGCGGCAGCATGGATGCCCTCGGGCGCATGGTGTTCGATCACCTGATCCAGTCGCTTGGACCGCCCTGGTTCGCAGATCGCCGCGCGCGGTAACGGATAACCACCGATTGCCAGTGAATGCGGCTGTTTATGGCGACGGCGAGCGCGCCTATTAATGTTGACATGACAACATATAATAATTAGCATGGTTCACATGAAAAACGCCACGCCCAAAACAGCCCGCAAGCTCGGGCGCCCCAGGGTCAATCTGTTGCCCCGCGCGGAGCAGGTGCGCGTAGCCAAGCGCGCGCAACGCGAGCGCGACCGCGCGGCCGGCCTTGCGCTGTGCCAGGTGAAGCTGCGCAAGGACGTCGCCGAGCGGCTGCGTCAGGCAGTGGCGATTCCGGGGTTCGATGCGGAGCTCGAACAGTTTCTCGGTGATGCGGTGGTAGAAGTGCGCAAATTTCCCAACCTGAAGCTGATCGCGTGGAACCGCGTTGATCCCTTCCTCACGGCGCGCGATGCTTTTGGTCTTTATGAGCGCAACTGGAAGTTTGTCGATACGAAGAATCTGACCGATGGCGAGCGCGATCTCATTCGCAGGCTCACGGAAAAATGGGGCCACGGAGTCATGAACGTTTAACCATGTATACCCGCGCCCGCCATCACGCCGTGGATAAAGCGCTTGCCGCTCTGAATGGCGGGTTTCTGGGCGGCGCCAAATGTTTCTTCGGTGGCGGCACGCGCGTGGTGCTCGAATTGAAAGAGTATC
>JANXSE010000294.1 GCA_025356695.1 Betaproteobacteria bacterium
GGTCAGCGGGGCGTTGATGAACACCGTCTTCCCGTCCAACTTCATGGCGCGGATGCGATGGGAGGTGGGGATCCGATCAATCTCCTGGGCGTTCCATGGCAGCATTCGGTCGGCCGTCGGAGTCAAGACCGTCACTAGGCCGATGTGAATCTGATTCAGCCGATCGCGATGGAAGAGGGTCTGCGGTTTGCGATTCGCGAAGGTGGCCGTACTGTCGGCGCCGGCGTCGTCGCTAAAGTCATCGAATAAAGCGTACGGGATTACGGGGTCGGTTATGCCGGGCGTTTGCGCCCGGTGCACTGAATCCGCAGTTCTGATTCCTGTATCAAGAAATTAGGCCAGTAGCTCAATTGGCAGAGCGTCGGTCTCCAAAACCGAAGGTTGGGGGTTCGATTCCCTCCTGGCCTGCCAGGCTCGAGTTGCTGGGCATACGCAAGTGAAAAGATGGCAGACAAGATAAAAATTGCACTAGCCGTAGCATTGGTGATCGCCGGACTTGCCGGCTATTACCACTGGGACCAGAGCCCGCTGATTGCGCGTGTCGGTTCGGTCATCGTCGGCGCCGTTGCCGGGGTAGTGGTGTTCTGGACTGCAGCAATCGGCAAAGAATTTTTCGCGTATGCGCGCGAATCGATTGATGAAGCAAAGCGGGTGGTTTGGCCGACCCGCAAGGAAACGTTGCAGACGACCGCAGTGGTATTCGGTTTCGTTTTGATCATGGCGATATTCCTTTGGCTGATCGACGCATCGCTGCTGTGGGCGGTGCGACAACTGATGGGGCAGGGCGATTCATGAGCAAGAAATGGTACGTGGTCCATGCCTACTCCGGTTTCGAAAAGACCGTGCAACGCACGCTCACCGAAAGAATTACGCGCTCCGGCATGCAGGATCAGTTCGGTCGCATTCTGGTGCCGGTCGAGGAAGTCGTTGAAATGAAGAGCGGCCAGAAAAATATTTCCGAGCGGAAGTTTTTCCCCGGCTATGTGTTGGTCGAAATGGATATGACCGACGAATCGTGGCACTTGGTGAAGAGCACGCCGAAGGTGACCGGTTTCATCGGTGGCACATCGACGCGGCCGACACCGATTTCGGAAAAGGAAGTGCAGAACATTCTGCATCAGATTCAGGAGGGCGTTGAAAAGCCGCGCCCGAAGGTGCTGTTCGAAAACGGCGAAATGGTGCGCGTCAAAGAGGGGCCGTTCACAGATTTCAACGGCACTGTCGAAGATGTCAATTACGACAAGAACAAGATTCGTGTCGCGGTGACGATTTTCGGAAGGTCAACGCCTGTCGAGCTCGATTTCGGGCAGGTTGAGAAGGCTTAGCAGCAGGATTCGGGATTTAGTAAGTAGCAAGGCAGTTGGTTTTTTAACGGGGAGGACGGCGTAAAACCGCAGTCCGCTGGCACCCAAAAAAGGAGCACCATCATGGCAAAGAAGATCGTAGGCTTTATCAAGTTGCAATGCCCGGCGGGCAAAGCAAACCCCAGCCCACCCATCGGGCCGGCTCTGGGCCAACGCGGCCTGAACATTATGGAATTCTGCAAGGCGTTCAATGCGCAGACGCAGAAGGTCGAAGCAGGTCTGATGCTGCCGGTCGTTATCACCGCGTATCAGGACAAGAGCTTCACATTCATTATTAAAACGGCGCCGGCCTCGGTGCTGATCAAGAAGTTGCTGAAGCTGGAAAAAGGCAGCAAGGTTCCGCACACCGATAAGGTCGGCAAGCTGACCCGTGCGCAAGCCGAAGAAATTGCCAAGACCAAGATGCCTGATTTGACCGCGGGCGATATGGATGCGGCGGTCAGAACAATTGCCGGCAGCGCGCGCAGCATGGGCGTCGATGTGGAGGGTGTATAACATGGCCAAACTCTCGAAACGCTATAGCGCACTGGTAACCAAGGTCGATCGCGATAAGGTTTACCCGATCAGCGATGCATTGACGATGGTCAAGCAGAACGCAACGGCGAAATTCAACGAATCGATCGATGTTGCGATCAATCTCGGCATTGATGCGAAAAAATCCGACCAGACCGTGCGCGGTTCTGTCGTGATGCCGGCCGGTACCGGAAAAACCGTGCGCGTTGCAGTGTTTGCTCAGGGCGATCGCGCCAAAGCGGCGACCGATGCGGGTGCCGATATTGTTGGCATGGACGATCTCGCTGCCGACATCAAAGCCGGCAAGATGGATTTCGATGTTGTTATCGCAACGCCGGACACCATGCGCGTGGTCGGCACGCTGGGCCAGATTCTCGGTCCGCGCGGTTTGATGCCGAACCCGAAGGTCGGCACCGTTACGCAGGATGTTGCGGCGGCGGTCAAGAACGCAAAAGCAGGTCAGGTGCAATATCGCGCCGACAAGACCGGTATCGTCCAGTGCACGATCGGACGCGCGTCGTTCACGGTTGATGCACTGACTGAAAACATGAAGGCATTGCTGGACGCGGTGAACAAATCCCGTCCGACAGGCATCAAAGGCATCTACCTGAAGAAGGTATCGGTGTCGAGCACGATGGGCGTCGGGGTTCGTATCGACCAGTCGAGCTTGCAGGCTTGAAAGTTTAGGAATTGGTAGAGAAGGCTTTGGGCTGCCGGTAGTGCGCAGTTTGGCAATGCCGGCAGGTTGTCAAAGACCGTAGGGGTGGCTGCAGGATCGCGGAATCAGGATTCAGGAGAGCAAAACCTGAATAAATGGTTCCAACGTATGCAGTTGCTTAATTGAGGGCTGATGTTGTCGACGATTTTGGTTTCTTTACTGAATCCTGAATCCCGGCAACTGAATCCTGAACCTTACGCAGACGGCGTGCCCCTCGGAATCAGGTTGTTGCAATGCCTGGCACTAAGGTCGCCGTTGTTTGAATGGTGAGCGATGGATCGCAGAATGAAGTTTGATTTGCAATTCGGCGTTTCCCGCGTGTCATTCGTTAACGTATGGAGGTAGACCTTGAGTCTTAATCTGGAGCAGAAACAGGCGGTAGTGGCTGAAGTCAGCGCGCAGGTCAAGCTGGCACAGGCCATCGTCGTCGCAGAGTACCGCGGCCTTGAGGTCAAAGAGATGACCGACTTGCGCAAGAAGGCGCGCACGTCGGGCATTTATCTGCGTGTCCTCAAGAATACGCTCGTGCGCCGCGCCGTCGCCGATACCCCGTTTGCAGGACTGACCGAAAAAATGGTCGGCCCGCTGGCATACGGGATTTCGAGCGATCCGGTGAAGGTCGCGAAAGTATTGCACGACTTCGCCAAAGGCAACGAGAAGTTCGTTATCAAAGCCGGCGCGATGGCCAACCTTGTCATGTCTCCCAAGGACGTGGCGAGTCTGGCCTCAATGCCGAGCCGCGATGAACTGCTCGCGAAGCTGATGGGAACCATGCAGGCGCCGATCGCAAAGTTTGTGCGGACACTGAACGAAGTGCCGGGCAAATTTGTGCGCACCGTCGCCGCCGTGCGGGACCAGAAGGAAAAACAGGCCGCCTGAGGGCGGAGTTGCAACCACTAGCTTGATCCGAAGATATTCTTGATTGGAGAACAACATGGCATTAGCCAAAGCAGAAATACTTGAAGCAATTTCCCAGATGACCGTGCTCGAACTTTCGGGCCTCATCAAGGACATGGAAGAGAAGTTCGGCGTATCGGCGGCTGCGGCTGCGGTTGCGGTGGCGGCACCTGCTGCAGGTGGCGGCGGCGCAGCGGCTGCTGAAGCGCAAACCGAGTTCACGGTGAATTTGACCGGCGCTGGCGCCAACAAGGTCAACGTGATCAAGGTCGTACGCGCAGTGACGCAACTGGGTCTGAAAGAAGCAAAAGACCTGGTCGACGGCGCACCGAAGGCAGTGAAGGAAGGCGTCACGAAAGCGGATGCCGACGCAATCCTTAAGCAACTGCTCGACGCCGGCGCAACGGCTGAAATCAAGTAACACTTGTTGTGTGCAACGGGGCCGGCGGGTAACCGCCGGCCTGCTGTTCTTTTGTTTTTTGTAACGGACAGGCCAGCGCCGAGCGCATCCGCCGGGTGCGTTGGGTCCCGGTCCGACTTTACTGTTGAGGAGCCTCAATGAGCTACTCGTTCACTGAAAAAAAGCGCATTCGTAAGAGCTTTGCAAAACGTTCGAGCGTACTGCCCGTGCCGTATTTGCTGGCAACACAGCTCGATTCTTACGCTGCATTCCTGCAGGAATTCACGAATCCCGATACGCGCAAGGGCGAAGGCCTGCAGGCCGCGTTCCAGAGCGTGTTTCCGATCGAGAGTCATTCCAAGAATGCACGCCTCGAATTCGTCAGCTACGTTCTGGGCAAGCCGCCGTTCGACGTCAAGGAATGTCAGCAGCGCGGCCTGACTTTTGCGGCGCCGCTGCGCGCAAAAGTGCGCCTGACGATCATGGACAAAGAAGCTTCCAAACCGACGATCAAAGAGGTGAAAGAACAGGAAGTCTACATGGGCGAAATTCCGCTCATGACCGGCACCGGCTCGTTCGTCATCAACGGCACCGAGCGCGTCATCGTGTCGCAGTTGCATCGTTCACCCGGCGTGTTCTTTGAACATGACCGCGGCAAAACGCACTCGTCCGGCAAGCTGCTGTTCTCGGCGCGCATTATTCCGTATCGCGGCTCGTGGCTCGATTTCGAGTACGACCCGAAGGATTACCTGTATTTCCGCGTTGACCGCCGCCGCAAGATGCCGGTGACGATACTGCTCAAAGCGCTTGGCTATATGCAGGAGCAGATCCTGTCCGAATTCTTTGTCTTCGACACTTTCCGCATTACCAAGACGGAAATCGAATTCGAACTGGTGCCTGAACGCCTGCGCGGCGAAATCGCACGTTTTGATTTCACCACCAAGACAGGCAAGGCGATCGTCGCCAAGGACAAGCGCATCACCCAGCGCCACGTGCGCGAGATGACGGAAGCGCACCTGACCAAGATCACGGTGCCGCAGGATTACATGCTGGGCCGTGTGCTTGCCCACAATGTGGTCGACAAGGACAGCGGCGAGGTGATTGCCAACGCCAACGATGAATTCACCGAAGAACTGCTGCAAAAGCTGATCGATGCCAACGTCGGCAAGATCCAGACGATCTACACCAACGACCTCGATCAGGGCCCGTTCATTTCGCAGACGCTGCGTATTGACGAAACCGTTGACCAGATGGCGGCGATGGTGGCGATCTACCGCATGATGCGCCCCGGTGAACCGCCGACCGAAGACGCGGTGAAAACGCTGTTCAACGGCCTGTTTTTCTCGGAAGACCGCTACGATCTGTCGGCAGTCGGCCGCATGAAATTCAACCGCCGTGTCGGTCGTTCGGAACTCACCGGCGCCGGCACGCTGTCGAAGGAAGACATCGTTGCCGTCATCCGCATTCTGGTTGAATTGCGCAACGGCAAAGGCGAAATCGACGATATCGATCACCTCGGCAATCGCCGCGTACGTTCGGTCGGCGAACTGGCGGAAAACCAGTTCCGTGCCGGTCTCGTGCGTGTTGAGCGCGCAGTGCGTGAGCGTCTCTCGCAGGCTGAATCAGAGAATCTGATGCCGCATGATTTGATCAATGCGAAACCCGTTTCAGCTGCGATCCGTGAATTTTTCGGTTCGTCGCAATTGTCGCAGTTCATGGATCAGACCAATCCGCTGTCGGAAATCACCCACAAGCGCCGTGTCTCGGCGCTGGGGCCGGGCGGTTTGACGCGCGAGCGTGCTGGTTTCGAAGTGCGCGACGTGCACCCGACGCATTACGGCCGCGTGTGCCCGATTGAGACGCCGGAAGGTCCGAACATCGGCCTGATCAATTCACTCGCCTTGTTTGCGCGTACCAACGAGTACGGTTTTCTCGAAACGCCGTATCGCGTGGTCAAAGATACGCACGTGACGGATGAAATTCATTATCTGTCGGCGATCGAAGAAAGCAAGTACGTCATTGCCCAGGCCAACGCTGAACTCGACAAGAAAAACAAGTTCACCGATGAACTGGTGTCCTGCCGCAGCAAGAACGAATTCACGCTGGCGACACCCGATCGTATCGAGTACATGGACGTGGCGCCTTCGCAGATTGTGTCGGTTGCGGCATCGCTGATTCCGTTCCTCGAGCACGATGACGCCAACCGTGCATTGATGGGTTCGAACATGCAGCGCCAGGCGGTGCCCTGCCTGCGCGCCGAGAAGCCGCTGGTCGGCACCGGACTGGAGCGTACCGTCGCGGTCGACTCCGGCACCGCGGTGCGCGCCGAGCGCGGCGGCCTCGTCGATTACGTCGATGCCAGCCGTATCGTCGTGCGCGTGCATGATGAAGAAGCCACCGCCGGCGAAGTCGGCGTGGATATTTATAATCTCGTCAAGTACACGCGTTCCAACCAGAACACCAACATCAACCAGCGTCCGCTGGTGAAGGTCGGCGATATCATTGCCAAGGGCGACGTGGTGGCTGATGGCGCATCGACCGATATCGGTGAACTGGCGCTCGGTCAGAACATGCTGGTCGCGTTCATGCCGTGGAACGGTTACAACTACGAGGATTCGATCCTGATCTCGGAGCGTGTCGTTGCCGATGACCGCTACACCTCGATCCATATCGAGGAATTGTCAGTGGTTGCGCGAGACACCAAGCTCGGAACGGAAGAAATTACGCGCGATATCTCGAACCTGTCGGAAACGCAGCTCGGCAATCTTGATGAGTCCGGCATTATCTACATCGGCGCGGAAGTGCAGGCCGGTGATGTGCTGGTCGGCAAGGTAACTCCGAAGGGCGAAACCCAGCTGACGCCGGAAGAGAAATTGCTGCGTGCAATTTTCGGCGAAAAAGCCTCCGATGTGAAAGACACCAGCTTGCGCGTGCCTTCGGGCATGTCAGGCACGGTGATCGAAGTGCAGGTCTTCACGCGCGAAGGTATCGAGCGCGACAAGCGTGCCCAGCAGATCATCGACGATGAATTGAAGCGCTACAAGACCGACCTCGCCGACCAGATGCGTATCGTTGAAGACGACGCATTCTTGCGGCTGGAGCGCTTGATTGTCGGCAAGACCGCCAACAAGGGACCGAAGAAGCTGGCGAAGGGTGCGAAGATTACAAAAACGTATCTGACCGATCTTGACCGCTATCACTGGTTTGACGTTGACGTTGCCAATGACAAGGTCAATCGCCAGATGGAGCAGTTGAAGGAAGGTATGGCGCAGAAACGCATCGAATTCGACCGTGCCTATGAAGAAAAGAAAAAGAAGCTGACCAGCGGCGACGAATTGCCGCCGGGTGTGCAAAAAATGGTCAAGGTCTACGTCGCTATCAAGCGCCGTCTGCAGCCAGGCGACAAGATGGCCGGCCGCCACGGCAACAAGGGCGTGATTTCGAAAATCACCCCGGTCGAAGACATGCCGCATATGGAAGACGGCACGACGGTCGACATCGTGCTGAATCCGCTGGGCGTGCCTTCGCGCATGAACGTCGGCCAGATTCTCGAAACCCACCTCGGTTGGGCGGCGAAAGGTCTGGGTCTGCGCATCGGTGAGATGCTCAAGGCGCAGGCCAAGATCGCTGAAATCCGCAAATTCCTCGACAAGATCTATAACTCGAGCGGCAAGCAGGAGGATATTGAGAGTTTCACCGACGTGGAGATTCTCGATCTGGCGACAAACCTGCAGAAAGGTGTGCCGTTCGCAACGCCGGTGTTCGATGGTGCGACCGAGGCTGAGATCAAGGCGATGCTGGAACTCGCCGGTCTGCCGAAGTCAGGCCAGATCACGCTGTTCGACGGACGCACCGGCGAAGCATTCGACCGGCAGGTCACCGTCGGTTACATGCAGATGCTGAAGTTGCATCACCTGGTCGATGACAAGATGCATGCGCGCTCGACCGGACCATACAGCCTGGTCACGCAGCAACCGCTCGGCGGCAAGGCGCAATTCGGCGGCCAGCGCTTCGGCGAAATGGAAGTGTGGGCGCTCGAGGCCTACGGCGCTTCCTACACGTTGCAGGAAATGCTTACCGTCAAGTCGGACGATACCGAAGGTCGTCGCAAGGTTTATGAGTCGATCGTCAAGGGCGAGCACAAAATCGAGGCCGGCATGCCGGAGTCGTTCAACGTGCTGGTCAAGGAAATCCGCTCGCTTGCCATCGACATTGATCTCGATCACGAACGATATTGATGTAACGCCGCGAACCGGACTGAAAGAATTTTTGATTTTGTGCATCACGCCAACCTGGAGTGAAACATGAAGGCACTACTGGACTTGTTCAAACAGGTAACGCCTGAAGAAGAATTTGATGCGATTAAGATCGGCCTCGCATCGCCGGAGAAAATCCGGTCATGGTCGTACGGTGAAGTAAAGAAGCCGGAAACCATCAATTACCGCACGTTCAAACCCGAACGTGACGGCTTGTTCTGCGCCAAGATCTTCGGGCCGGTCAAGGACTACGAATGTCTTTGCGGCAAGTACAAACGTCTCAAACATCGCGGCGTCATCTGCGAAAAATGCGGCGTTGAAGTTACGCTGTCCAAGGTGCGCCGCGAGCGCATGGGACATATCGAGCTCGCCTCGGTGGTCGCGCACATCTGGTTCCTGAAGTCGCTGCCGTCGCGTCTGGGCATGGTGCTCGACATGACGTTGCGCGACATCGAGCGCGTGCTTTATTTCGAAGCCTACGTCGTGACCGATCCGGGCATGACGCCGCTGAAGCGCTGTCAGCTGTTGTCGGAAGACGATTACCTTGCCAAGGTTGAAGAGCACGGTGACGATTTCACCGCCATCATGGGCGCCGAAGGCGTGCGTGAACTGCTGCGCGCGATTGATCTCAAGCCGGAAATCGAAACCCTGCGTACGGATCTTGCGGCGACGACTTCGGAAACCAAGATCAAGAAGATCGCCAAGCGTTTGAAGGTGCTGGAAGCCTTCAACAAGTCGGGCATCAAACCCGACTGGATGGTGATGGAAGTGCTGCCGGTATTGCCCCCGGAGCTGCGTCCGCTGGTGCCGCTGGACGGCGGTCGTTTTGCGACTTCCGATCTTAACGATTTGTATCGTCGTGTCATCAACCGCAACAACCGTCTGAAGCGTCTTCTCGAACTGAAAGCGCCGGACATCATCGTGCGCAACGAGAAACGCATGCTGCAGGAAGCCGTCGACTCGCTGCTTGATAATGGTCGTCGCGGCAAGGCGATGACCGGCGCCAACAAGCGTCCGTTGAAGTCGCTCGCCGACATGATCAAAGGCAAGGGCGGCCGTTTCCGTCAGAACCTGCTGGGCAAACGCGTCGACTATTCGGGCCGTTCGGTCATCGTCGTCGGTCCGCAATTGAAACTGCATCAGTGCGGTCTGCCGAAGAAGATGGCGCTCGAACTGTTCAAGCCTTACATCTTCAACAAACTCGAAACGCTGGGTCTGGCGACCACCATCAAGGCCGCCAAGCGCCTGGTCGAGCAGGAAGTGCCGGAAGTCTGGGACATCCTCGAAGAGGTGATTCGCGAGCATCCGGTTATGCTGAACCGCGCGCCGACGCTGCATCGTCTCGGTATCCAGGCTTTCGAGCCGGTGCTGATTGAAGGCAAGGCGATCCAGTTGCATCCGCTGGTTTGCGCGGCGTTCAACGCCGACTTTGACGGTGACCAGATGGCGGTGCACGTACCGTTGTCGCTGGAAGCGCAGCTCGAAGCGCGCACCTTGATGTTGTCGACCAACAACATCCTGTCGCCGGCCAACGGCGAGCCGATTATTGTGCCGTCGCAGGACATCGTGTTGGGCCTTTACTACATCACCCGTGAAAAAATGGGTGCCAAGGGTGAAGGCATGCACTTCATGAACGTCGGCGAGGTGTCGCGTGCGTACGAATCACGCAATATCGAAGTCAACGCCGGCATTGTGGTGCGCCTGAAGGAATTCGATGTTGATGCGGCCGGTGAAAAAACCGAAAAGATCACGCGTTACAAGACTACGGTTGGCCGTGCTCTGCTGTCGGAAATTTTGCCGCCGGGCCTGCCTTTTGAGGCGATCAACAAGTCACTCAAGAAAAAGGAAATCTCGAAGCTGATCAACCTCTCGTTCCGCCGCTGCGGATTGCGCGAGACCGTGATTTTTGCGGACAAGCTCATGTACAACGGCTTTACGATGGCGACGCGCGCCGGTATTTCGATCGCGGTTGACGACATGCTGGTGCCGACGCAAAAGAACGACATCATCTCCGCCGCTGAAAAAGAAGTGCAGGAGATCGAGTCGCAGTACACCTCGGGTCTGGTGACCCAGGGTGAGCGCTACAACAAGGTCGTCGATATCTGGGGTCGCGCAGGTGACGTCGTGGCGAAAGCGATGATGGATCAGCTCGGCACGCAGGATGTGTCGGCGTGGAACTACGACACCAAGACCTACCAGCCGCTGAAAGACAAGAAGTCGAATCCTGTCACTCAGGAATCGTTTAATTCGATTTACATGATGGCGGACTCCGGCGCGCGCGGTTCGGCGGCGCAGATTCGGCAATTGGCCGGTATGCGCGGTTTGATGGCGAAGCCGGATGGCTCGATCATCGAGACGCCGATCACCGCGAACTTCCGCGAAGGCCTGAACGTGCTGCAGTACTTCATTTCGACGCACGGCGCACGTAAAGGTCTGGCAGATACCGCATTGAAGACGGCGAACTCGGGTTACCTGACGCGCCGTCTTGTCGACGTGACGCAGGATTTGGTGGTGATCGAGGATGATTGCGGCACGTCTAACGGCGTTGCGATGAAAGCCTTGATCGAAGGTGGTGAAGTCGTCGAATCGCTGCGCGAGCGCATTCTCGGGCGCGTGGTGACGCATGAAATCGTCAACCCGGAAAATGGCCAGATATTGTACCCGGTCGTTACCTTGCTTGACGAAGATGCGGTTGATGCCATCGAAGCGGTGGGTATAGACGAGGTCAAGGTGCGCACGCCGCTTACCTGTGACACGCGTTACGGCCTTTGCGCCAAGTGTTACGGTCGTGATCTCGGCCGCGGGTCTCTGGTCAACGTCGGCGAGGCAGTTGGCGTTATCGCTGCGCAATCCATCGGTGAGCCTGGCACGCAGTTGACGATGCGAACCTTCCACATCGGCGGTGCTGCTTCACGTACCGCGGTCGTAAGCCAGATCGACAGCAAATCGGCTGGTATTGTGCGTTACTCGGCCGGCATGCGTTATGTCACCAATGCGCGCAACGAGCTGATTGCTATTTCGCGCAGCGGTGAAGTGATGATTCATGACGAACACGGGCGTGAACGCGAGCGTCATAAGGTCGTTTACGGCGCAACGCTGCTTTCGCGTGATGGCGAAACAGTCAAGGCGGGGCAGATGCTTGCCACATGGGATCCGCATACCCGCCCAATCATTACCGAGTACGCGGGTAAAGTGCGCTTCGAAAACGTCGAGGAAGGCGTGACCGTTGCCAAACAAACGGATGAAGTCACCGGGCTTTCGACGCTGGTGGTGGTCGATCCGAAGCGTCGCGGCACCGCGCAGGCGAAGGGTTTGCGTCCGCAGGTCAAACTGCTCGACAGCGCCGGCAACGAGGTCAAGATCGCGGGCACCGAGCTGCCGGTCAATATCACCTTCCAGATCAGTTGCATTATTACGGTCAAGAACGGTCAGGATGTGTCTGTCGGCGAGGTGCTGGCGCGTATCCCGCAGGAAACCTCGAAAACACGCGACATTACCGGCGGTTTGCCGCGGGTGGCCGAATTGTTCGAGGCGCGTTCACCGAAGGACGCCGGCCTGCTGGCGGAAATTACCGGCACGGTTTCGTTCGGCAAGGACACCAAGGGCAAACAGCGGTTAGTGATTACTGACCTTGACGGCGTTGCCCACGAATACCTGATCCCGAAAGACAAGCACGTCATGGCGCACGATGGCCAGGTTGTGAACAAGGGCGAGGTGATCGTCGACGGCCCGGCCGATCCGCATGACATCCTGCGTCTGAAGGGGGTCGAAGAGCTGGCGCGCTACATCTCCAACGAGGTGCAGGACGTCTACCGGCTGCAGGGCGTGAAGATCAATGACAAGCATATTGAGGTCATTGTGCGTCAGATGTTGCGGCGCGTCACGATCGTCGATCCGGGCGATACGCGCTTCATCGTCGGCGAACAGCTCGAAAGAGCCGAGATTCTCGACGAAAACGACAAAGCTGTCGCGGAAGGCAAGAAGCCCGCAACCTTCGACTATATGCTGCTGGGCATCACCAAGGCTTCGCTCTCGACGGATTCGTTCATTTCGGCCGCGTCTTTCCAGGAAACCACCCGGGTCTTGACCGAGGCGGCGATCATGGGCAAACGCGACGAACTGCGCGGACTGAAGGAAAACGTCATTGTCGGGCGCCTGATTCCCGCCGGCACTGGTTTGGCCTATCACAACACCCGCAAGCGTCAGGCCGATGCTGCGGAGCTACTGGCGGCAACTGAGCCGGTGGCGGAGGATGTGGCGCCGACCGAATCACGTGAGCAGGTTGCTTGACAGGGATGACGTAACCCCATAAAATTTACAGTCTTTTTTAGCTTGAATTTTCAGCCGGATGCGGCTTGGAATGGGGAAACAAACGGGTTCGGGACGGCTTTTAGGCCGTCCCGCGTTTTTCCGGATCGGAAAAACCTTCAATCGTCGCGAAATCGGCGGTTTTTTTCAGTACTAAAGAAAGTTTTCTCAGTATGCCGACGATTAATCAACTGGTTCGCAAGCCGCGGGTGTTACGGCGGGTCAAAAGTAAAGTTCCCGCGCTGAAAAATTCGCCGCAAAAGCGCGGTGTCTGCACGCGCGTATATACGACGACGCCAAAGAAGCCGAACTCGGCGCTGCGCAAAGTCGCGCGCGTGCGCTTGACCAACGGTTTCGAAGTCACCAGTTACATCGGCGGCGAAGGCCACAACCTGCAGGAGCACTCGGTTGTGCTGATTCGCGGCGGTCGCGTCAAAGACTTGCCGGGCGTGCGTTACCACATCGTGCGCGGCAGTCTCGACACTGCGGGCGTCAAGGATCGCAAACAAAGCCGCTCGAAATACGGCGCCAAGCGGCCCAAGGCTGCTTAATCCACTCAAGCAAGCAAGGATAGAGACCGAACATGCCACGTCGTAGAGAAGTTCCCAAACGCGAAGTACTGCCCGACCCGAAGTTTTCGAGCGTCGATATCGCCAAATTCGTCAATGTGTTGATGAAGGCGGGTAAAAAATCGGTCGCCGAGCGCATCATTTACGGCGCGCTTGAGCAAATCAAGAAGAAGACGAATAAAGACCCGCTCGAGATATTTAATCTGGCGGTCAATAACGTCAAACCGGTGGTTGAGGTCAAGAGTCGCCGCGTTGGCGGTGCCAACTATCAGGTTCCGGTTGAAGTGCGGCCGATCCGCCGTGTTGCCCTGGCAATGCGCTGGATACGTGATGCGGCACGCGGCCGCGGCGAAAAATCGATGGGCGCGCGTCTGGCCGGCGAACTCGCCGAAGCAGCAGAGGGCCGCGGCGGCGCCATGAAGAAGCGCGAAGAAGTGCACCGTATGGCAGAGGCCAACAAGGCTTTCTCGCATTATCGTTTCTAGCAGCGGTCAGAATCCCCCAAGGTTTGATAAGTGCCACGTAAAACTCCGATCGAACGGTATCGTAATATCGGCATCAGTGCTCACATTGATGCCGGTAAAACCACGACCACCGAACGCGTGTTGTTTTACACCGGTGTCTCGCACAAGCTTGGCGAAGTGCATGACGGCACCGCAGTGATGGACTGGATGGAGCAGGAGCAGGAACGCGGCATTACGATTACCTCCGCCGCCACCACCTGCTTCTGGAAGGGGATGGACGGCAACTATCCGGAGCACCGCATCAATATCATCGACACGCCCGGCCACGTTGACTTCACGATAGAAGTTGAGCGCAGCCTGCGTGTGCTGGATGGTGCATGCATGGTCTATTGCGCGGTGGGTGGTGTGCAGCCGCAATCGGAAACGGTCTGGCGTCAGGCCACCAAGTACAAAGTGCCGCGGCTCGCATTCGTCAACAAGATGGATCGCCAGGGCGCTGATTTTTTCAAGGTCTACGAGCAGATGCGCGTGCGTCTGAAGGCCAATCCCGTGCCGGTTCAGATTCCGATCGGTGCCGAAGAGGAATTCGAGGGCATAGTCGATCTCGTCCGCATGAAGGCAATCTATTGGGACGACTCGACGCAGGGCATGAAATTTGAATTGCGCGATGTTCCGGCTGATCTTAATGATGCGGCGCAGGAATGGCGCGAAAAGATGGTCGAGAGCGCGGCTGAGGCGGGCGACGATCTGATGAACAAGTACCTTGATGGCGGTGTATTGTCGATTGAGGAAATCAAACACGGTTTGCGTGTTCGTGCGATCAAGAATGAGATCGTGCCGATGTTGTGCGGTTCCGCATTCAAGAATAAAGGCGTGCAGGCGATGCTTGACGCCGTAATCGATTATCTTCCGGCGCCGGTCGACATTCCGCCGGTTACTGGTACCGATGACCAAGATAGACCGACGGCGCGCAGAGCCGACGACAGCGAGCCGTTTGCAGGCTTGGCATTCAAGATTGCGACCGACCCGTATGTCGGCCAGCTGATTTTCTTCCGCGTCTATTCGGGCGTGGTGAGTTCAGGCGACACCATCTACAACCCGGGCAAGGGACGCAAAGAGCGCATCGGCCGTTTGTTGCAGATGCACGCGAATACGCGCGAAGATATCAAGGAAGTGCGCGCCGGCGACATCGCCGCAGCGGTTGGCCTGCGCGAAGCGACGACCGGCGAAACGCTGTGCGATCCGCAGAAAATCATTGTGCTCGAAAGAATGATTTTCCCCGAGCCGGTGATTTCGCAGGCGGTCGAGCCGAAAACCAAGGCCGATCAGGAAAAGATGGGCATCGCGTTGAGTCGCCTTGCCCAGGAAGACCCGTCGTTCCGTGTGCGTTCGGACGAAGAGTCAGGCCAGACCATCATTGCCGGTATGGGTGAATTGCATCTGGAAATCATTGTCGATCGCATGAAGCGCGAATTCGGCGTTGACGCGTCGGTCGGCAAGCCGCAGGTTGCATACCGCGAGACGATCAAGAAAGCTGCCGACAAAGTTGAAGGCAAGTTCATCAAGCAATCGGGTGGCCGCGGCCAATATGGTCACGTCGTGTTGAAGGTCGAACCGCAGGCGCCGGGCAAAGGTTTCGAGTTCGTCGATGCGATCAAGGGTGGCGCGGTGCCGCGCGAATACATTCCGGCGATCGAAAAAGGCCTCATCGAAACGCTGCCGGCGGGCGTGCTGGCGGGTTTCCCGATTGTCGATGTCAAAGTTACGTTGTTCGACGGTTCGTTCCATGAGGTTGATTCGAACGAAAACGCTTTCAAGATGGCGGCGTCGATGGCCTTCAAGGAGGGTATGCGTCGTGCCACCCCGACGCTGCTCGAGCCGATCATGGCCGTTGAAGTTGAAACGCCTGAAGATTACATGGGTAATGTAATGGGCGATCTGTCTTCACGCCGTGGCGTGGTGCAGGGCATGGATGATGTCGCCGGCACCAAAGTGATCAAAGCGGAAGTTCCGCTAGCGGAAATGTTTGGTTATTCGACTACGCTGCGTTCGCTGTCGCAGGGGCGCGCAACCTACACAATGGAATTCAAGCATTACGCGGAAGCGCCGAAGTCCGTCGCAGAAGCAATCATCAATAGGAAAGATTGAAGGAACGATTATGGCCAAGGGCAAATTTGAGCGTACGAAGCCGCACGTGAACGTGGGTACGATTGGGCACGTTGACCACGGCAAGACGACGCTGACGGCGGCGATGACGCACGTGCTGTCGAAGAAGTATGGCGGTGAAGCGAAGAACTACGACCAGATCGATGCGGCGCCGGAAGAGAAGGCACGCGGCATCACGATCAACACCGCA
>JANXSE010000313.1 GCA_025356695.1 Betaproteobacteria bacterium
TACCAAAGGGGTCAGCATCGACATTTCTTCATCATTAATGTCGATTGATGCTGACCCTTTTGATTGCTCTTTTGATTGCTTTGCGGGTTTTAACGCGTCAGCGAAAACCGCGACAAAAACTGCCAGATCTCCGTATTCGCATCGATGACACGGGTGGCGGGGCCCAGCAGCTTTTCGTAGGCCGCGGTGCCGCCCGGCCAGCCGTGCCCCGCGCCGCTCAGTTTCCATAACGCCACCTCGGCGCCGTCGCGACAGTGCCCGTAGACCAGCAGCCGCGCCGTCTGGCCGCCGGCTTCCCTGAAATCCTTCTCTTCCGGCGTGGCGGCACAGCCGTCCTGCCGCACCCACGCCGTGAGCATGTCATCGACCGGCTGGTGCATGACACGGTTGTTGGTCAGCGGAAACGGCGGGCCGAGTCCGCCGCGGTAGAGCGCGCGCGGGTCGTCGATGCTGTGGATATGCAGCACCGGCATGGCGCGTGTGCCGCGCAGTGTCGGCACATGCGTGCCGGCGACCGAGGCGATCGCGGCGATTTTGTCCGGCAGCGCGGCGCCCAGACGATGCGCCAGCATGCCGCCGTTGGAGTGGCCGGCAACGTAGACGCGTCGCGTGTCGATGTTGGCGCGTTGCGCGAGGTCGTCGATGAGTGCCGAGATGAAACTGACGTCGTCGATGTTGTGTTCCTGCGCGTACGAACAGCAGTTGCCGGCATTCCAGGTCAGCAGGCGGTCGCGCAGCACGCCGCTGCCGTTGGGGTAGACGACGATGTAGCCGTCGCGCTCGGCGGCGGCATCCATGCCGGAACTTTGCCGGTGCTGGCGCGCATTGCCGCCGCCGCCGTGCAGACTGATCACCACGGGCAGCGCGGCCGTGCTCGCCTGACGCGGCACGTGGACGAGATAACTGCGCGTGCGGTCAGCCACCGCCAATTCAAACTGATAATCGCCCGGCGTCAGTGTGGCCGCGCACAGTGGCGTGGCGGCGAGGAGGGCCAGGCAAACCAGGGTCAGACGCTGCACGAAGGCGGTCATGGTATTGAAGGAACTGCAGTTGAGAAATTGACCAGGATCAGTATAGCGAGTGAGACGCGCGCCGGCATGGCCGGTTTTTGTGTCGATTTAACACAGGCGACCACCTTGGTTTTGCTTTCCTGTGGGAAAAAAATTCGTTGGCAACGGAATAATTCCCTTCGCGCGGTGTTTACGTGGTCATGAGTCGCTGTTAAATCGGGGGGAATGGTGTATTTCGTGGACGGGTTGGTGAATATGCAGGATGCAGCAAGTCAGGTGCGCAGGGTCGGGCAGTATTCAACACTTGGGGATGCGTTGCTGGCGGCACAAAAATTGATCGATGATTTTCTGATCCGCGAGATGTGTCCGAATATGTCGGACGTCGGGCTCTTTGCGCGCTATCAAATGGCGGGTGAGGTGCCCTACATCTTTCGCGATGACGGGACCATCACGGTCAATCTACCGGGGTTTAATCATTTTCACTACGCGAGGGCGCGCTGCAAGGAGATTTGCAGCGGCAGCGGGCTGGACATGGATCACGCGCAATTGGCGTCTTGAATCCGCACCGGGCGCGTGAAATGCGCGCTTTTGTAGCGGATTGCAGAGCAAAGAACTGCCGGCGCGAAATAAATGATGAGAGGCAGGCAAATTACGGGAATAATCCGCCTTGCGGTGTGTTGACCCCGTAGCAGGAGGTGGCTCTTGCGCTAAATTCGGGGGTACGAAATGAAACGAATCAAATATCTGTTGGCGGCTATTTCAATGCTGGTTTTTCTCGGCGCATGCGCCGGCGGAGCGCCGGTTAAAAACGCCGACGGTGTAATGACCAACAATGCGGGCATGACTTTGTATACCTTCGACAAGGATGCTGCGGGCTCCGGCAAAAGTGTTTGCAACGGCCCTTGCGCGGCGCTCTGGCCGCCATTGACGGCGGGTGCTGACGACAAGGCGGCGGGCGACTGGTCTGTGGTCACCCGCGATGACGGCGCCAAACAATGGGCCTTGAAAGGCAAGCCGCTCTACCTGTGGGTCAAGGACCAGAAGCCGGGCGACAAAACCGGTGATGGCTTCAACAATGTCTGGCACGCGGTGAAAGCCGAAGCGGCGAACGAACCGATGCGTTCTTCGGGTTATTAAACAGTGACTGGCGAAGCGCGCGATCTCGTCCAGCATATTCCACGCCTGCGCCGCTATGCGCGGGCGCTGGCGGGAGACCGCGCGCGCGCCGACGATCTGGTGCAGGACACGCTCGAACGCGCCATGATCAAGTTTCATCTGTGGCGGCCCGGCAGCGATTTGCGCGCCTGGATGTTTACGCTCATGCATAACATTTTCGTCAATCAACTGCGCGGGCAACCGGCGGGCGTGAGCGGCGGTTTGGATGACGAGGCGCACCAGGTGGCCGTGCGCGCGACGCAAAACGACCGGCTCGAAATCCGAGACCTCGATGCGGCATTGTTGCGATTGCCCGAGGAGCAGCGTGAAGTGCTGTTGCTTGTCGGTTTGGAGCAGCTGAGTTACAGCGAGACGGCGGCCATATTAGATGTGCCGACGGGGACGGTGATGTCGCGCCTGTCGCGCGCACGCGAGCGCTTGCGCAGTCTTTTGAATGACGAATTCATCCAGCCGGGCCTGAAGGTGGTGAAATGACCATACCGATTACAGAAGTGGATTTGCACGCATACGCGGATGATTTTCTGCCGGCGGGCCGTCGCGACGAGGTCGAGGCCTATCTCGCCGCCCGTCCGGATGAAGCGCAACGCGTGCGCGACTGGCGCGAGCAGAATCGCACCCTGCGGGAAATGTTCGACCGCGTTCTGGACGAACCCGTCCCCGCGCGCATGCGCAATGCCGTTGCGCCACGGCGGCGCTATATGTTTATGCAGGCTGCAGCCGGCGTCTTGCTGTTTCTGTTCGGCGGCATGGCGGGTTGGCTGATCCACAGCTACGGCGGCGTGCCCGCAGCCGACCGCATGGCTGCGTTTGCCCATCAGGCGGCGATTGCGCACGTGGTCTACAGCCCGGAAGTACGTCATCCGGTGGAAGTCGGCGCCGATCAGGAAGCGCATCTGGTGGCCTGGCTGTCGAAGCGGCTGGATACGAATCTGAAAATCCCGCATCTGACCGAGGCCGGTTATCAACTGGTCGGCGGCAGGCTGCTGGCGGGGAATCAGGGGCCGGTCGCCCAGTTCATGTATCAGGACGGCAACGGTGCGCGGCTGACGCTCTATGTGCGCGCCGATGCGACGCAAAGCCGCGAAACCGCGTTTCGCTACGCGGTAGAACGCGGCGTCGGCGTGTTCTATTGGGTGGACGGACGTTCCGGTTATGCGCTCTCCGGCGAGATCGAAAAGACCGAGCTGATGCGTGTGGCCAAACTGGTTTACCAGCAACTCAATCCCTGAGCGCAACTAAACGGGGCCGGGCTGGAATGACGCTAACTTTAGCGCCTATTCCTTACGTTTCGTCATTCCCGCATACGCGGGAATCCAGCGACTTACGGCGAGAAAAACACTGGATCCCCGCGTACGCGGGGATGACGGTGCTTAAGTAAGCCTGGCAGGGTGGGCAACTTGTTGCCCACGCGGAATGCAAATTAATGGGGCCGGGCTGGATCAATTTCCCGGCCTAACCCAGCCGGAATCCCAGCTATTTTTTCTTCGGCGCCGCGTTGCCGCCTGCCTTGCGTGAGCGTTCGATCAGGGCATCGCTGACGCTGAGGATCTGCCCCAGAGACTTGATGTTGTCGTTGAGCACAACGTACTTCCCGTTGACCGCCACCGTAGGCACGCCATCGATGCCGTAGCCCTCGCTGAGCTGGGCGGCGCGCTTCAGATTGGTTTCGACGCCGAACGAGCGGTAGGCGGCGGCGAATTTTTTCGTGTCCACGCCTTGTTTGCCGAGCCAGGCTGTCAGCTCCGCCTCGTTTGCCACCCTGAGTTTCGCGCCCGTGTGCACGGCGTCGAACAAGGCGGTGTGCAGGCGTTTCTCTTCGCCGATCGCTTCAAGCGCGTAGAAGGCGCGTGCGGCCTTCGCATAATCGTCGCTGAACACCGCCGGGATGCGGCGGAATTGTGCGTCCTTGGGCAGCTTGTTCACCCAGGGCACGAGGACCGGGTCGAAGCTGTAGCAATGCGGGCACAGGTAGGAAAAGAATTCGACGACTTCGATCTTGCCGGCCGC
>JANXSE010000388.1 GCA_025356695.1 Betaproteobacteria bacterium
CATCCGCATCACGCCGCGCGGGTTCGGCAAGGACTGGCGCTATCCGATCACCAATAAATTCCGGCCCGGGTTCGAGTCGTAAACCGCTGATTTATCGGATTCGCGCAAGGCCGTATACTATATGCTGGAATCGGTCGCGCCATGCCACCGGTCACGAGAGGCGGAGACATTGTCATGAAGAAGATCGAAGCGATATTCAAGCCGTTCAAGCTGGACGAGGTGCGCGAGGCGCTGTCCGAAATCGGCGTCAGCGGGCTCACCGTAACCGAGGTTAAAGGTTTCGGCCGGCAGAAAGGCCATACCGAGCTCTATCGCGGCGCGGAATACGTCGTCGATTTTCTACCGAAGGTGAAAATCGAAGTGGTAATCGCTGAAGATATACTGGAGCGCGCAGTAGATGCCATTGTCAAGGCGGCGCGCACGGGGAAAATCGGCGACGGCAAGATATTCGTCACCAGCGTCGATCAGGTGATCCGCATACGCACCGGCGAAACCAACGAAGCCGCCATCTGACCGGACTGGCATGGCTTGCCGCTGCAGCCTCAAGGCTCAGCGGCCTTTTGTGACTGACTTCAGCAAAACCATCACTGCGCCGCCGCCGCCGTCGACTAGCCGGGCCTGGCAGAACGCCAGGACTTCATCGCGCTGCATCAGCCAGTTTGCCACCCTGGTTTTGAGCACCGGCGCGCGATTTTTAGAGCGCAATCCTTTGCCATGGACGATGCGCACACAGCGTGCGTTTTCGCGCTGGCATTCGTTCAGAAACGCGACCAGCATTTCGTGCGCTACAACGCGGGTGCAGCCGTGCAAATCCAGTTCGGCTTCGATTATCCAATGGCCGCGGCGCAGGCGCTTCAATGTCTGCGGCGATATTCCACCGCGCCGGTAGAGCAATTCGTCACCGGTTTCGGTGCCGACCTCCCACGCAATGTGATCGCTGAGACTGTCGGCGCGGGCGACGCGTTCATCACCGTCTCTCTGCCCGGGCAACGGCTTGCGCGGCGCCGGGAGATGCACCACGCGGCCATGCGCAGGCAACGGCGTGACATCGGACAACAGTGTGTCGAATAGATCTCCGTCATCGACCGGCCGGGCTGGCGGTTGTTTCGGCATTGCAAGACTCCTGCGGCCGCATGGCCGTATTTTGCGTCAGCCCGCCAGCGACTCTAGATACTTTTGCGCGTCGAGAGCGGCCATGCAACCCGTGCCGGCGCTGGTCACCGCCTGACGATAGACGTGGTCCTGCACGTCGCCGGCTGCGAAGACGCCGGCTACGCTGGTGGCCGTCGCGCCGCCGTTGAGCCCGCTGCGCGTAATGATGTAACCGTTTTTCATTTCGAGCTGGCCGGTAAAGATGTCCGTATTGGGCCGATGCCCAATCGCGATGAAGACGCCGTGCAATTTCTTGTCGATAGTCGCCCCGGTCTTCGCATTTTTCAAGCGTATGCCGGTCACGCCCGACTGGTCGCCAAGCACTTCGTGCAGCACATGGTCCCAAAGCAGCGTCGCTTTGCCGGCGGCCACCTTTTCGTTGAGCTTATCGACCAGAATTGCTTCGGCGCGAAACTTGTCGCGCCTGTGCACGACCGTCACATGGCGCGCGATGTTCGACAGATAAAGAGCTTCTTCCACCGCGGTATTGCCGCCGCCGACTACCGCGACATCCTGCTCTTTGTAGAAGAACCCGTCACAGGTTGCGCAACCGGACACGCCGCGTCCCATGAACGCTTCTTCCGAGGGCAGGCCGAGATACATCGCTGAGGCACCAGTCGCGATGATCAGGGCATCACAGGTGTAGGTGGCGTTGTCGCCACTCAAAGTGAGCGGCTTCTCAGCGAGTTTTACCGTGTGAATCTGGTCGAAAATCATCTCGGTCTTGAACCGTTCTGCGTGTTTCTGGAAACGTTCCATGAGTTCGGGACCCTGAACGCCCATGGCGTCGGCAGGCCAATTGTCGACATCTGTCGTCGTCATCAACTGACCGCCCTGCGCCAACCCGGTTATGAGGACTGGATGTAGATTTGCACGTGCAGCATAAACGGCTGCGGAATACCCCGCGGGGCCCGAGCCGAGGATCAAAAGCGGGCAATGTCTGGTCGTTTTGGTCATTGAATGGTCAGAATGAGGTGGATTTGCGGAAAAACAACATTTTCGCAGCCAAATGAGGGTTGTGTCGAGCCGTTATTTAGCTTCAATATTCATTTTTAATTCATTGCTATATAATGAAAAAGTAACGTTTTTGCGTCCGTCGAATAGGGCGTTGAGAAATAAAAACTACAGGGACACAGATGGGGTGTCGTTTTTATAGAACGGTGTGGCTTGCCGTCACGTCGCTTGTACTAGCGTCGACGGCGCTCGTGCACGCGCAGACACCAGGCACTCGGTTCGAAATCAGCGGTTATACCGTTGAGGGCGGTCCGCTATTGCGCGCGGATGATTTTGCCCGTGTGGTGCGGCCGTTCACCGGCAGTCAGAAAAATTCTTCGGACGTCCTGCAGGCGCAGCAGGCGGTACAGCAGGCATATCTCGATGCGGGACACTGCTCGGTGCGGGTAACGCTGGTAAAACCCGAGCCCGATGCAGGAATCATAAACTTCAAACTGGTTGCGACGGCGGTGCCGGTAAGCAAGGATTGTTTGCCGACGGTCGTTTTGGACGATAAGCAATCAGCGCCACTTGCGATTGCGCCGGGCGAAGTCGCCGTCAGGCCGTTTACGGACGTCACGCAGCCCGGCGGTGAAACGGCACCGGCTGCGGAAGCGCCCACGCGAATCGCACGCGCCGCGGTAAAACCATTGCAAAACCCTCCGCCGTCAGAACCGCCCGCACAAATCGCGCGGGCTCCACTGAAGCCGCTGCAGGACAGGCCACCGGTAATTGCCCCGGCAGAGCCGGCTCAATCTGAAGTTGCGGCCGCGCCAGCGTCGCCAGGCGTCGCTGTGATGTCTCTGGCAGAAGCCCCGTCGCAACCAGGCCTTACCCTGACGCCGGCTGCACCCATCGGAAAACCGGTTGCGCCTGTTCCCCCGGTCGCCGTCGCCGTTGCGCCAATTAGCCCGCCGCTTAAATTTCAACCGGAAATAGCGCCGGCACCAATCGTCGCCGTGCCTGTGGTGCCAGTTGATGAAGCGCCAAAGCAAAGTGCGCCACCGCCGCAAATAGCGCTTGCTCCGCGCGAAGAGGCGAAACCGGAAATCGCCGCGGTGAAGGCCGCGCCTGTCGTGTCGTCTCCCGCAGTGACGCCCCCGCCTAACGCCCCGGTAGCAGAGGCGGTCAATCCACCCGTCGCGTCCCCAACAGTCATTGCGACAGCACCGGTGCGAGCGGTGCCTTTACCGGAGCCGCAAACGATTGTGCCGACGAGAGAACAAAGCTCGGCACCCGCGATAGTTGAAAAGCCGATTGAAACACCGGCGCCGCCGACGGTCGCTACCACGCCCGCCAAGCCGGGGCCATTCACGCCGGAAGTTATGCCGGTTGCCCCTTCTGTGACGCCTTCGTTGCGCGATGAAGCGCGTAGCGTAGAAGCCGCGCCAGACATTGCAAGCGAACCCGTCAAGCCTGCGGCGGTGATTGCAGCAACATCGGAAGCTCCACTTGCATCGACGTCGCCGCCGGTCGCGATACCTCAGCCAGCCAAAGAGCAGGCCGCTGCAATTCCTCAACGTGCGCCGGTACCGTCTGTCGCGGACAAAATACCTGAGACGCCGGCTTCTGCGCCGCGAATTGCGGTCGTTGAACCAGTCAAACCCCGAGTTGCGCCCTCGGTCATCGCGGCTGCACCGGTTGCCGCGCCGCCAGCAGTGCCGGCATCGTCGCCAAAGGAACAAGTTGCCGTGGCGCCCGAAATGGCGCCAGCGCCGGGCGCGTCGGAAAAGCCAGTTGAAAAACCGGCACCGGCAGTAATTGCGGCGGCGCCCGTCAAGCCCGTTGAAGTGACGCCCGAACCAGTAGCATCCGCGAAGCCGCCCGCATTAAGCGAAACGCCCCGCGCTTTAGAGGCGCCTAAAGATACCGTCGAGCAGGCCACATCTGCGCCAGTAGTCGCAGCGATACCGCAGTCGGCACCAATTCCCCTCGCGACCACGCCGGAACCGGAGAGTGAGCCGGTGAAACAGCCTATCGCAGCAAAACCGGAACCGGCCCCCGTGCCGCCGCAAGCGAGTGTCATAGCCGAGAAGCCGGCGGAGAAACCGCCGGTCGAGGAAGTCGTTGTTCGCCCGTTGACCGGCGCGGTCGCGATGACTCCCGAGCCGCGCGAGCCCGTAGAAGCAACACCTGGCGTGGAACGTGCTGCCGTGCGGCCGTTGCAGGATCGAGCGCCTGCGTCCGAGGCAGCGCCGCGCGTTGCCGAAGCTGCAGCTTCACCGTCATCGGCTCCGGCATCTTCCGTAGTTGTACAGGCTCCTGCTGCGCCCGCGGCGCAACCGGTGCCGCCGGCGGATGCAAGCACCTCCGCAGCCGCGCTCAAATTTGATATCGATCGCTACCTCGTCGAGGGAAACACGCTGCTTAAGCAGGACGCTATCAACAAAGTGCTTGGCACTTATACCGGCAAGCAGAAGGATTTTGCAGATGTTCAACGCGCGCTGGAGGCGTTGCAGATTGCCTATCAGACGCAGGGGTGGGGCGCGGTTCAGGTGACCCTGCCTGAGCAGGAACTTGAACGCGGCGAAGTGCGCTTCGAAGTAATAGAAACGCGCATAGGCAAGATCGACGTGCAGGGCAACGAGCACTACAGCCAGGCGAACGTGCGCAGAAGCGTCCCGTCACTTAAACCGGGGCAGACGCCGAATTCGCTGGAGATTGCGCGCAGCCTCAAAGTGGCCAACGAAAACGCCGGCAAGCAATCACAAGTGTCGCTGAAAGCGGGCAGCAAAGACGGCGAGGTCGACGCCACCATCAAGGTAGTAGACGAAAATCCGCGCAAGTACAGCGTAAGCATGGAAAACAGCGGGACTGCGTCGACAGGTCAGCTAAGGCTGGGTTTTGGTTTCCAGAATTCAAACCTGTGGGACCGGGATCACCAGTTGACGTTCCAATACATTACGAATCCGGACCACATAAACAAAGTCACCGTTCTGGGCCTCGGTTACCACGCCCCGCTTTATGGGAGCGGCGATTCAATCGACTTTGTGCTCGGCTATTCCGACGTCGATTCAGGCACCGTTCAACAGTTATTCAACGTAAGCGGCGCCGGGCTCATCGCGCTTGCGCGCTACAACCACAACCTCAAGCGCATAGACGATTACGAGCACAAGATCACGTTCGGACTCGATTACAAGGCGTTCCAAAATAAGGTAACAATCGGCGGCACCGCCCTGGTGCCCGACATCACGTTGCATCCCCTCAGTATCGCTTACTCCGGCGAACTGAAAAAAGACGAAAATGCCGTCAATTTTTATGCGAGCCTGACTTACAACCCGTTCGAGGGCGGCAACGACGCGGCGCAGAGCGATTTCCGGGCGTCGCGCGGCAGCGGGGGCGGGGCCTCGGCGGAGTATGTCATCTGGCGCTATGGCCTGAATTATCAGCGGGCCTTGCCCGATGACTGGATTTTCCGCTTTTCTGCCAATGCGCAGACAACCAACAATGCCCTGGTCGCAGGCGAACAATTCGGACTAGGCGGAGCGAGCAGCGTGCGTGGATTCAACGAACGCGTCTACTCCAATGACCGCGGCCATCAAGCCAGCATGGAGGTTTACACGCCAGACATTGCCGGCAAGATCGGCTTTGAAGGTGGGCGCCTCAAGCTGCTGGCTTTCTACGATACTGGAACGTTACGCAGAAACTTCCTGCAGGTCGGCGAGCAGACCGGACTCAGCGTTGATAGCATGGGCGTCGGTTTACGACTGACCTTCCGCGAGAAATTCAATTTGCGCGTCGACTATGCGCAAGTGCTCCACGACGGAGGTGTTGACGCCGGCATACGCGACGGCCGGCGCAATTCAAACACGTTGCACGCTTCTGCCATATTCGTTTATTGACATACACTCGATTTGAATCAGCCAGTTAGCTTCGCAACTAGGCCGTATGCCAGCGCCATCGGGTCGGGCAAAAATCCTGCTCTGATGAATGTGATTTTGTTCACTTCCGCGAGCTGCCGGAAAGGACTATGTTGCGAGAGCTTGGGCATGCTTTTTGCGCGTATCGGTGATGTACCGGAACGCTCTTCTGCATGTCTAAAAAGGGAAAGAAATTACAGGCTCGTCAATTAGTTGCTCTACGCATGTCTTCAAGCCAAAACCTGAGGAGGGGATGGAGGCGGGCGTGTACCCAATTGGGACATACGTGACGTTATTTGGAACCTGGAAGAAGTTGATGCGGCGGCATGGAATTGTCGCTGTCTGGAGGTAGTGGGCATGAAAAAATCGATCCGCAGGCAACGCAAATCATGGGAGCGCAGACTCGTCACTTTGGCGGTTGCATCCTGTTTTGCCACGGAAATTTATGCTGGGACTCCGGCACCCTCGACTCTTCCTAATGGTCCGACGGTAATTAACGGCCAGGTCTACTTCAATTACAACGGCAACCTGCTTCAAATAACCAATTCGTCGGGCGCGATCATCAATTGGCAGGCCTTTTCGATAGGCGCTGACTCCATCACTCGATTCATTCAGCAATCCGCATCCAGCGTTGTGCTAAATCGCGTGACGGGCGGCGATCCTTCCGTAATTCTTGGCTCGTTGCAGTCGCAACTGGCGAACGGCACGATTGGCGGACGCGTATTCCTCATCAACCCGAGCGGAGTCGTATTCGGGGCAGGCGCACAGGTCAATACCGGAGGTCTGGTGGTGTCGACGCTGGGATTGTCAGACGCCGATTTTGCCGCTGGGCGCAATCGGTTTACTGAAACTCCCGGCGCCGGAAAAATCGTCAACCACGGCACGATCACAACACCTCAGGGCGGCGCCATTTATCTTGTCGCGCCGAGCGTCGTCAACACGGGGATTATTCGCAGCGATGGCGGCGAAATAATCCTGGCCGCTGGCAAGAGCGTCGAGCTCGTGGATGCGGGCTCGCCCGATTTGCGGGTCACGATTACCGCGCCGGACAACAAAGCTCTCAATCTCGGGCAAATCCTGGCGCAAGGCGGTTCGATCGGCATTTACGGCGGTTTGATACGTCAAGGCGGCGTGGTAAACGCTAATAGTGCCGTGAGAGGCGAGAACGGCAAAATTGTTTTCAAGGCGACCAAGGACGTCACGCTTGCTGCAGGCAGCAGCACTACAGCAAGCGGACCGACGGCTGGCTCGATATCGATTCAATCGGATACCGGCAAGACTACTGTCGCCGGCGTGGTTGAAGCGAACGGTACGCAGGGCAAAGGCGGCACGGTAGCCATAGCTGGACAGCAGGGAGTCGCAATCGAGTCGACCGCACGAGTCTCGGCTAATGGATTGGAAGGGGGCAGCGTAGCGCTGACATCAACCGCCGGGGCGGTCACGGTAGCAGCGCCTGTAACGGCCAACGCAACCCTCGGACGCGCAGGCGAGGTCGCGGTTACCGCGGCAACGACAGCATCGCTCGCTTCAACCGGACAGCTCAGCGCAAGCGGCGGGCAGGGTAGTGGAATCGTTTCGGTGAAGGGCAGCGGCGGCGTTACGTTCGATGCCGGCAGCTTGTTGCAAGCCAAAGGCGCAACCGGCGGAGCCGTAACGATTCAAGCAGATCAGGGCGCCGTCATGGCGCAAGGAACCATCGACGTCACGGCGACCGAGGGCGCTGGCGGTAACGTGCACGTTGCCGCACTCTCCGACATTACGCTCGACATCGGCAGCCAGATTCTCGCCGCCGGCCGTTCCGGCGGCCAAGTCAAGGTCGAGTCGCGCGAAGGCACTTTGTCGGCCTCCGGTTTGATCGACGGGCAGGGCAACGACGGTCCCGGCGGACAAGTCTGGTTGCTCGCGCCGCGCGTTGGTTTAATACGTGAGTCAGTCGTGAATGTTTCCGGCCGTAACGGCGGCGGTACCATTCTGGTCGGTGGTGATTATCACGGTGACAATCCGGATGTTCAAAATGCATTCCGTACCTATGTAGGCGAGAATGCGTGGCTCATTGCGGACGCAATTCAATCCGGAAACGGTGGCAAGGTCATCATCTGGTCGGATGACATTACACGCTACTACGGCAACATCAGTGCACGCGGTGGCGCGCAATCGGGTAACGGCGGTTTTGTCGAGGTATCCGGTGCGCGGCTACTAGACTTCAATGGCGGGGTG
>JANXSE010000426.1 GCA_025356695.1 Betaproteobacteria bacterium
TTCGGCCTTGCCGGTTTCGCCCGGAATGTGCGCAAGCTGCACCGGTTTTTTCGGGTTGGTGACATCGACGATCGAGGTGCCGTTGTTTTCAGTCTGACCGTTCAGCGGATTGATCTTGATGTCGCCGTGGTGGCCGACATAGGCGATGTAACGATCGCCCTGGCGCTGGATCACCGGCTGATAGGCGGTGCGTGCCTGCAGGTCGCTGTAACCGACCAGTTCCATGTTGCGGCTCTCGACGCGCGACGCAGCATGCGCAATCGTCGCGGTTGCGAACAACACAAGACCCCACTGCAGAACAACGGACATACGCGTCATGCGGATTCTCCTCGAAACGTATTGGAATGAGCGCGGGCGAGCCGCGCAGCTTCTTCTTATGTTTTGCAACAGCAGCGGACAGTTTAGCGCACACCCGGCAAGCGTGCGCCTGCCTGCGGGCGCGCCAACGCCCTACGCCGCAATGGGCTCGATATGCCGATATCGTTTCGGATCGCGCTCCAGCATCCAGAGGTCGATTGCGGTTTGCATGCGCAGCCAACTGTCAGGCGTCGTATTCGTAAGCCGGCCTATCCGCACCGCCATATCCGGCGACATCGCACGCTTTTCTAGCAGCAGTTCTGAAACGGACAGCCGGCTCACGCCAAGACGCTTGGCCAATTCGGATTGCGACATCTGCAGCGCCGGCAACACATCTTCGCGCAGCACCTCGCCCGGATGCGTCGGCTTGCGCCTGGGGTCTCTCAAGCTCTTCATCAGTGATAGTCCTCGAGATTTACGTCGATGGCATCGCCATCGACAAATCCAAATGTGATCCGCCAATTTCCCGAAACAGATACCGAATACGCGCCTTTTCTGTCGCCCTTCAACGGATGAAACCCGCATCCCGGAATCGCCATATCATCTGGCCTTACAACCGCATCCAGCCGGTCAAGAATGCGCCTGATCCGGTCGGACTGCTTCGCATCAATCCCCCGGCGGTCGCTTTTCCGGAAAAAGCGTTCGAGGCCCCTGTGGCGAAAATTGCGAATCACGTCGTGGCTGTCATCCCGTGCATTACATTAGAATTGTAATGCAACGGATTACATTGTCAAGGATGGGCGGTGTTTACCCGCCCGGCGGCTTGATCGCGCATACCCGCCGCCCATTCCGTATTGCCTTCGCCCACCACGACGAACGGCGCCCATAGCGCCGGATGCACGTAATACGGATTGTCGGTGCGCGCCATCAGTGCGAGCATCGAGCGGCGCAGCGCCTCTGCTTTCGACGCACCTTTCGACGCCTCATCGAACATACGCGTCGTCAACGCCACTGCAGCATCCGAGTTCACCGCCCAGTGCGAGACCAGCAGCGAGCGCGCGCCGGCGTAGAAGAACGCCTTTGCAAGACCCGACAAACCATCCGCACCCGGCGTGCCGTCGGGTGCGGCGGTGTTGCACGCCGAGAGCACCACCCAGTCGGCATCGAGTTTCAGTTGCGAAATTTCACCGGCGGTCAGCAGGCCGTCGTCGTGTTCGCTGCCTTGCTCAGGGGGTGTCAACACCAGCGCCGGTTCGGCCAACCCTTTGAAGTCGCCCGCCATCAAGCCATGCGTGGCGAACGCGAGATTGCGGTAGCGCGTGAGATCGATTGCTTTCAACGCGCGTTCAGTCGCCGCCGGCCCGACCACAACCGACGAAGCAGGCGCTTTCAATGCGATGGCAATCGCGCGCAGCTCGCCGGCGGATTCCGGCAGACGCGCGAGTTTTCTGACTTCGTTCACATCGGCCACCGCGCCGCGCGAATACAGTGCCGCGACATTTCTCTTCCGCGCATCCGCGCCGCTGCCTTCCAGCACCGGATCGCCAAAGCCGCTGAACGGTTCGCGCGACGCGGGCGCTTTGGCGAACTGGCGCAGTGCGCGCAGCGAACCTGCGGCCGGCAGCACGGTGATCGTGTATTTCTTAGCCAGCCACGGCACCTTTGCGAGATCGGCCGGCGCAGCATCGGGCTTCGCCGGCAATTCAGTCACCAGCATACCCGGCGGCAAACTCTGCATCGCACCATCGGGCACGAAGATCAAATGCTTGGCACCGGCCAGCATCTTTACCGCAGGCGAAAATATTTTTCGATACAACTCGTGCGCCAGCGCCACATTAAACG
>JANXSE010000437.1 GCA_025356695.1 Betaproteobacteria bacterium
AAACAAGCTTTCCGGGCTTTTCTGGGGGCGCTTCGAGCCAGAATACACACATCCGCGATAGTCAGGGTGCGCACCGGTAGATACCGGCGTGTCATTGCGTGGATGGCGGTTTAACCCTCACTGGAGATGTCTATGGCAACAACCATGCGTGAAATGCTGGAATGCGGCGTTCATTTCGGGCACCAAACCCGTTACTGGAACCCCAAGATGGCCCCCTATATTTTCGGCCATCGAAACAAGATCCACATCATTAATCTCGAGAAGACGCTGGCATTGTATCTGGATGCATTGAAATTCGTGCGCCAGCTGTCTACCAACAAGGGCTCAATCCTGTTTGTCGGTACCAAGCGTCAGGCGCGCGAAATCATCAACGAAGAAGCGCAGCGCTGCACCTCGCCGTTCGTCGATCACCGCTGGCTCGGCGGCATGCTGACCAACTACAAGACAGTCAAACAGTCAATCAAGCGCCTGAAAGACCTCGAGACCATGGCCGAAGACGGCACGCTTGAGAAAATGACCAAAAAAGAAGGCCTCAATTTTCAGCGCGAAACCGAAAAGCTTCAGCGCAGCCTGGGCGGCATCAAGGACATGGGCGGCCTGCCGGACGCGCTGTTCGTCATCGACGTGGGCTATCACAAGGGGGCGATTGCCGAAGCCAAGAAACTCGGCATCCCGGTAATCGCTGTGGTTGATACCAACCACAATCCGGAAGGCATCGATTATGTCATTCCGGGCAATGACGACTCGAGCCGGGCGATCCGTCTGTATGCGCGCGGCGTTGCCGACGCGATACTGGAAGGTCGCAGCCAGGTCATTCAGGAGATCGTTGGCGGCGAGGAAGAGTTCGTCGAAGTCGAGGAAGATCGCGCCGCACGAGCGGCCTGAGATTCAGCCTGATTAAAAAAGGGGCTAACGCCCCTTTTTTTTAAGCAACGTTTCAATCACAGTTTATTGCTGGAGCACAAATGGCGGATATCACCGCAGGAATGGTCAAAGAACTGCGCGAGGCAACCGGCCTCGGCATGATGGAATGCAAAAAAGCGCTGTCGGAATCCGACGGCGACATGAAAAAAGCCGAGGAATTGCTGCGCATCAAGAGCGGCGCCAAGGCGAGCAAGGTGGCGGGGCGCGTTGCCTCCGAAGGTGCGGTCGGCGTGCATATCGCCACCGACGGCAAGTCCGGCGCCATGATTGAAGTCAACTGTGAAACCGACTTCGTTGCCAAGGACGCCAATTTCAAGGCCTTCGTCAGCGCCGTCGCGGTTGCAGCGGCACAGGGCGGTGCGGCCGATGTCGAGGCTCTCGCCAAGGTCACCATCGCCGGAACTGAGTCGGTAGCTGCCGTGCGTGAAGGCCTGGTCATGAAGCTGGGCGAAAACATCAGTGTGCGCCGTTTTGTGCGCGTTGCTGCCAAAGGCCGGCTGACGCATTACCTGCATGGCAGCAAAATCGGCGTGTTGCTCGACTACGAAGGCGGCGACGACCAGTTGGGCAAGGATTTGGCCATGCATATCGCCGCCAGCAAGCCGATTTGCGTCGACAGCAGCCAGGTCTCGCCGGAGACGATTGCGAAAGAGCGTGAAATTTACTCGGCACAGGCCAAGGAAAGCGGCAAGCCCGACAATATCGTTGCCAAGATGGTTGACGGGCGGATTGCAAAATTTCTGGCGGAAGTCACGCTGCTGGGCCAGCCTTTCGTCAAGAACCCCGATGAAACGGTCGAGAAGCTGCTTAAGTCCAAACAGGCCAAGGTGCACGCGTTCCACATGTACGTCGTTGGCGAAGGCATTGAGAAGAAGAAAGATGATTTCGTTGCCGAGGTGATGGCCGCGGCCGGGAGCAAGTAAATGGCGCAGGTGCCGGCCTACAAGCGCGTCCTCCTCAAGCTCAGCGGCGAAGCGTTGATGGGCGAGGACGCCTACGGCATCAATCGAACGATTATCGAGCGCATCATCTCTGAAATCGCAGAGGTCGTTGCGCTTGGCGTCGAAGTGGCAGTGGTCATCGGCGGCGGAAATATTTTCCGCGGCATGGCGCCGGCGGCGGCCGGCATGGACCGCGCAACTGCCGATTACATGGGCATGCTGGCGACCGTGATGAACGCACTGGCCCTGCAGGACGCCATGCGCCGCATGAATCTCGTCAGCCGCGTGCAATCGGCACTCAACATCGAGCAGGTCGTCGAGCCTTACATCCGCGGCAAGGCGATGCGTTATCTGGAAGAGGGCAAGATCGTCATATTTGCTGCCGGCACGGGCAATCCCTTTTTCACCACCGATACTGCGGCGGCCCTGCGCGGCATGGAAATGAACGTGGAACTGGTGCTGAAGGCCACCAAGGTCGACGGCGTGTATACCGAGGACCCGAAAACGCACGCCGATGCCATGCGCTACAAGAGCCTCACGTTTGACGAGGCGATTGTCAAAAACCTGAAAGTCATGGACGCGACCGCGCTTACACTGTGCCGCGACCAGAAACTGCCGATCAATGTTTTCAGCATTTTCAAACATGGCGCGTTTAAGCGCGTCGTGGTTGGTGAAGACGAAGGTACGCTGGTACATTGCTGACACCGGTTTCCAATCAATCCTGGTCCGGCATGCTTGCCGGTTCGTTGTTTTGCGGAGGTAATACATGATTGCTGATATCAAAAAATCCGCCGAAGAGAAGATGAAGAAGACCTTCGATGCGCTCAAGTCAGACCTCAGCAAGGTCCGCACCGGCCGCGCGCACACCGGTTTGCTCGACCACATCATGGTCGACTATTACGGCACACCGACCCCGCTGAGCGGCGTGGCCAACGTCACGCTGCTCGACGCGCGCACCATCGGCGTTTCGCCGTGGGAGAAGAAACTGGCGGGCGCCATCGAAAAAGCGATTCGCGACGCCGACCTCGGCCTGAACCCTTCAACTGTCGGGGAAGTCGTACGCGTGCCGATGCCGGCACTGACCGAAGAACGCCGCCGCGACCTGGTCAAGGTCGTGCACAAAGAGGCCGAGAGCGGCCGCGTGGCGATCCGTAACATCCGGCGCGATGCCAACACCCATCTCAAGGACCTCCTCAAACAGAAGAAGGTTGCCGAGGACGAGGAGCGCCGCGCGCAGGACGACGTGCAAAAGCTGACCGACCGTTTTATCGCCGAGATCGACAAGGCGCTGGCGGTCAAGGAAGCAGAACTGACGGCCGTTTAGCGAGCCGACGTGGGGGAATCCATTTCCAGTGTTGCGATACCCGAACCGCGCCTGATTCCGCGTCATGTCGCCATCATCATGGATGGCAACGGTCGCTGGGCCAAGCAGCGTTTTCTGCCGCGCATCGCGGGCCACCGGCGCGGCGTCGAGAATGTTCGGAGCACGGTCCGTGCCTGCGTTGAAAAAGGCGTCGAGCATCTGACTCTGTTTGCATTCAGCAGCGAGAACTGGCGGCGGCCCGCAGACGAAGTGTCGTTGCTGATGCAATTGTTCTCGGTGGCGCTGGAACACGAGATTGCAAAACTGCATGAGGCGGGGATCCGTTTTCGTGCGATCGGCGATCTGCAGCGCTTCGACAGCGGATTGCGGCAATTGATCACGAACGCCGAGAAACTCACTGCCGTCAACACCAAATTGACACTGACGGTCGCCGCCAATTACGGCGGACGCTGGGACATCATGCAGGCGGTGAACCGCATGATCGCTGCCAATCCAGGAAAAACCTGCACTGAATCGGACCTGCCGCAATATCTTTCGATGGCTTACGCGCCGGAGCCCGACCTGTTTATCCGTACTGGCGGCGAGCAACGCGTCAGCAACTTTCTGTTGTGGCAGCTGGCTTATACGGAAATGTATTTCACCGACACGCTGTGGCCCGATTTCGACGCGCTGGCCTTTGACCGCGCGATCGCTTCGTTCCAGAACCGCGAACGCCGCTTTGGCCGCACCAGCGAACAGGTCAAACTGGCGGAGGCGGAATTACGCGAGCCGCTCGCCCAGGACCGCTAGGCGCGGTGTGCTGAAGCTGCGCGTATTGACCGTCGCTATTCTGCTTCCGGCATTTGCCGGCTGCGCTTTTTTTCTGCCTTCTGTGTGGTGGGCTCTGCTGATGTTTGCCGCCGTGCTGCTGGCGGCGGGGGAATGGGGACGGCTCGCCGGATTTGGCTCGATGCTCGCGTCGGTCTTCTATGCGGCACTCGCCGTCGCCGCGTTTCTTTTGTGGCACCACCGCGAATTCGGGATGGCGGTTTTTTCGATCAGCGTTGCGTTCTGGGCGGTAGCGGTACCTTTTGCCTTGTGGCGGCGGCCACGGCTCCGCAACAATGCGACCGGATTGCTTGGCGGCATCATGGTTTTGATACCAATGTGGCTGGCAGCTGTCAGTCTGCAGGCAGATCCGGTCTTGATGCTGGCGCTGCTGGCGATCGTGTGGATTTCCGACAGTGCAGCCTATGGCGCGGGGCATGCCATCGGGCGGCACAAGCTTGCCCCCGCCATCAGTCCCGGCAAAACGTGGGAAGGTGTCGGCGGTGCATTTGCCGCGGTCGCAGTGTATGCTGCGATTTTCCATTACTGGTGGTTTCCGGCGATGGATTTTTCCTACATTCTGGTCGCGTTTTTGGCCATTGCTGTGCTCGGCATACTTGGCGATCTTTTTGAATCCCTGCTCAAGCGCGGCGCCAACGTCAAGGACAGCGGCAGGTTGCTGCCCGGGCACGGCGGCATACTGGACCGGATCGATGCGTTGACTGCAGCAATGCCTTTGGCGGCATTGTTGTTTACAGGAACATGACCTCCATTCGAAATGTAGTGGTTCTCGGCTCGACCGGCAGCATCGGTGTCAGCACGCTCGACGTCATTGCGCGCCATCCGGATCGCTTCAAGGTCCTGGCGTTGACCGCGCACCGCCAGACAGACCGCCTGTTCGATCAGGTGATCGCGTTCGCGCCACGGTTTGCGGTCATTGAT
>JANXSE010000439.1 GCA_025356695.1 Betaproteobacteria bacterium
TCGGAAACCAGCCCGATGGTTTACTGGGCGACACCGGCCTTCGGTCTCAAGCTCTCGCAGGTTTACAACGATGCGCTGGCGATGGCGCACCAGAAATATCCGACCCGCTTTCTCGGCCTGATGACGCTGCCGATGCAGGCACCCGATCTTGCGGTGAAAGAACTTGAGCGTGCTGCCAAACTGCCGGGTATTCGCGGCGTTTATCTGGCGACCGCCATCAACGGCAAAAATCTCGACGACAAATCATTCTGGCCGGTCTATGAGCGCTGCGAAGCGCTCAACCTGCCGGTGCTGCTGCACCCGATCAACCCGGTGGGCGCCGACCGCATGCGCAGTTACTATCTGCGCAATTTCATCGGCAATCCGGTCGATACCGGCATCGCTGCCGGCTCGCTGATTTTCGGCGGCGTGATGGATGCATTCCCGAAGCTTGACGTCGTGCTGCCGCACGCTGGCGGCATCATGCCCATCCTGATCGGCCGCTGGGATCACGGCAGCGGCGTGCGCCCGGAAACCAAGCACATGACCAAAGCGCCATCCACGTATCTGCGGCGCTTTCACTACGACACCATCAGCCACAGCCCGACCATCATGGCGACCATCGTCAAGCAGGTCGGCGCCGACCGCGTGGTGCTCGGCAGCGATCATCCGGCCGATATGAGCCTCGAGCGCCCGGTCGATTTTGTCGAAAGCATTCCGGACCTTTCGCGCAGCGACCGCGAACTTATACTCGGCGGCAACGCCAAACGCCTGCTGCGGATTTGATGCAACTGCCGATCTGCCATAAGTTGTGGAGTAATGAACAGGCCTGCGCGCCGTTTAACGCGGGCCTGTTCTTTTGGTAAACGCGCGCGGCAATTCGCTTAATTCGCTGCTTGAACGTCTGGACCGCAGCGAACGCCTCGGCAGCGCCCGCATCGAGCAGGAGCAGTTCGAACTGCTTGGCCTTTTGCTGGCGCACACGTTGCGCCAGACGCCGTTTTACGGCGAGCGGCTTGCAGCTATTGGATATACGCCGGAGCAGACTCTGACGCCCGAACTGTGGCAGCGTTTGCCGGTACTGACGCGCGCCGAGGTGCAGGCCCATAGCGACGCCTTACGCAGCCATCAATTGCCACCGGGTATACGCGTCGCCGGCGAAGTGCATACCTCCGGTTCGACCGGCCGCCCGATCCACGTGCTCAAAACCGAAGTCGAACAACTGCTGTGGGAGGCGCTGACGCTGCGTGATCATCGCTGGCATCGCCGCGATTACAGCGGCGTACTGGCCGGCATCCGCTGGTATCCCGACGGCGTGGCGGCGCCGCCCGACGGCAAGCGCTGGCCCGACTGGGGCGCGCCGGTCGCCAACGTCGCTGCATCCGCCGCCAGCTTCGGCCTGTCGATTGCCGCCTCCAGTGCGCAGCAGGCGCGCTGGCTGGGCGCGGTGCAACCCGATTATCTGGTCGCGTTTCCATCATTGCTGCCGGAACTCGCGCGTGAATGCAAACAACAGGGCATCGAACTCGCGCGGCTCAAACATATACGCACCGTCAGCGAGTGCGTGGATGCGGCAACACGCGCGTTGTGCCGCGACGTCTGGGGCGCGCCGGTACACGATATCTATTCGGCGCAAGAGGTCGGTTACATCGCGCTGCAGTGTCCCGACAGTGAGAACTACCACCTGCAGGCGGAATCGGCCTATGTCGAAATTCTCAATCAAGCGAACGCACCCTGCGGCGCCGGCGAAATCGGCCGCGTGGTGGTGACACCGCTGTATAATTTTGCGATGCCGCTGTTGCGTTACGAGATCGGCGATTATGCGCAAGCCGGTGCCGTATGCCCGTGCGGTCGCGGTTTGCCGGTGATCACTCGCATCCTCGGCCGCACGCGCAACATGCTGACCCTGCCGGACGGCAACAAACTGTGGCCGCGCCTGAGTGAATTGCGCTACGAAGATATTCTGCCGGTCGAGCAGTTTCAGCTGGTGCAGAAAAGTATCAACATGCTGGAACTGCGGCTGGTGGCAAAACGCCGCGCCACCGCGGATGAAGAAGAGCGTCTGCGCGACATCATCACCAGCCGCATCGGTCATCCGTTCGCTGTGACGTTTTCATATCCAGAGAAAATCGAGCGCGGCGCGACCGGCAAGTTTGAAGATTTCCGTTCGGAACTGCCGGGCAGCGCAACTTAAGGATACCCCTCCGTTCGTGGTGAGTCCTTCGACTTTGTTCAGGAGAGCCCTGTCGAACCATGAACGGCTAGCCGCGTAGAATCAAAGTTCTGGAACGTTCACCCTTCGACAAGCTCAGGGCGAACGGTAGTCGTTCAAAGCGTCCTCAATACGAAGGCCTGATTAGATGACACCGCAACAATTAGTAGAATTTTTCCAGCTCGAACGCGCGCCGCGTGTGCCGGTCGAAAATTATTACGACGTGCTCGCGCAGATGGTTTGCGATAGAGCCGCCAACTGGGCAACCTTCGGCGTCGGCTGGAACCGCACCTTTCAGGAATTCACGCGCGTGCGCGCACGCCACTCGCACAGCAACAAGCTCTTTGCTTTCGACTGGTGGGAAGGCTTGCCCGAAGACTGGCGGCCCGGTTATCCGCGCGGTTTTTTCCGTTTGCCGCGCGAACGTGTGGTGCGCTGGTACGCGCACGACCCCAGCGTTGTATTCGTCGATGGCCTCTTCGGTGAAAGTCTTTCGCCGGCGCGCATCGCAGAGATGGGGCGCCTGGCATTCATCCACATCGACTGCGATCTGTATGCGTCGGCGAAGCTGGTGCTGAGCCGGCTTGAGCTGGCGCCCGGTACGATTGTCGCGTTTGACGAGTTCTACTCGCCGGCCGGCGAATGGGAGTGGCACGAACATGAAGCGCTGGCCTTCTACGAAGTCTGCATGGAGCGGAGCTTGCGCGTGTGGCCGCTGGCGCGGCGTAACTTCGACTCCGGCCCGCTCTCCGAGCAGGTCGCGTTTCTGATTCAGTAAGCGAAAGTATTTCCATGCCCGCGCTGCGTTTAAGCATCCTCGATCAATCGCCCATCATCAACGGCCACACTGCCGCACAGGCGGTGCAGGAGACGATCAAACTCGCGCGCGCCGCCGACCAGCTCGGCTTTCACCGCTACTGGCTCGCCGAACATCATTCGCTGATGGCGCTGGCCGACCCCTGCCCTGAAATCGTGGTGGCGCGCGTTGCTGCTGAAACCGCGCGCATCCGCGTCGGCACCGGCGGCGTATTGCTGCCGCACTACAGCCCGCTGAAAGTGGCCGAACAGTTCCGCATGCTCGAAGCGCTTTATCCGCAGCGCATTGATCTCGGCATCGGCCGCGCGCCCGGCGGTGATCGCGCCACCGCCATGGCGATGGGGCAGGGGCAGTATTCAAACGCTGAAGATTTTCCAGAGCAGGTCAGGTTTCTGGTCGCGTATCTCGACGACACGATGCCTGCCGGTCACCCGTTTGCCAAAGTCAAAGCGCAACCGCTCGGGCCGACTGCGCCGCCGGTGTGGCTGCTTGGCTCGTCGGATTACAGCGGTGCACTCGCCGCGCAGCTCGGCCTCAACTTCGCCTTCGCCCATTTCATCAGCGCCGACGGCGGTGACATCGTCATGCGGGATTACAAACGCAAATTCGAACCCTCGGCGCGCGAACCAAAACCGCAGGCGCTGCTGACGGTGTTTGCAATCTGCGCTGAAACTGACGCTGAAGCCGAACGCCGCGCCGTCAGCATTGATCTCCGGCGGCTCAACATGGATTACGGCCTCAATCAGCCGGTACCGACGCAGGCCGAGGCCGAGTCGCGCCAGTACAACGACGCCGAAAAACAGCGCATTGCCTTCAACCGCCGCCGCCTTGTTTTCGGCGCGCCCGCTACAGTGAAAGCGCGACTGCTTGCGCTCAAAGAGCAATTTGAAGCCGATGAGCTGATGATTATCACCATCACCGGCGCCTACGAAACGCGGCTTGAATCATATACCCTGATCGCAAAAGCTTTCGGTCTCGGTCAGCCGGATTGAGGGCAGGCGCGTTAAAAGAGCGCGGGGCCGGTCGGGATGAATAACTCCACGCCGTCTCCAACCAAAGTGTTAGTTCTTAAGACCACTCACGAGAGGAGCACGATAATGAACAAGCTGATTGCGGCGCTGTGTTTTGCTTTGGCGATGACGCCCGCCATGGCGCAGGACAAGAGCAAGACGGAAGCAACCAAAGCCGCGCCTGCGGCTGAAAAGAAAGCTGTACCTGCCGCCGAGAAGAAGGCGGCGCCCGCGGTTGAGAAAGCGAAAAAAGAACCGAGTGAAAAGCAGAAAGCCCAGCAGGAACGCATGAAGGGCTGCAACGACAAGGCCACCGACAAGAAAGGCGACGAGCGCAAGAAATTCATGAGCTCCTGCCTCAAGGGTGAAGATGCCGGCGCCTCCGACAAGCAGAAAGCGCAACAGGGCAAGATGACTTCGTGCAACAAGGAAGCCGGCGACAAAAACATGAAGGGCGATGAACGCAAGAAGTTCATGAGCACCTGTCTGAAGGGCTGATCTCAGGCGGCGCCAAAAACGGGGCGCAGATGCGCCCCGTTTTTCTGTCTGCAAACCCCGAACGCCGCTTCGTAATTCATGTAAAATCGCGGCTCTTTTCCGGGGCGTTAGCTCAGCTGGTAGAGCAGCGGACTCTTAATCCGTAGGTCGAGTGTTCGATCCACTCACGCCCCACCAATTTTCTGTTTTACGTTTCTTGCACTTAGCCCAGCCATCGCGGTTGGGCTTTTTGCATTTGGGGGCGGTATTGGGATAGTTCGGTGGTCGATATTGAGCTACCCCTCCATTTCACCACCTTTACCGCCTTTGTCAGGCAAGGCGTTTGAGCTGATCTGCCGAGATTTTTATATTCCTTTGCCATATTAATTTCTCACGGCTGGATCTGGCGTCCTCTATGCCATAATGAAAAATCGAAGCTCTTACCTCGGTTAGGTATGAAAAAAATCGCGCTTACATTTTTTCTGCTTTCAAGTTTTGCATCGCTAGCTGCGAATCCAGTCCCCTTTGAGGAATTGCTATACAAGGGGAAAGCGATACCCTTTTACAGCGACGCGACTGATACTAGGCAACAGCAATTCATCGACATTGCAAAAAAAACTCAGCTCGCCGAAAGGATGGCTTCCATTCCGCAGAAGATACTGCGGTTACGTAAAGATATCGGCGTCGGCTTTGAGTCATGCGGAACAATGAATGCGTTTTTCAGTCCTGGGCGGTCAGCCATAATTATTTGCTCAGAGTTTGTGGAATTTATTGCAAAGGCTGCGTCAAATGATAAAGACTACGCAAAAGATAGGCAGACCTTCGTGGCGTTGGTCGATGGCGTAATCTGGGGAGCATATTTCCACGAATTGGCTCACGCGATCATCAGCGTAAATCGAGTTGCG
>JANXSE010000450.1 GCA_025356695.1 Betaproteobacteria bacterium
AATCCGAGTTTCGGTATCAATCCGCCGGGAACGCTCGGCACCAGCGCCACGTGCCTGGACCTCACAACCACCAGTTCGGGCGCCCCCGGCACGAGCTATACCTCCAACGCCTATCGTGCGTGCACCTTTGTGCCGGCCACCTTTACCGAAAACGACCTCTCCCCGGCGACCCTCAAAGCCGGCGGCAGTTGCACGAACGGAGCGGTCACCTGCAACGACCCCAGCCCGGGCGGTGCACTCGGTTGCAACACGCCGGCGAGTTGTGCGTATGGCGCGACCAGCAATAATTTCATCAATACCACTTACAACAGCTGCGCGTGGACAGCCGCGCGCACCTCGACGACCATTACGCCGACCTGCACCTGGAAAAGCAGGGCGTTTGTCACCGTCCCTTCCTGCACGCTCGCGGGCCGCGCAACCGCCACGGTTGGCGCCTGCGCCTGGAGTTCGCGCACGCCCATCGCGGTCGGGGCCTGCGCGCTGGCCGGTCGCCAAACCGTAACACTGCCGGCTTGCGCCAAAGCAGGGCGCTCCAGCGTCACGGTCGGTGCTTGCGGCTGGGTCGGCCGCACCTCGGTCTACGTTGAAGGGGTGGGCAATTATTACTATGGCGGCACTTGTCGGGATCCCAGCGGCAACACCGGCGCCTGCTCGACCGCGGGCACGTCGTCGCTGACCATCAACGGCGCGGCACGCACCGTCGTCACCGGGCCGTTCGCCAATCCCGTGAGCACTGCGCAGGCCAACTCGGGTTGCGCCAATACCACCACCGCAGGCACTTACTGGTATGGCGGCACCTGTACTGCAGGCGGCTCGGCCGGCGCCTGCTCGTTCGGCGGCTCGACCATTGCCGGTGTCGGCAATAATGCCGCGTCCGGCGCAAGTGATACCGTCGCTTGCACCAACACCGGCGCTACAGGCACCTATTGGTACGGCGGCACCTGTACCGCAGGCGGCGTTGCCTCGAATTGTACGTTCGGCGGAGCCACCGTCAGCGGCGTCGGCAACAATGCAGTCAACACCGTCACCGACACGGTGTCCTGCAGCAATTCAGTTGCAGTGGGCACCTATCAGACCGGTGGCACTTGCACTTCGGCCGGCGGCACCGGCAATTGCACCACCAGCGGGATCACCGCGTCGAAAACGCTCAACGGCGTTGCGTATACCAACGTCAGCGCCGCCGGCGCATCATCGGCGGCAGGTTGCAGCAACGCCACCGCGGCGACCACCTGGTTTTACGGCGGCACCTGTACCGCGGGTGGCGTCGCCGGCATGTGCAGTTTTACCGGCGCCACCACCAGCATCAACGGCGTGAGCCAGACGCACGCCGTTTCCGGCGCGACTGACACGGTGAGTTGCACCAACTCGACCACCGCCGGCACCTATGCGGTAACGACAACCAACACCAACACCTGCAGCGACAGCGCCAACAACACCGCAAACTGCACCGTCAGCGGTGTTACGTCGCCGAAGACGTTGAACAGCACCGCGTATTACTACGTCACCGGCGCATTCGCGACCAATCCGCCAACCGCTCTCGAGCAGGCGCAGGGTTGCAGCGGCGTGCCAATGACTATTTATAACGGCGGCGTATGTCAGGGCAACAGCTCGACCCTCGGCACGGTGCCCGGGACAGCGCTCACCACCAATGGCCCACTTACCACCAACTGCAACAACGCCTGCGGCACGGTCACTGTCAATGGCGTGACCTACACCAACGCCTGCGTCGGCGGCACTCTCGCCGCAGGATGCACCAACAAAGCCAGCAACAACCAGACCTGCAGCGGACGTTTCGGCGGTAGCCAGTGCAACAATCAGGTCTGCAGCTCACCCAATGGCAGCGTGGGCACTGCCATCTCCAAGACCGGCACCATTGGCGCGGTGGCGGCCGGCGTCGTGCACAACTTCTACCAGGTGTACAACCTGGCGAATTCGCAGGACCGCCTCGTGCACGATTGCAAGCCTGACGAACGCTTATACAACCCGGGGGCGGGCGGCAGCTACCTCTACGCCAAAGGTCCCAGCGGCCCGTCGTCAAGTTTCGGCCAGGGTGCCGGACAGGACAAAACCGGTGCTGTGTTCACAACGGTCAGTGTCGGTGGCGCCAACCCGAACGCGGGTTACACAACGAGTTCCGGCCTGAGCATTGCCACCGGTAATGAGATCGATGTCTATTCGGTCAATTATCTGAACTGGATGTTCGGACCGAAGGGCCCGAACGGCGCGCCGATCGGCCGCAAGACACGGCTGCAGATCGCCAAAGACGCGCTGTCCGATCTGGTGCAGACCACCAACGGCGTGCGTTTCGGCCTGATGGTGTTCAACAAAACCGCGGCGCCCGCCTCCGGCGGCGCCAGCGAAGGCGCCAACGTCGCCAGCGGGATCAAACGCATGGGCAGCAGCGCATCCGATCTGCCGGATTACAACAACCGCGCAACGCTGATCAACGCCATCAATGCGGTGACGGCCTCGGCACGCACACCGCTGACGGAGTCGATCTACGAAGCCTACCGCTACTTCAGCGGACGCACCCCGGTATGGGGCACCGATGCGACTGTCGCGCGGGTCGGCGGCACCGTGTCGGCCGGTTACGACGCCACGACGATCTGCGCCTCGGCGGGTGCAGCGGGATGTACAGCGCTCGGCGGCTACAAGTCGCCGATGCTGAATAATCCGAACACCGCCACGCCGGCAGGCTGCCAGAAGAACTTCATCGTTCTCATCACCGATGGCGGCCCCGAGGACGACTGGAGCGCCAACGCCGATGTGAAAAGTCTCGGCTGGTCCGGCCCGATCGGCGTCGTCGGTGCACGCACCACGCACGATGCGAACCTGGCACATACCAGCACCGACCAGCTCGAAGTCACCGCCAATACACCCTACGGCCCGCAGGATCTGGCCGGCACAACCTTCGACAACGGCTACATTTGGCTCGATGAGCTGACGTATTTCATGGCAAACGCCGACGTCAGTCCGGGCGCGCGCACCCTGCCCGGTGATGGCGGCAGCGACTCCATCGCCGGACGCCAGTCGGTCAACACCTATACGATTGGTTTCGCGGGCGCCAACTCACCGGTGCTGCAAAACGCGGCGGTCCGCGGCAATGGTGTTTACTACACGGCCGACAACAGTTCCGCGCTGGCCGCGGCAATTATTGCGGCGCTGGCGGCCATCACAAACTGGAACCCGACCGTCGCCGCACCGACAGTGCCGATCTCGGCACTGAACCGTTCGGAAAATGCGACCGACGTTTATCTGGCCTTCTTCCAGCCCGATCCTTCTTCGGAATGGCTGGGCACCGTGAAGAAATTCCAGCTGAGCCAGTACCCGAACAACGGTGACGCCTCGATCTGCGGTGCCGGTGTGGGCCTGTGCCTGATCGGCCAAACCACGCTGACCAAATCAGCGCCTAACCCGTCGCCGGTGAAAAACATCGAGACGGTTACCGTCGATATCATCACCGGCATCACGCAGTCGGGGGTGGACGACAATGCGTCGAGCTTCTGGGCGCCATCGTCAATTCACGACGGCAGCAAACCAACGCAGGGCGGCACCGGCTATCAGCTGGTCAACAACACGGGCACGCTGACGCCGGACACGCGGAAGATTTACACCTTCCTGACCGACTCGGTTGCGTTGACAGAACCCACCGCAAACTCGGGCACGAATTTCATCCTGACCAACGCGGTCAACAGTGTCACTTTCAGCGGCACCTCCAAAATCACGAAATGCCGTCTGGGCGATGTTGCGGCTTGTCCGCCTTCTGCAGGAGGAACCAGCACGCCGACGTTGACTAATTCGCAGCAGGAAACGCGCATCAGCTGGATACGCGGCGGTGATATCGGCGGTACGGCAGCCTGTACCGACGGCAACACGGGAACGGCCTGCACAACCTTCCGCGCCTGGCCGCATGCCGACGTGCAACACTCGAAGCCGGCGATCGTCACCTACCAGGCAACGGGAACGATCATCCAGTACATGTACTACCTGCAGAACAACGGCCTCTTTACGGCGATCGACACGGCGACCGGTCTTGAACAATGGTCGTTCCTGGTCGAAGAGGCGCTGCCGAAGCTCCAGTCGATGATCGCCGACGTCAACGGCCCGCAGGTCGACGTTGCCGACGGCACACCGACGATTTACGTCAACGACGTCGGTGGTGACGGCACCATCACGCCGGGAACCGATAAGGTCATCGCCTACTTCGGCCTGCGCCGCGGCGGACGCATCTACTATGCGATTGACATTACCGATCCGCTGGTACCGAGCTTCCTCTGGAAGATCGATGCCACGACTGCACCGGCCAAGAAGTGCGTGCAAAGCGGCGCCTGTTCCAATGCACCGGAATACAACGAACTCGGGCAAACCTGGTCGACCCCGTTTGTCGGCAAAGTGCGCGCCAATGCCAATCCGGTAATCATATTCGGCGGCGGCTACGATCCGGCAGAAGACACCGTGCCGGCGGCAACGCGCACGATGGGACGCGGCGTATACGTCGTCGATGGCTACGACGCCACACTCGTCAAGTCGTGGGTCAGCGGGGCGAGCGGCATGCCTGCGCAGCTGATCTACCCGATTCCGTCGGACGTCACTTCGCTGAACACCGACCTCGATTCGGCCGGCTATCTCGATCGGCTGTATGTCGGCGACACGGGCGGCAACGTTTGGCGCTTTGACATCAACGGCGACCCGACGCCGACGACCACGGCAAACTGGACGATCAAACTGCTGGCAACGCTGTCAAGCGACATCTCCTCCGGTGACAAGCGCAAGATTCTGTTCCCGCCGGCGGTGGTCAGGCAGAACTCGCCCTTCCGCTTCGACGCCGTGTATGTCGGCACCGGTGACCGCGAACATCCGTTGTGCCTGTCGGCTAATCAGACCACGCCGACGGTGATGACCAACACCTGCGCCCAGTTCGCACCGCACGATAAAATGTTCATGTTGATCGATCCCGACTACGGTCTCACCGCGTCCACCTCGTCATCACCGATCCTGTTCGGCGACTTGTACGAGCGGCTGACCTCGGACCTGACGACCAACACGTCGAATACGATCTTGAACACTTACAAGGGCTGGTATCGCGATTATGAGAACGGCGAGAAAACGGCTAATGCACCGACCGCCTTCAACAACCGGCTGCGCTTCGGCACGTATGCCCCGCTGGGCCAGAGTTCGGGCGCCTGCGTGCCATTGGGCGAAGGGCGGTTGAACGAGATCGATGCCGTAACCGGTGACCTGGTGCCGATCAACGGTGCCGTGACACAGGCCTCGGACCGCTTCTACTCGACGTTTATCACGCACGGCTACATATCAACCGGCCAGTTGATCGTGCAGGGCAAAAACATCTACCACATCGTGGTGTCCGACTCGCGGTTGCAGTCGGTGCTGGTCGGCAGTATGGGATCAGCGACCAAGATTTACTGGTACATGGAACCCGAACAATAAGAAGACGACAACCTCAACAATCCCCGCCCGCGTGGCGGGGATTTTTTTGTCTGCGACTTGAGTAAACAACCGGGGAAACAACGGGGAAAACAAGGCGCGGCGGATGCGCCGCGAAAAGCTCAGACCGAGGCGAGGTTCTTCGGCAGCGGAAACGTGACGCGCTCGGTAATGCCGTCGAGTTCCGAAACCGCGGTGGCGCCGAATTCGCGCAGGCGCGCGACGACTTCCTGTACCAGCACTTCGGGTGCCGATGCGCCGGCGGTAATGCCGACGCACTGGCTGGCGGCGACCCATTCCTGTTTCAACTCGCGCGCGTTGTCGACCATGTAGGCAGCAACCCCCTGGTTCGCGGCGACTTCACGCAAACGGTTCGAGTTCGAGCTGTTCGGCGAACCGACGACGATAACGACATCGCATTGCTGCGCCAGCGCCTTGATCGCGTCCTGGCGGTTTTGCGTGGCGTAACAGATGTCGTCCTTGCGCGGGCCGGTGATTTGCGGAAAACGCGCGCGCAAGGCGGCGATAATCTGGCTCGCGTCGTCGACCGACAGTGTGGTCTGCGTGACAAAAGCGATATTGTTTTCATCAGCCACCTGCAGCGCGGCGACGTCCGCCGGCTTTTCGACCAGATACATACCGCCCGTCGACTGCCCCATCGTGCCCTCAACCTCGGGATGCCCGTGATGGCCGATCATGATGATTTCACGACCCTGCTCGCGCAGCTTGGCGACTTCGACGTGCACCTTGGTCACCAGCGGGCAGGTCGCATCGAACACGCGCAGGCCGCGAGAGTCGGCATGCTGGCGCACCGTCTGCGACACGCCGTGGGCGCTGAAAATCACCGTGCTGCCCGCGGGCACTTCATCGAGTTCTTCGACGAAAACGGCGCCCTTGGCGCGCAGGTCGTCGACGACGAATTTGTTGTGCACGACTTCGTGGCGCACGTAAATCGGCGCGCCGTGGATCGACAGTGCGCGCTCGACAATTTCAATGGCGCGGTCGACGCCGGCGCAAAATCCGCGGGGTTTGGCGAGTAAGACTTGCATGGGGCGGGATTATAGCCGAAGCCCCGCCGACGACTGTGAAACGGCAGGCCGGATCAGGACTTGGACGGTGCGCGCAGGCTTTCCCACACCATCAGCGCGGCACCGCAGGTGATCGCCGAATCGGCGACATTGAATGCGGGCCAGTGCCAGCCGGCCGTATGAAAATCGAGGAAATCGACCACGGCGCCCAGCCAGATGCGGTCGATCAGATTGCCGAGCGCACCGCCCAGAATCAGGCCGAGGGCAAGACAAAACATTGTTTCTGCCGCATGGCGGCGCAGCAGAAAGACGATCCACACCGATGCAATGACGGCAATGCCGATCAAGAAACCCCGCTGCCAGCCTGCCGCGCCGGCGAGAAAACTGAAGGCAGCACCGGTGTTATGCACCAGAACGACGTTGAAAAACGCCGTGACCTCGACACTGCGACCGTCGGTCAGCCATTGCGTGATGAAGTATTTCGACGCCTGGTCGAGAACAATGCAGAGTGCTGCGATACCGAGCCAGCGGCTCATGCGTGCACGCGCGGTTCCCCGGCGCCGTAGAGGTTCGCCACGCAGCGGCCACAGATATCCGCATGTGCGGCATCGGCGCCGACATCGGCGCGATAGTGCCAGCAGCGTTCACATTTGGTGTAGGTCGTCGCGCTGACTTTGACCGTCACGCCTTCGAGCGCCGTCGCCACCGCGGCGGCATCGCCGCCCTTGTTGACCGTGGCGCGCGAGGTAATGAAAGCAAAACGCAGATCGTCGCCAAACGAACTCAACAGCGCATGATTTTCACCGTCGGCATAGAGATCGACCTCGCCGGCCAGCGACGAACCGATCCTGCCGGCGATGCGCAGGTCCTCGAGAAGTTTCAGCACATCGGAACGCAGTGCGCGCAGTTTCTGCCAGCGGCCGCGCAGACTCCCGGCGTCTTTGGGCGCCGGGAACTGATACCACGTCTGTTCGAACACGCTGCTGTCCGTGCCGTGGAGCGTTTCCCACACTTCGTTTGCGGTAAACGACAGCACCGGCGCCATCAGGCGCACCAGCGCCTGCGTCATGTGGTACAGCGCGTTTTGCGCCGAACGCCGCGCGCGGCTGTCGGCGCCGGCGGTATACAAGCGGTCTTTCAAAACGTCGAGATAAAACCCGCCCAGATCCTCCGAGCAGAATGACTGCAGTTTCTGCACGACGTTGAGAAACTCGTAACGGCCGTAATAGCCCTGCGATTGCGGTTCTTTTGAGCCAAGCTCCGACGGCACCATCGCCGCCTGCAGATCCTGCGTCATCACCCAGGCGTAGCGGTCGATTTCCAGCCATTCATCGACCGGCAGTGCGTGCGCCTGCGGATCGAAGTCGGCGATATTCGCCAGCAGAAACCGCAAGGTGTTGCGAATACGCCGGTACGACTCCACCACGCGCTTCAAAATTTCGTCGGAAATCGACAGCTCGCCCGAATAATCGGTCTGCCCGACCCACAGGCGCAGGATGTCGGCGCCCAGCGTATCCAGTACTTTTTGCGGCGCGATCACATTGCCCATCGACTTCGACATCTTGCGGCCCTTGCCGTCGACGACAAAGCCGTGCGTCAGCAACGCGCGGTAAGGCGCGACACCGTTGATCATGCAGGAGACCAGCAGCGAGGAATGAAACCAGCCGCGGTGCTGGTCCGAGCCTTCGAGGTACAGATCGGCGGGAAACTGCAGCACATCCTTGTGCGAGCCGCGCAGCACTGTTTCGTGCGTCGAGCCTGAATCGAACCAGACATCCAGCGTGTCGCGGATTTTTTCGTACTGATCCGCCTCGGTGCCGAGCAGCTCGTTGATATCGACCTGCTGCCACGCCTCAATGCCGGTGTGCTCGATGCGTTTGGCGATGGTTTCCAGCAATTCGAGCGTGCGCGGATGCAGTTCGCGGGTTTCCTTGTGGATGAACAGCGGCATCGGCACGCCCCACTGGCGCTGGCGCGACAGCGTCCAGTCCGGGCGGTTGGCGATCATGCCGTGCAGGCGCGCCTTGCCCCAGTCGGGGTAAAACGTGGTCGCTTCGACGCCGCGCAATGCCGTCGCTCGCAACGTTTCCGCGGGCTTCACGCCGCGATAACCGGGCACCGCCTCCATGCCCGCAAACCACTGCGTGGTGGCGCGGTAAATGATCGCCGACTTGTGGCGCCAGCAGTGCATATAGCTGTGCAGTTCGGCCTGCTGATGAAACAGCGCACCTTTCTCGCGGATGGTTTCGACGATCTGCGGATTGGCCTTCCAGATATTGAGCCCGCCGAACAGCGGCAGCGCTTCGCTGTAACGCCCGTTGCCCTGAACCGGCGTGAGGATTTCATCGTCCTTCATGCCGTGCGCGCGGCAGGAGTTGAAGTCTTCGATGCCGTACGACGGCGCGCAATGCACGATGCCGGTGCCGGTTTCGAGCGTCACGTAGTCGGCGAGATACACGGGTGAAGTACGGTCGTAGAACGGATGGCCGAAGGCGATCTTTTCCAGCGCGCTGCCCTTGCAGGTTGCAACGGCCTTGCCCTCAAGGCCATAGCGTTGCAGGCACGATTCTTTGAGATCGGATGCCAGAATCAAATAGCCCTTGGGCGTTTCGACGAGGCTGTATTCGAATTCGGGATGCGCATTCAAAGCCTGGTTTGCAGGCAACGTCCACGGCGTGGTAGTCCAGATGACGATCCAGCCCGGCAAATCTTTGAGTGTGATGCCGCCGAAGGCTTTGCCGATGGCGGCAAAGTCGCGGAAACTGAAACCGACATCGACCGCGGTGTCCTTGCGATCGATGTATTCAACCTCGGCCTCGGCCAGCGCCGAGCCGCAATCGAAGCACCAGTTCACCGGTTTCAGACCGCGGTAGACGTAGCCCTTCGCGATCAGCTTGCCGAGCGCGCGGATCTCGTCGGCTTCGTTTTTGAAATTCATCGTCAGGTACGGACGGTCCCATTCGCCGAGCACGCCGAGGCGGATGAAGTCGGCCTTCTGGCGCTCAATCTGTACGGCGGCGTAGGCGCGCGATTTTTGCTGCACTTCGGCAACACCCAGGCCCTTGCCGAATTCTTTTTCGATCTGTATTTCGATCGGCATGCCGTGACAGTCCCAGCCCGGCACGTAAGGCGCATCGAAACCCGACAGCGCCTTCGATTTGACGATGATGTCCTTGAGGATCTTGTTCACCGCGTGCCCGATGTGGATGTCGCCGTTGGCGTACGGCGGGCCATCGTGCAGGATAAACTTCGGCCGCCCCTTCGATGCCGCGCGGATGCGTTCATAGAGTTTGCGTTCCTGCCACGCCTTGATCATCAACGGTTCGCGCTTGGCGAGATCGCCGCGCATCGGAAACGGCGTATCGGGCAGGTTCAGGGTTTTTTTATAATCAGCCATTGCGGGTCTTGCGGTCGGTAGTATTGGGGTTATTGTCGCGCGCGGCGAAATACCGCTTTGCGTTTTCGACATCCAGCGCGATCTGGCGCTTCAGCGTTTCGACGTTGGCGTATTTTTCCTCGTCGCGGAATTTGTGCAGAAACTCGACCTTGATGTGCCGGCCGTAGATATCGCGGTTGAAATCGAACAGATGCACTTCGAGGCAGGGCCGCGCATCGCGCGCAACCGTGGGCCGCACACCGAGGCTGGCCACGCCGGGCAAGGCAGCGTCGTCGAGGCCGTGCACTTCGACCGCAAATATGCCCGCCACCGGCGGACGGTTGTGTTTCATCAACACGTTGGCGGTCGGGCAACCGAGCTGGCGGCCGAAACCGTCGCCATGCACGATGCGTCCGCTGATCGAGTAAGGCCGGCCGAGCAGGCGCTGCGCGCCTTCCATATCGCCGGCGGCCAGACGCTCGCGCACCGCCGTGCTTGAAACGCGCACGCCGTCGACGGTGACGCTGGTCATGGCGTGCACTTCAAAACCGTAGCGCGACCCGGCCGCTTTCAGCATGCTGAAGTCGCCGGCACGCCGCGCACCGAAACGAAAATCGTCGCCGACCTGAATCCAGCGCGCGGCGAGGCCGCGTTGCAGCAGGCGCTCGATAAAATCCTCGGGCGCGGTTTTGGCAAAATCAAAATTGAAGCGGCAGATGTGCACGCGGTCAACGCCGGCACGCTCCAGCAATTCGAGTTTTTCGCGCAGCGAAGTGAGGCGCGTCGGCGCCTGGTCCGGCGCGAAAAATTCGCGCGGATGCGGCTCGAAGGTCATCACGCAAGAGGGCAGCGCGCGTTCGCGGGCAGCAGCACTCAACCGCGCCAGCATCGCCTGATGGCCAAGGTGTACGCCGTCGAAGTTGCCGATGGTCAGCGCCACGGGCGTGTCGGCAGCAATCGAAATGGTGCGTGAGATACGCATACAAGCCAAGCTAAAAGCTTGAATTGTAGCGTGTTTTACGAGACGAGGTCTAGGCGCGGCGCGCCCGCTACCGACCGCGATTGGACTGTGAACGTATTGGTGCGCCGTGCCCGGCAATCGGCACAGCGGAAATCGACAGCGCGGTTGCCTGCGCAAATGCAGCGCCCAGCAAAATGATCGCGGGGCCGTCGCCCAATTGCGTTGCCGCCACTGGCAGAGCGGCGAGTGTGGTGCGGATGTGGTGCGACTGCGGTAGCGAGGCATTTTCAACCAACATGACCGCCGTGCTCCCTGGCAAGCCCGCCGCCTGCAGGCTGTCGGACAACGACTGCGCCTGTCCGGCCGCCATGTAAATCGCCGCGCTGTCGGCATTGCATACCGAGCGTATCCACTCGCTCGGATCCTTGCCGGCACCGATGCGCGGCGTAACCAGCGCAACACTGCGGCTGACCCCGCGTTGCGTCAGCGAAATTTTCAGATCGGCACAAGCCGCCAGCGCAGCGGTGACGCCCGACACGATTTCCACGGCAACGCCGGCTTCACGCAGGGCATCGATTTCCTCCTGCGCGCGGCCGAACAGCATGGGGTCGCCGCCTTTGAGACGAACAACGGTCGCATGACGTTGCGCCGCGTCGATCAGACGCTTGTTGATAAAACGCTGCGCCGTCGAATGGCGACCGCAGCGTTTGCCGACGGCAACTTTCTCCGCCCGCGCCGCCAGCGCGATGATTTCAGGATGGACCAGCGCGTCATGGAACACGATATCGGCGCGTTGAAGCACGCGCGCCGCGCGCAGCGTCAGCAAATCCGGTGCGCCAGGGCCGGCGCCGACGAGATAGACCGT
>JANXSE010000013.1 GCA_025356695.1 Betaproteobacteria bacterium
AGCAGCAGCCACGAACCCATCGCTGACAATGCGATCCACAAAAACACATCGAGCCGGCCCGGCTTCGGCGCATGGTCATTTGTATTCGTCGCCGTGTCAGGCGTCGTCGTCGCAGCGCCGCTGCGCAGGCTGACCAGCGCCGAGGCTGCGCACAATACCGCAAACAGCGCATAACCCGCCGACCACGCAGTGGCCTGGGTCGCCGTCGCAATCCACGTTTCGAATACAAACGGGTAGGAAATCAGCGCCAGCATCGAGGCGAGGTTCGACAGCGCGAACAGGCGGTAGACCGTGCCCTGCGGAAACGAACGCGCAAACCACGCCTGCACCAGCGGGCCGGTGGTCGCCAGCAGCAGATAGGGCAGGCCGATAGTCGCGATCAACAGGCCGAGAATACGCGCGCCCGGGTCTTCGTTGCCGGCCGGCTTCCAGCTCACATCGGCGAGTATCGGCAGCACCGCAAGACTCGCCAGCAGCAATACAACGTGCACGATGACCTGGGTGCGCGGTTTCAGCTTGCGCGTGGTGAAGTCGGTATAGGCATAACCTGCGAGCAGCGCGACCTGAAAAAATACCAGGCAGGTCGTCCACACCGCCGCCGAACCGCCGAACCACGGCAGGATCTGCTTGGCGATGATCGGTTGCACTAGAAACAGCAGGAACGCGCTTGTGAAAATCGTGCAAGCGTAGAGAAGCATCTGAAATGGGCCGGCGTGTTGTTATTCGAAGGCGGAATTATACAGGTCAGCGCAGGCCGGCACCGGGACGCCCGGTGCCGCGGCGGCGCTGCACCGCTGCACCGCGCTACCGCGCCTGCCTTATTTGAGCGCCGCCTTGCCGTTCGAGATGTCCATGATCATGCGCGTAGCGAGGTAGAGGCGCGGCTCGATCGACGGGATCAGAATGTATTCGGCATCGGTCGAATGGCTGCCGAAACCCTGCAGGCCGAAGCCCTCGATCACCGGCGCGCTGGTCTTGAGCGAGGCGTTGGCGGCGTCGGTGCCGCCGCCGGTCGGACGCTCCTGCACGATCAGCTTTTTGCCGAGCTCGGCGTAGGCGCGCTGGGCGTGGCCGCCGAGCGCGCGCGACGCCGTAGTCGCCTCGAGCGGTGGAAAGGTGCGCTCGAACAGCAGCTCGACCTGCGCGTCTTTGACGCGCTGGTTCTTGATCTGCTCGCGCATGCGCTGCTCGACGCCGTCGAGGTCGGCGAGGCGCTCGACGCGGATATCGGCGAAGGCCTGCGCCGCCGGCGGAATCATGTTGCGCACGATGCCCGCGCTGGCCATCGTCCAGTTGACCTTGATGCCGCGCTCGGGCACCGACAGGTCACCTGCTTGCAGGATCTGGTGCGCGAGTTCTGTCAGCGCGTTGACGCCCTGCTCGGGCGCGATGCCGGCGTGCGAGCCCTTGCCCTTGACGTTGAGCACGCCCTGCGCGATGCCGCTGGTGGCGAGTCGCACCTGGTCGGCGGTCACCGGGCTGCCTTCGAACGACATCACCGCGTCGTGCTCGGTTCCCATGCGCGTGATCAGGTTGCGCGAGGCGGGCGAATTGATTTCCTCGTCGGCGTTGATGAGCACCGTGATGGTGCCGTAGTCGCGGAAATTCATTGCCTTGAGGATCGCCAGCGTGTGCAGGATTACCGCGATGCCGTGGCGGTCGTCGGCGATGCCGAGCCCCCACGCGCGGTCGCCGTCGAGCTTGAACGGCTGCTGCGCGAGCATGCCGCGCGGGTAGACCGTGTCCATATGCCCGAGGAGCAGGATTTTTTTCGTGCCGCCGCCGGTGAAGGTGGCGCGCAGTGCTTTGCCGACGCGGTCCGGCGTGTCGGTGAACTTGATGAAGTCGGTGCCCAGATCGATCAACTCGACCTTGCCGCCGAGTGCGCTGAAGCGCTTCGCGAGCGCGTTGGCGATGTGTTCGAGGCCTTCGAGGTCGCGGCTGCCCGATTCGATCGAAACGAGTTCCTTGAGGGTGTCGAGCAGCGCCGGCTTTTCCTTCTGCGCGAGCGACCACGCCGGTTCAAGCGGCTGCGCCGATGCGTTTGCAATAAGCGCGCCGAGCGCGGCAACAGCGAATGCGCGGTGCAGCGATAGCAGATGGTGCTGGCATTTCATGGCATGTCTCCCGTGGATGGTGCGTTATTGCGGCTCGACTTTGGCCGCTTTCATGATTTGGGCAAAGCGATTGAGATCGGATTTGAACAGCTTGGCGAATTCGGCCGGCGCCGCGGCGGCCGGTTCATAGCCGGTGCTTGAAAACGCCTCGCGCAGCGGCCCGCTCTCGAAGGCCTTGCGCACTTCGGCGTGAAAACGGTTGACGATGGCGATCGGCGTTTTCGGCGGTGCAAACATCGCGTGCCAACCGGTATCGAAGGTGTAGCCGGGCAGGCCGCTTTCAGAAATGGTCGGCAGGTCGGGCAGCGATGAAATACGCTTGTCGCCGGTAAAACCGATGCCGCGCAGCCGGCCGGCTTTGAGATGCGGCACTGCCACGCTGGCGCCCGGAAAATGCAGATGAACTTCACTGCTGAGCACTGCGGTTAGTGCCGGGCCGCCGCCCTTGTACGGAATATGCTGCAAGGTGATGCCGGCTTTTTGTGCCAGCAGTTCGCCGGCCAGATGCTGGCCGTTGCCGATGCCGGCGGAACTGTAGCGCAGCTGTTGTTTCTTGCCGATTTCGATCAGTTCCTTGATGTTGTTCGCCTGCACCGACGGATGCGCCACGAGTATGTAGCCAAGCCCGTTGGCGTAGTTGGTAATCGGTATGAAATCCTTTTCGCTGTCGTACGGCAGTTGTTTGTACATCGACGGATTGACGGCGAAGGCAACCGAAGTGGCCAGTATCGTATAACCGTCGGGCGCCGACTTGGCGACGATGTCGCAGCCGACAATGCCGTTGGCGCCGCCGCGGTTGTCGATCACCAGTGGCTGGCCCATGCCGTTTTCCATTTGCCGCGCCAGCTGGCGGATATAGGTATCCACATTGCCGCCGGCGGGAAAGGGCACCACCACGCGGATCGGGCGCAGCGGAAAATTTTGCGCTTGCGCGGATGCAGCCGCTACGGCGAGCAGGATAACGATCGGCAATACGGTTTTCTTCATGAAGCTTTCCTCATTGTTGCGTTTGCGCGTGAATTCAAAAAATCATAACACGCGCAGGAATTCAGTCGTGACTGAAGGCAACCCAGGCGATGAATGCAAGCAGGCCCCAACCGATCAAAACAAATATAACCGGTTCGACCGTGTGCGCATCGGGTGTACCGAGCAACGCCGAGCCGCGCCGCCGCAGCCCCGTCGCGAAGAGATGACTGAACCAGATCATGGCGAGCAGCAGCGCGCTACCGGCAGCAACGGCGATTGCCGCCGAGTCACCGCCACGGCGCCATGTCTGGACGACGCAGGCAGCGGCAAGTGCTATTGAGCCGGCGCGGTTGATGACAGTGTGCATGCTCATGCGATTCGCACCGGTGCATAGGCCAGTGCAGTGCAAAACAGCAGCAACAGTATCCAGCCGATCAGGTTGATCGCCGGCGGCGGCACGTTGCAGTTGAGTGCGCGGCGCGCGGCGTGGCTTTGCTGCAGCAATTGCGCGTAACGCGTGCTGAACCAAATGAGGCTCAGCAAGCCGGCGATGGCGAGCAGCCCCGCCATTGCAGCGTCTGTGCCGTGCCGCTGATAGATGCGGGCGACACACCAGAGGGCGACCGCGAACGAGGCAAGCCGGTTGGTGGTGAGTTTCATTCGGTCATCGATTGCGTGATCGGTAGCGGCGTTTGCATCACGGCATCTATGCATGAGTGCGGCGTTGCAGGCATTATACGCAGTCGTCAAATTCACCGGACCCTTGCATGCCGTCACGCAGCGCGAGAGATTGGGTGCTGCTGTTCGCGCTGTCGGCGATGTGGGGCACTGCATTTCTGTTTATCAAACTCGGTGTCGCCGGAGTGCCGCCGGCAACGCTGGTGGCGGGGCGCATTGTGCTCGGCGCGGCGATTCTTTATGCGGCATTGCGCTGGCGAGGCCTGCGCTTGCCGCCGTTGGGCCGCATCTGGCTGCCTTACGCGGTGATCGCGCTGGTCGGCAATAGCGCGCCGTTTTTCCTGATCAGTTGGGGACAACAGACGGTTGAGAGTTCGCTCGCCGGCATCCTGATGGCGATCATGCCGCTGACGACTTTGCTGCTAGCGCATTTTTTTGTTGCCGGCGAACGCATGACGGTGTGGCGCACCAGCGGTTTCGTCGTCGGCTTTTCCGGCATTGTGGTGCTGATGGGGCCGGCGGCGCTGGCCGGCCTTGACGGCAATATCGTTGCCGAGCTCGCGGTGCTTGCCGGTGCGGTTTGCTACGCCGCCAACAGCGTCATTTCACGCCGCCTGATCACAGCGGATTTTCTGGTGGCCTCCACCGCGGTGATGATCGTCGCCACCATCATGACGCTGCCGCTGGCGTTGTGGCTCGACCGGCCGTGGACGCTGGCGCCGAACGCGGCTTCTGTCGCTTCAATCATATGGCTCGGCATCGGTCCGACGGCGCTGGCGACCATACTTTATTTCAAGCTCATTGCCACCGCCGGGCCTACCTTCATGTCACTGGTGAATTATTTAACGCCGGTGGTTGCGCTGCTGGCCGGCGTCATTTTGCTCGGCGAACAGCCGGGGCCCGGCGCTTTGGCCGGTTTGGCCCTGATTTTGTGCGGAATCGCCGTCAGCCGCCGCCATTGAGCGCCGCGCGCCATGGCAGAAATGCCTCTTGAAAATGAGCGGCTTAGCCCAAGATAGTGAACATAGGTGCGGGGCGTGCCTGCGCCGGTACACGGAAATTTTGACGGGGTATCAACCAAACGCTGTTTCGGCCGTTATTACCATTATGAACATCGTCTACAACAGCGATAACTACTACGTGGTCGAGTATCCGTTACAACACGGCTACGAAGTGGTGGACAAGCAAACCAGTCGCGGCACCTATTTCCAGGGTGACGTTGCTGAAAAGTTTCGCTCGTCGATGATAGGTGCGCTCGGTGAAGATCCGTCGCCGGATCACGTTGATGAGTTTTTGTCGGGCTTCGGCGTGCTAATCAACTTCCCGATGGTGGTGCACTAGGCTGCGCCGGCAGTTTCTGCAACATCGGTGAGGTGCTCGCATTTTCCTCTGTCGGCGAGTTCCGGCCTCGCCATTGCGACAATGAACAGCCGCCTCAGTTGTTCGGTTTCTTCCGCTGCTTTCAAATGATCCGCCAGCAACAGAGCACCGGCAGGCGTGCGCGCGAGCAAGCGGAAGTAGCGCGCGCTGCCGAAAATGCCGACAAAGCGCGCTTCACGCACACTGTCGATGGCGCTGATCGATGTTACCGGCACGATTTTTTTCGCCAGCGGAATGCCGCACCAGCGCCGGTCGGCGCGCAGCTCGCCGGCGGTGGTTGCCACCGTCAGCGAATTCAGCGCGCTCCACAGCGCAATCACGATGAACACGCCGCCGATGCCCAGCAGCGGCAGTACGAAAACGCCGGCGAATGCAAAGGCGAGCATGCTTGACGCGGCGTCACTGCCGGTGCCGATGAGACCGACAAACGAGGCGATGGCGATAATGCTGCAGGCGGTGCCGAACAGCGCCAGCATCAGCGCCGGCGCGGCGGTGCGCAGCGCCGGGCAGTAGACGATGAGCGCAGCGTCATCCTGATGAACGACGGTGCTGCCGATGTGGCGTTCAAGCATGCAGGTTTTTTTTATTCACGGCTTTTATTCGACTTGAACGCGCGCTGCTTTGGCGACTTTTGCCCATTTCTCGCTTTCCGTTCTGACGAAAGCGGTGAATTCTTCGGACGAGTTGCCGCCGGCCAGTCCGCCCTGTTGCAGAATTTTTTCGCGCATATCCGGCGATTTCAGCATCTTCACCAGTTCGGCGTTGACCTTGACCAGAATCTCACGCGGCGTGCCGGCAGGCATTACCACGCCGTTCCACGAACTGCCGTCGAAACCCTTGAGCCCGGATTGATCGACGGTCGGCAGATCGGGCAGCGGTGGAAAGCGCTCGCGCGTGGACACCGCGATGGCGCGCACCTTGCCTTGTTGCACGAAAGGGAGTGCCGCGATCGCCGTGCTGAAGGCGAGGTCAATCTGGCCCGAGATCTGGTCGATCATTGCCGGTGAGGCGCCTTTGTATGGTACGTGCACGATCTGTACGCCGGCCATCGATTTCAACATTTCCATCATCATGTGCGGGCTGGTGCCGTTGCCGGTCGACGCGTAGGTCAGTGCGCCCGGCCGCGCCTTCGCCAGCACGATGAGCTCACGCACATTTCTGGCCGGAATCGACGGATGCACCATGAGCAAACTCGGCAGTACGGCGAGCAGTGTCACGTACGAAAAATCTTTTTGCAGATCGAAGCCGAGCTTGCTGTAGACGCCCGGCGCGATGCTTTGCGCGACCGTCATCATGCAGATGGTGTAACCGTCAGCCACCGCTTTCGCGCATTGCTCGAAGCCGATGTTGCCGCCGGCGCCGCCGCGATTGTCGGCTACGACCTGCACGCCCCAGGCTTTTGACAGCGCATCGGCGGCAAGGCGGCCCATGATGTCGGTGGGGCCGCCGGGCGGGAAGTTGATCAGAAAGCGCACCGGCTTGGTTGGATATTGCTGGGCGAGCGCTGATGTTGCAGTGGTTATGGCGAGCGCAGCGAAGAACGGCAACAGGGTTCGAACGGCGGTTTTCATGATGGCCTCCTCAACAATCCACGCGAGCGCGCAGTTTACGCCGTGAGCGGTACGATCTCCACCGCGTTTTTGCGATCGAGCAGAAAACGTTTGAGTATTTTGTAGGTGTCGAGATCGAAGGCGGGGCGCACATTGAGTTCGGCAAGTTCGTCATCGCTCTGCACGGTGCCGAGATAACACCAGTGATCGAGCACGTGCATGACAGCCCCGGTGCCGTTGTTTTCGCGCACGCCGATGCGGCCGCGGTACGGCCAGCTTTGCAGTTTGAGTTCGGCCAGCGCCTGCATCAGCCGCAGATCATGTTGCGCCGGCGCTTCCTTGCCGGCACAGACGCCGCGGCAGCGCTGCAATTGATGCGCGAAGCAGGGGCCGCCTTTGCTTTTTTCCAGACCGACGGTGACCGGGCATAGCTCGAATGCCTCTGTCAGACCGCGTAGTGCATTGACTGCCGTGCGTTTGCTGCGGAATACGCCGTAGACTGTTTCGCCGCTGCTGAAATCGATTTCGCTCGCGTGCGTCAGCAACGGTGCGCCGCCGGATTCGGCATTCCAGCGCCAGGCATGCAGATCGTTGTTGCGGCGCAGTTGCCGGTTGAGCGTGGGCAGCAGGTCTTTCACCAGCCGCGCTTCTTCGAGCAGCGCGCCGAGTTCGCCCGCGGTTTGTTTCCATTCAACGCGGCGTATCTGCTGCACGATGTTCATGTCTTTCGACAGGCGGTGATCGCCGGAAAAATGCGCCTGCACGCGCGAGCGCAGGTTGACGCTTTTGCCGATGTAGATGGGTAGATCGTTTTCGCCGTAGAACAGATAAACGCCCGGCGCGGCGGGGACAGTCTCAATCGAGAAATCGGCAAGGCCCGCCGGCAGCGTCGGTTTTTTCAGTTGTGCTGCTGCGGCCGCGGCAAGTGCATCATCACCGAGTTCGTTGCGCCAGATCTGCACCAGATCCCACAACACGCGCGCATCGCCAAGCGCGCGGTGGCGTGCTTCGCAGTTCACGTTGTGGCGTTCCATCAGTGTATCGAGATTGTGCTTGGCGTGGCCCGGATACAGTTTGCGCGAGAGTTTGACTGTGCACAGCAGGTCGGACGAATAAGGTATTTCAAGCCGCGCGAATTCGTTTTTGAGAAAGCCGTAATCGAAGCGCGCGTTGTGCGCGATCAGCAGCTTGCCTTCGAGCCTTTGCCTGAGCGCCGCGGCGATATCTTCGAAGGCCGGCGCGTCGGCCACCATCGCGTTGCTGATGCCGGTCAGGGATTCGATGAAGGGGGGTATTCGCGTTTGCGGATTGATCAGCGTGCTCCACTCGCCGGTATAACGACCAGCATCGACTTCGACCAGACCGATTTCGGTGATGCGGTCGCTGGTTGCCGTTGCGCCGGTGGTCTCCAGATCGAGAAAAACGAGCGGGCGATCAAGCATCCGGATGCGCGTTCAGTCGGCACCGCT
>JANXSE010000019.1 GCA_025356695.1 Betaproteobacteria bacterium
AGAACACCCAATCCGGCGCTGGCCAGGCTTAAAAGCCTGATGGCGCACGTCGCCTACGGAACCGGCCTGTATCTATGCGCGGTTGGCCTGAGCACCGTGCTGCCCGTTCAGGCCTGAGAATATATGAATGGGGCCGTGTAATTTTTTAGCACGTAGGTTGGGCTGACGAAGGAAGCCCAACACGGTGCTGCGATTCATTAGTGGCAGATATCCTGCACACGCAAGCAAACCAGCCACGAGCCACAATTCCGGGTTATTTGAGCGCAATTGCAGTTTTTGAAGTTGGGCTTACTTCGTCAGCCCAACCTACAACATCGTGCCGGCAACTTTTAATTGAGCGCGTCCGCCGTCTTCGTCTGCGCCGTCCGCTTGGTGTCAGCCACCGGATTGGGCTCCGGCACCGCCTTGGCTTCAGTGGCCGGCGCGGCTTCGATCTGGCGCGATGAGAAGATGCCCCAGATGAGGCCGGCGACCGTGAGCAACGGGCCGCCGAAGCCGGTCAGCGCGCCGAGCGAGCGAGCGGTGAACGCGCCGCTGACGATGCTGTTCGCGCGCTGCAGGGCCACGCGTGTTGACGGTTCGATCGGCAGTGCATCGAGCACCTTGCCGGCGACACCCTTGTAAACGATATCCGGCAGTGCGCGTGACGGTTCCGCGGTTTTCTCCGTCGCCGCCGCCGCATTCTGTTCATAGAGCGCAACCTGGCGCACGGTAGTCGGATCAATCGGCGGCAGTGGCGTCGTCGCCGGACGTTCGATGCCTGTAATCGCTTCGACTAGCGGCAATGCAGCTGGAAATGGCGGCATGGCCACCGGCAATTGTGCCGGCGCGCTGACGGCGAGCTGAACGTCCTCCGCCGGCATTCTGTCTTCCTCATGCCATTGCACGGGCGACGCACGCGCGTGACGTAAAACAATGCGCTCACTGCCGTCAATCGAGGTGTCGGCATCACGCCGCGCAGTTGCTGCCGGCGCCGGTGTAGTTGCCGCCTGATTACGGCCGTACGCCGCATCGAGTGCTGCGAGGTCGAGTTTCTGCCCGGTGTAAATGCGATCGGGATTGCGAATATTATTGGCTTTGGCGAGTTGCGCGATGCCCTGTCGCAAGGCCCCGGCGTCGGTGGCGACGCCCATGCTCTGCAATCGCGCGCGCGCGATGCGGGACAGCGTATCGCCTGTATGCACGGTATGCGCGGTGTTTGCCGGCCGCACTGGCTCCGGCTGCGCTGGCAGCGCGCGTTCCGGCGCAACGTACGTCGCGCCCGGCGCGTAGCGCCCGTCGTAAACCTTGGCATAGGCGAGCTGAAAGCTTTCGCCGCCGCCGTTCGGTGCCGGCAACGCCTGCGGGGCCGACGGCCTGTCGGCGGTGATGGAATTGAGGTTCATCGCATATGGGGCTGCGGGATGCAATTTCCCGAGCTTCAGGCAGTGTATCCGCGCCACTGCACTCCCATCGGTCAAACAGGCCGGTTTCACCCCTGTATTTCTGCGACAACGATGCCGGGCGCGGCTTGCGGCACGCAAACCCCGAAATAAAAAGGGCGCCGCAGCGCCCTTTTTATTTCGTTCGACCTGAACTACGCCGCTTTTAACCTGCCTTTGGTCTTCGCCAGCAACCCCGGCACACGCGAAGCGCGCACGTAGACATAACCATCGAACAGGCGCCGCTGTGTACGGTAGAACGCGCCCTGCTCGGCGTGCCACTGGCCGTCTTTTTTGCCGACCGTAGACGCCACCGTCAGAATGCCCGAGGGCATGGCGATACGGATCGGCGCCGACGCATCGGCATTCGGACGCGCCGCCTGCTGCACAACGCTGCCTTCGATGCGCGCAGCCACCGCCATACACAACGAACAGGTCAGCGGCAGCGCGCGGTGCGGCTGGCCATTCGACAACATGCGGCCGGTCAGATCAACGTCTGAGGCGCGTGTCGCATCGCCCGACAACGACGGCGCATCCTGCGGGCCACTGACGAAGCCAATGAAGGGAATCGATTTCTTTTTCGCTGCTTCTTCCAGATTCGCGGTGATGCCCATTGCCACCGACGCGGCAAGACGGATCTTGCCGAGTTTCTCCATCAAGGCGGCATCCTGCTCGATGGCGTCCGGCATTTCAGTGCCGGTGAGACCGAGATCGGTAGCGTTGACGAAGCAGCAGGCGTTGGCCGCATCGACGAGTGACGCCTTGATCTTGCCGACACCGGGCACATCGAGCGTATCGACGACATTGCCCGTCGGCAGCAGCTTGCCGGTGGCCGCACCGCCGGGTTCGCAAAATTCGAGACGCACCGGCGAACCGGTACCAGACACCCCGGGAATGGCGAGATCGCCGTCCACCGCGGACTGGCCATCGTCGAGAACGAAACGCGCGTTGATGATCTTCTTCGTGTTCGTGTTGTGCACACGCACCAGCGCTTCGCTGCCACTGACCTTGAAGACCCCCTCATCCACCGCAAACGGCCCCATCGCCGAGGACATGTTGCCGCAGTTGGCCGAGTAATCGACCTTGGCTTCTTTCACCTGCACCTGGGCGAAGGTGTAATCGATGTCGGCGTCAGGCCGTGAGGACGGGCCGACCACGCAGACTTTCGACAGCGACGAAACGCCACCGCCCATGCCGTCCAACTGACGGCCGTAGGGATCGGGGCTGCCGATAGCGGCGAGAAAAATCTCGTCCCATTCAGCGCGGTCGCGCGGCAGATCTTTGGCATGAAAAACGATGGCGTTGCTGGTGCCGCCGCGCATAAACACGGCGGGGAGTTTGAGCTGTTTCATCTTGTATCCTCCGGAAACACGGCAGCGAACGCCGCCGGCGAAGCGGTGATTTTACTGCGCCGCCACGCCCCGCGCTATCGGTGGCGCGCGAGGAATTGCGGGCCGAGCTGCTTGACGTCGGGACAGCCGATCAGCGCCAGCACACGGTCGACTTCCGACTTCAGCAGATCGAGCGCATGTTTGGCGCCGGCCTGCCCGCCGGCGGCAATGCCGTAGAGCGGCGCGCGGCCGGCGAAGGCCATGTCGGCACCAAGGGCAATCGCCTTCACTACATCGGAACCGCGGCGAATGCCGCCGTCGAACATCACCAGTTTGTCTTTGCCCACCGCGGCGCGGATTTCCGGCAGAACGTTGATGGTTGCCTGCACGCCGTCGAGCTGGCGGCCGCCATGATTGGAAACGAACACACCGTCGACGCCGTATTGCACGGCCATGCGCGCATCCTCGGCATGCAACACGCCCTTGATAAAAAACTTGTGCGGCCAGATCTCACGCAGCCACTGGAAATCGCTCCAGTCAAGCGCATCGCGCCGCGCGCGGAACTGGCTGAGATCGGTGGTCACGATGCGGCCGCCGACATTGACGTCGGTGTTCTGAAAACGCGGTATGCCCGAATCGAGCAGCGTGCGAAAAAAAGTGCCGAACAGCCAGTGCGGATGCAGCACGCCGTCAATCATGTTGCGCACACCAAGCTTGAACGGAATCTGCCAGCCGTTGCGCAGATTCGGTTCGCGGTTGCCGATCATCGGCACGTCGGTGGTGACGATCAGCGCTTCGTAACCGGCGTCTCGCGCGCGGTTGACGAGGCGCGCAGCGGCTTCGCGGTCTTTCGACATGTAAAGCTGGAACCACAGCGTGCCGCCGGCGGCCTCGCGCGCGACTTTTTCCATCGGCTCAAACGATGCCGTGGACAAAACGAAAGGCACGTTGGCATCGCGCGCCGCGCGCGCCAATGCGATGTCGGCGGCAAAACCGTAGATGCCGGCGGCGCCGGTCGGCGCCACACCGAAGGGCGCATCGTAGGTCTTGCCGAAGATGGTGACCTTCTGCGAACGCTTCGACACGTCAACGAGCGTACGCGGCAGCAGCTTGATGCGCTCGAGGGCAGCACGGTTCTCGCGCAGCGAAACGTTGTCCTCGGCGCCCGGCTCCAGATAATCGTAAGCGATCTTCGGCAGGCGCTTGCGCGCCAGCTTGTGCAGATCGTCAATGTTGTAAGCGCTGCGGTAGCTCATGGTGATATTCGCAAATCCGGATTGTTCAGTGGCCCACTGCCAGTTTGGCGATGCGCGCACGCACGAGGTCGATGTGCCCGCGCAAGGTATACATCTGTTCGTGATGCGCGAGCGGGATGCGCATCAGATTGACGCGATCTTCAATGCGATCGAGCCGCGCCAGATACTCGGCGGTTTTGCTGCGGTCGGCATTTTCCGCCACTTCCGCTTCGAGAAACTTGAGTTCGCCGTAGTTGCGGTAAATGCGCGAACGGATGCGCCACTGATACAGCGCCGGCAGCACGCGCGCCAGCGGCAGCACCAGGGCCAGCAACGGCACCAGCAGCACGATCAGACGGTCGACGAGGTTGGCGGCCCAGAACGGCAGGAAGCGCTGCAGGAACGGTTCGCCGGATTTGTAATAGCGCTCGGCAGCTGCGTTCATCGGAAAATCCACGTCCTTGGTCGAGGGAAATTTGTCTTCGACCGCAAACAGGCTGGGCCGGCTGTGTATCTCCTTCGCCGCCGCCGCCATCAGATTGGCGATCGCCGGGTGCAGATCGTCGCGCACCACCAGATTGGCGGTAGTCGCCACCAGATGCACATCCTGCGCCGGAATATCGCGGTTCAAATCAATCGCGCCGCGCGGCAGCACCACCACCGAGAGGTGCGGAAAATGTTTCGGGTAAGCGTCGGCCTGACTGAGGCTCATCAGGTGCACGCTCTGGTCGTGCAGCAGTCCGCGCACCGCTTTCGATTGCGCCGAAGCGACGAACAGCGCGGCATCCAGCCGCCCTTCGCGCAAGGCCTTCGCCGCCGCCTCGCCGGTCAGCTCGTTGCCTTTCATTTTCGGCTCGTCGACGCCGTTGGCATGCAGCAGGTCGCGTGCGAGCTTGCGCGTGCCGCTACCCTCGGGGCCGATGGCAAGGCGCTTGCCCTTTAACTGCGAGATGCGGTCCATGCTCGCGCCGACGCGGTAAAAGACCCACACCGGTTCGTAGTACATGGCGCCCAGTGATTCGAGATCCATGTTCTCTTCGTTGTTGGTGATGCCACCCTGGATGAACGCGATGTCCACTTCAGGATCGTCGGCGGCCAGCAGCTTGAAATTCTCGACCGAACCCGAGGTCGTGCGCACATCGAGCTTAATGCCGTAACTGTCGAGTATGTCGGCATACTGCCCGGCGAAAAAATAATAGGCGCCGTCCTCGGCGCCGGTGGCAATCGTCACGCGGCTGGGCGGCGCCGGTTTGATGAACAGGGCTGCGATGCCAAACCCGATGAACACCACCAGCAGCACCGGCCACCAGGCGAGGAACATGTCGCGCAGCGAAATAGTCTCGCCCTGCGGCATGCGGAACATGCGGCGCTTGTTTTCGGCTTCCATTGCGCTCCTCCGGTGTTTTCTGTTTTGCCAGGACGGTTTGTTCTTGCCGCATGGCATCGATCGCGGGAAAATCAGCAGTGCATAGCAATCGCGCATCTGCGGCGCCGAATCATGATACAAGAATACAAGAAGCGCCGCCCCGGCACTTCGTTGCCGACAGCCGCGCACACCAACCGCACGCCGGACAGACAATGTATCTGATGGTTTTTCTCAATGTCATCATTCACGGCTGCCAGATCGGCAGCCGCGTGGTGATGGCGTTATTTGCGATCAAACTCGGCGCCAGCCCGTTTGCGATCGGCCTGATGGTCGCGCTGTATTCGGTCCCGCCGCTGTGCTTCGGCGTTTACGCCGGCCGCATCACCGACCGCTACGGCGTGCGCGGCCCGATGATCCTTGGCGCCGTGTTGTGCGGCGCCGGCATGCTGCTGCCGTATTGCTGGCCCTCGATACCAGGCCTGTTCTGCTCGGCGGTGACCATCGGCTTCTCATTCATGTTTTACACAGTGGCGGTGCAGAATCTGACCGGCGCCTGGGGCCCGCGCGAACAACGCGCGCAGAATTTCAGCACACTGAGCCTCGGCTATTCGATCTCCGGACTGGGCGGCCCGGTGTTCGCCGGTTACGCCATCGAGTACGCCGGCCATCAAACCGCCTATCTCTGCTTTGCCATCAGCACCCTGATACCGCTGCTGACGCTGCTGCTGTATCGCCCGTTGCGCGAATTCGAGCCGCCGCAGGCCGCGCCATCGAACGGCAACGCGCTGGAACTGCTGCGCCAGCCAGAACTGCGCAAGGTGCTGATCAACAGCGCGCTGGTGGTCAGCGGCTGGGACCTCTACATGTTTTATCTGCCGATCTACGGTGATTCGATCGGGCTGCCGGCCTCGCGCATCGGCACCATCCTCGGCACCTTCGCCGCGGCCACTTTCGTCATGCGTTTCAGCCTGCCTTACCTGACCAAACGGTTTCCGGCACGCAACGTGCTGTCGGTGTCGATGTTTGCGGGCGCGGCGCTGTTCACCGCCTTTCCGTTTGTCAGCGACGTGTGGATGCTATCGGCGCTGTCGTTCGGCGTCGGGCTCGCCCTCGGCTGCGGCCAGCCGATCACGCTGCTGATGAGTTTCAACCGTTCGCCGGAGGGGCGCTCCGGCGAAGTCACCGGCATCCGCTTCGCGCTCAACCACTTCATGCATTCGGCGGTACCAGTCACCGCCGGTGCGCTGGCCTCGGTACTGGGGCTGGCACCGGTCTTCATCATCAATGCGGGGATACTCGCCTACAGCGGTCATCTGACACGCACCGTGCGCGGCACGGCGCAGGCGCCGCCGCCGGCCGCACCGCCGGCTGGATAAACGCGCCTTACTCGACGCGAAACTGGATCGCTTCTTCGTTTGCCTCGCCGGCGGCATGGCCGAAGGTGATCGCGCCACTGCCGTACATGATCATTTCCTCGCGCCGCAGCTTGAGCTGGTCGCCGTTTTCCATCAAAACAAAGGTGCCGTTCGAACTCAGGTCGATCAGCACGTATTTGTCCTTGCGCCGTTCGATGCGCGCGTGGTTGCGCGATGCCATTTTGTCTTTGAGCACAATGTCGTTACCTGCTTCGCGGCCCATCGTCATCGACGAGACGACGACCATCTCGCGCCCGCCGTGATCGAGATACATGCGCGCAATGCCGGCGGCGGCAAGCGCCGCTTCAAAACGCCCCGGCAGTTGGGTGTACTCGCCGCTCTCCTGCCACAACACTTCGTGCACCGCCATGCCGTCGGCGCGCCCGCTCGCCGGAAACGCTTCGAGATGCCGCGTTACGCTGCGCAGATGGAGTGCCAGTTGTTCGACGGTGTCACCGGTGGTGATGATCTGCCCGCTGGCGGCGAATTGCGTCATGCGCGTGGCGATCTTGACGGTGTCGCCATAAACGTCATCGCCGTCGAGATAAACCAGCCCGTAATGCAAGCCAACGCGAATGCCGATGCGACGCGGCCGGTCGACCATGCGATCACGCAAGCTGGTCTGCATATCGCAAGCGGCGGTAACCGCCTTGGCGGTATCGTCGAACAGGCAGATCAGGCCGTCACCCACCGCCTTGGCGACGCGCCCGCCGTTGGCCGCAACTGCTTTTTCGAACAGATCGAGGCAACCGCGCACTTCGCGGAAGGCAACTTCGTCGCCGAGCGATTCGTACAAACGCGTGCTGTCGCTCACATCAACGAGCAACACGGTCAGATTTTCCTTGCTTTCTGCCATGGCAATACGGCCGGACTGCGGCCAACCCTGCTGAACTGATTGATCAAGCATAACAGCACTCCAAGGCAGTGCATACGATTGCGCACCGGGCGCAACACGCATGCCGCAGGCGGACACGCGGTTACCCCGCGGCCCGCCGCTTATTTTCCTTGAGTTTGTTACGGCGCCTGTCGCGGCAAACTTGAACGCGCGCGGTTAGCGACGTTTGGTTTTGCGCGCCGCCGGCTTTTTCTTCGCCTGCGCATTTTTAGCTTTGGAAGGCTTGCTGCTGCCGACTGCCGCCCGTCCGGCGATGCGGCCGAAAACGACACCCGACATCAACCCGCTACCCAGTGCGTAGTTGTAATGGAACAACCCACCGACCATTTCGCCGCACGCGTATAACCCCGGCATCGGTTTCCAGTCGCTCGCCACCACCTGGCACTGCTCGTTGACTTTGAGGCCGCCGAAGGTAAACGTGATGCCGCCGGTGACCGGCCAGCACAGGTACGGCGGCTTGTCGAGCTTCTGCGCCCAGTTGGTTTTCGCCGGTTCTATACCCTCGGTGTGATGGCCATCGAGGATCGCAGGATTGAAGGCACCGCCTTTGGCGGCAGAATTGTTGTACGCGTTGAGCGTTTTCAGCGCTTCTTTTTTGTCGATCTTCAGTTGATCGATCAGGCCTTCCAGTGTGTCCGAACGGAACGGTTCGCTCGAGCTGTAACGCGGCTCCAGCAGATCAAGCACCTTGCTGTCGAAAATCTGGTAGCTCAGGCTCTTCGGCTGCTGCAGGATCATGCCACCGTATTTCGCGTAAGTATACGAATTGAAATCGGCGCCCTCGTCGACCCAGCGCCGGCCTTCGACGTTGAGCATCACGCCCTGCGTGTAGGAGAGCCGGTTGGTTTTATCGGTCATGTCGCGGCGGCCGTAGTCGGGCGCGGTGGCGACGATGGGCGTGGCGTGGCAACCGCTCCAGTGTCCCCAAGGCATGGCGCCGATATCGAGCGCCATTTTCAGACCATCGCCGTAGTTGAAGTTGGAACCGCGCACCTTGGCGTGGTCCCACGGTTTGCCGAGGTAACGCAGGCGCCACTCCGGATTGGTTTCGAAGCCGCCGCAAGCGAGCACCACCGCTTTCGTCTTCAGCGTCTGCAGACCTTTCGGTGAGCGCACGACGACACCATCCACGCGGCCGCTTTTGTCCTGCGTCAGACTGACGACGGCATGGTCGTAACGGATATCGACACCAACTTTTTCGCCGGTCTTGAACCAAGTGGCTGAAAGACCCACGCCTTCATGCACCGTGCGGATAATGGCGCCGGTCGGCCATTTGATCTTGCCACCGACCTTGATGCCCATCACCGATTGCGCGAGCTCGAATTTGTGGCGGCCGGTGTCCTGCAGCCAGCACATCGCATCCCACGATTCGTCGATAAGGATTTTCGACAACACCGGATCGGTACGGCCATCGGTGACGCGCATTAAATCTTCGAGGAAGAGTTCTGCAGTGTAAGGCTGCACACCGGCATGAAAACCCGGGTACTTCTGCTCGGCGTCCGGCACGAAACGGTCGACATCGCTGGCTTTATTAAAGACGTGGCGGAAGATCGCACCGCTGAAATGCGTATTGCCGCCGCGCTGATCCCTGGGCGCTTTTTCCAGCAGCAAGACTTTTTTGGCGCCAGCTTCACGCGCTGCGATCGCCGCTGAAAATGCGGCATTGCCGCCGCCCACCACGATTACATCGAAAGTGCTCATCACCAGCCTCCGTTATGGGCAACCCGTGCCCGTTATTCGTTTATTGCATCCAATTGTATACAATAGTATCCTGTGAGTGGATTTAGCGTCAAGCCCGTGAGCACGACGAATCACTGGAGGACACTTTTATGACTGCAATCAAAGCCAAAGCGTCGCGCAAACCCGCCGGGGTTTCGCTTGCCGAACGCGTTTACGCCGATCTCAAGACGGCCTTGCACAGCGCCCGCTTCGAGCCCGGCGAACGGTTGCGAGAGGAAGCGGTTGCTGAATGGTTGAAAGTCAGTCGCACGCCGGTGCGCGAAGCGCTGCGCCGGCTGCAGTCGGAAAACCTGGTGGTGTCGACCGAACACGGTCTGGCGGTGCCGCAGTTGAGCCAGAACCAGATCTTCGAACTCTATGCGATACGCGAAGTGCTCGAAGGTGCTGCTGCCGCACTCGCCGCGCGCCACGCCTCGCCTGCCGAAATCGAATTCCTCAAGCAGATACTGGAGGATCAGGCCGCCGCGAAAAACGACGAAGCACGCCTGCTCTCGACCAACAAGGAACTGCACGGCTGCATCTACCGCGCTGCCAACAACCGCTATCTGGTGCGCACCCTGCAATCGCTGCAGGACGAACTCGCACAATTGCGCGGCACCACCTTTGCCTGGCCGCACCGCCCGCCTGATGCCTTGAAGGAACATACCGCCATCGTGCGCGCGATCGAACGCCATGACCCCGAAGCCGCGGAAAAAGCTGCGCGCCACCACGTCAGCGCCGCGCTGCGCATACGCCTGCAGATCATGCGCCGCGACGCGGATTAAGCAACGCGCATTGTCTCGCCGCGGCGTTACGTACGCGGAAATTAGCCCCGCGCTCAGGGTATGACACCACCGGCGTCCGGCCTTACAATAGCCGCTACAGGCTGACACGCAGTGCGCCAACTGCATGCAATAACTAATCACTGCGACTCAATACTGCAGCGGCCTGCTGAGGAGAAGACCATGAACTTCGATCGCCGTGCCATTGCTGCGCCCACTCGCGAGCTCGCCGACTGGATCTCGACGCTCAAGTACGACGATCTGCCGCAGCGCACGCGCGAAGTCGCGCGCATTGCACTGCTCGACACGCTGGGCGCCGGACTCTACGGCTTCAACACGCCGTGGACGCAAAAACTGCTGGCCTGGGTCAAACGCGGCGGCAGCGGCACCGAATCGCGCGTCTGGAGCGAAGCCAGTGCAACGCTGCGCAGCGCCGACGCCGCGCTGGTCAACGGCGTTGCCGTGCACGCGTTCGAACTTGACGATTATCACAATGCCAAACTGCATTGCGGCGCCGCCGTGGTGCCGGCGGCACTGGCCGTCGCCGAACGCCTCAACAGTAACGGCAGCGATCTGCTCACCGCCATCGTCGCCGGTTATGAAGTGATGATCCGCTCCAGCCTCGCGCTCAATCCATCGGCCGCGCGCCTGCGCGGCTGGCATCTGACCGGCGTATGCGGCCCCTTCGGTGCCGCCGCCGCCTCTGCCGTGTTGCTGAAACTCAATGCCGAAGAAGCGGCGTGGGCGCTCGGTCTCGCCGGCACCCAGGGCGCGGGCCTGTGGGCATTCAACGCCGACGGCACCATGAGCAAACGCCTGCATCCGGGCAAAGCCGCGCATTCGGGTGTGCTCGCCGCCGAACTCGCGCAACTCGGTTTCAGCGGACCGACGCAGATTTATGAATTCGAAGACGGCGGCGTGCTGAAAGCCTTCTCCGACGATTCGGACCCGGCGCCATTGACCCGCGATCTCGGCGCCGTCTACCACGTCGACAGAAACTCGATCAAACCTTATTGCTGCTGCGGCAGCACGCACTCCTACATCGACGCCGCGCTGGCGCTGCGCAAAAAACTCGGCGCGCCGTGGAACAGCAAGCTCAAAGTCCGCGTCGGCACCTGCAAGGTTGTCGATGTGCAATGCGGCTTCGATTACGTACCGGGTTCAGCGCTCAACGCACAGATGAGCCTGCGCTACGCGGTAGCGGTCGCGCTGATGGACGGCGCGGCGCTGCCGGCACAGTTTACCGACACCAAAATGAACGATCCGGCCATTGTCGGACTCGCCACTGCGATGGAACTGGTACCCGACCCCGAACTCGACAAACTGTATCCCAAAGACTTTGCCGGCTGGGTGGCCGTCGAGCACGCCGGCAAATGGGAACGCGTCGATATCATGAACCCGACCGGTTCGATTCATGCGCCTATCAACGCCGCCGGCATTCGCGAAAAATTCCGCGGCATCAATCCGCAACTCGATACCGACGCCATTGCCGATGTTGCGCTGGCGATTGAACAACATACGGCGCGTGAGCTGCTCGATCTGCTCACACGTAAACGCTGATTCTGCGTTAACCCGGGAGCCCCTGCATGAAGATTCAGAAAATCGCCGTCGCTTTTGCATCCGTTGCAGCAATATTTGCAGTGTCGTGTCACGCGCAGAACAAATATCCGAACAAACCGATCCGCCTGATCGTGCCCTTCGCCCCCGGTGGCGGCACCGACATCGTGGCACGCGCGCTGTCGAAAAATCTGACTGAAGTGTTCGGGCAGTCGGTAGTGGTCGACAACCGCTCGGGCGGCGGCGGCACCATCGGCGCCGAGACCACGGTGCGCGCAGCCCCCGACGGTTACACCATGGCAATGGTGTCGGGCAGCTACGGCACCAATGCTGCATTGTTCAAGCTGCCGTACGACCCGATCAACGACATCACGCCGGTTTCACTGATCGGCGAGACCGGCTTTCTGGTCGGCCTGAACCCCGGCGTACCGGTAAAAACGATCAATGAACTGATTGCGCTGGCCAAGGCAAAACCCAATGCGCTCAACTACGCCTCGACCGGCACCGGCGGCATCACGCATCTGGCGACCGAGCTCTTTAACATCATGGCCGGCACCAAAATGACCCACGTGCCGTACAAAGGCACCGGCCCCGCCATCATCGACTTGCTCGGCGGTCAGGTGCAGCTGATCTTCGGCAGTCTGCCGTCGATGGTGCCGCAGCACAAAACCGGCCGCCTGCGCGGCATCGCCGTGACCACCGGCAAGCGCGTTGCCGCCCTGCCGGATATTCCAACCGTCGGTGAATCCGTCAACGGTTATGAAGCGGTGTTGTGGTACGCGGCGTGGGGACCGAAGAACCTGCCGAAAGAAATCGTCACCTTGTGGAACAAGGAAATCGCGAAGGCATTGACGTCGCCGGAAATGAAAGCGCGCCTCGAAGGCGAAGGTCTCGATCCCGCCGGCGGTCCGCCCAGCCAGTTGGGCGATATGTTGAAGCGCGAAATCCCGAAATGGATCAAGGTGGTCAAGGAAGCCAAAGTCCAGACGGTGCAGTAAACCCGCACTCGCATCGGCGAGTTCGGACTGCTCTCACCCTCTCGCCTCAGGAGAGGGTTGAGATGAGATGGGAGCAGCGCTTTTCTCCCTCTCCCTCCGGGAGAGGGCGCCACGCCACATTCTCCAATCCCATCGGCATTACCCGCGCGTCGCGGCGTTGCGCCCCGCCTTCGTCAAGCGTAACGTAATGAACCCATAGCCGAATAACAGGTTGGAACTTTGGCATGGCCCCTTGTTAGCCGACTTTGTGTCAACTAACGTGGGAATAAGCAGATCGTAGAGAGAAAAAGTGTCAACTAATTTTTTGTCAACCAATTTACGTTGGACGTCTGAGTAGTAGAGGAGAACGCTGTGCCAAGTATGAAAGATCTTCGTGCCCTAGCCTGTTTAGCAATTCTGGTTTCGTTCCAGAACATTGCGATAGCGGACTGGTTTCTCTCATCGGAAACGAAGGCACTAGTCGCCAAGGCGGATGCGGGCGACATCAATGCACAATTTAGCGTTGGTTCTGCATACGACACAGGTAAGGGAGCGCCTCGTAGCGCAGAAAACGCCATGAAATATTACTTAATGGCTGCGGAGCGAGGCCATGTGGAAGCACAGAACAGTGTTGGCAGTGGACTGCAAGCCGAAAAGCGCTACTCGGAAGCGTTACCTTGGTACGAACGCGCATCCGCACAGGGTCATGCGTTAGCTACGAATAACCTCGCTTACCTTTACGATTTGGGCCTTGGGGTCAAGCAGGACCGCCAGAAGGGATTCGAACTCTATACTCGCGCAGCTGATCTTGGGTGGGCTGAGGCAATGTGGAATATCGCCAATATATACGGCGCTGGCCAACTTGGAAAATCCGATCTCGTTATGGCTTGTGTTTGGACAGTCCGGGCACGAAAATTCGCGGCGCCAACAGAGAATCAGCTAATCGCTCACACTGCCCGCGTCATGCCGCAGCTAGAGCGTATGTTGTCGCCCGATCAACTCGTCACTTGCAAGCAACAAGGTGGCTCATGGTCACCTCAGGTTGCGTCGACAAAATCCGGCGTCCAACCCGGCGGTCAACAGTGACGCCGCGCGACAAATCTGTGCGGCGCTCGTTACCTTCACGTTAGACCACAACGAATGGCCCGCGCATGATTGAGCTGCTCTCCGATCCGCAGGTATGGGTCGCCTTCCTCACCCTCACCGCTCTCGAGCTCGTACTCGGAATCGACAACGTAATCTTCATTTCGATTCTCGTCGATAAGCTTCCGCCTGAACGCCGTGACGTTGCACGAAGAATCGGCTTGTTTCTCGCCATGTTCATGCGCATCGGACTCCTGTTTCTCCTCTCATGGATAATCGGCCTTACCGAGCCACTTTTCTCTCTATTTCGACAGGAATTCTCTGGCCGCGATCTAATCCTTATCGGCGGCGGACTCTTTCTGCTTTGGAAGAGCACAAAAGAAATACATCAACTACTGGAGGGGGAAAGAGGTGCAGCCTCCGCCGCGGTCAGCGCGACGTTCTCGGCGGTAATTCTTCAGATTGCGATCATCGACCTCGTGTTCTCCTTCGATTCACTCATCACCGCCGTCGGCATGGTTGACCAAGTAGAGATCATGGTGGCAGCGGTAATAGTCTCGGTCCTTCTCATGATGGCATTTGCCGGCAGCGTCGGCCGGGTCGTCTCGGCACACCCGTCGATCAAGATGCTCGCACTCGCCTTTCTCCTGGTCATCGGCGTCGTATTGATCGCCGACGGATTCGATCACCATATCCCGAAGGGTTATGTGTACTTCGCTCTGGCCTTCTCAGTCGCCGTCGAGTTGCTCAATATCCGAACGAAGAAGCGTGCAGCTCGCCCGGCTGAACTGCATGAACCGTACACACGCGAACATGATTGACCTCAGGTTCTGTGTTGTCAGCCAAGTAGGGTGGGCAACTTGTTGCCCACGTAACTTGGACGCCTTATTTGAACCCGTGGGCAGCAAGCTGCCCACCCTACGTCACTGCGCTCTATGCCTCTAAAGGCAACGCTGTCGATTTTGCGTCGAGCGAAACCCGCCCTCACCCCTACCCTCTCCCGGGGGGAGAGGGTGAGAACTGCCCGAATTCGCTGATGCGAATTCGGGTTTAATCACTTGAATCCAAACAGCCGCGCCGGCGTATCCCACAACAGTTTGCGCTGCGTCTTCGCGTCGGGCACCCAGCGCTCGAACACGGCGCGCGTGGGGCCGTAATCGACGCGTATATCAAGACGCACGAACGGCCAGTCCGAGCCCCATACGGCATTGTCCGGCGTAAAAGCCTCGATCAGCTGATGCACGATGGCGTCGGTGTCGGGATGCGGGTACGGCAGATTGGAAAAGCGGAACGGGCCCGAAATCTTGATCACGCCCATGCCGCTGCGGCCGAGTTCGAGCAGCGCCTTGAAGCCGGCGCTGGCCGGCCCCGTCACCGGGTCGGTGCGGCCGCAATGATCGATCATCACGCGCACGCCCGATTTTTTCAGTATCGGCATTGCTTCGGCAATTTGATCCTTGTTGCATTGAATCTGGCAAAACCAGTTGGCGGCCTTGAGTTTGGCCAGCAACGCGGGCGCGGCCGGATCGAGCAGCGGTGCCAGTCCGTTGTTGTGCAGATTGATGCGCACGCCGACGATACCGCCGTCGCTCAGGCGCGTGATTTCTTTATCAGACACATCGTGTTTGACCAGCGCAATGCCTTTGAGACGCCCGTTCGAGCGCGCAATGCCGTCGAGCAGGCAGCTGTTATCGTCGCCATAGGGACCGGCGCCGACTGCAAGCCCGTGTGTAATGCCGTGCGCATCGAAAACCGCCAGCAATTGATCAGCGGTGCCGGCCTGTGAGGGATGCGGCGTGTAGACAACGTCGCTTTGATAGGGGAAACGGGCCGGATCAAATACGTGAAAGTGGCAGTCTGCAGCGTGCGTCATGGCAATCCTCGAAGCTGTGATAAAAAATCCTGCTGATTCTCAAATCTCATACGGGCCAACTCAATTACGCATGGTCATTAGTCACTCAATTTTCAAGTTCGCCTCTTTGGCGAGCTTTTTCCATTTCCCGACTTCGGCGCGCAGCAGTGCGGCGAATGCCTGCGGTGTTGTGCCTACAGCCTCCGAACCGTCTGCGCCAAGCCGCGCTTTCACATCGGGTTGCGCCAGCACCTCATTGATTTCGCTGCTCAGCCGCGCGGCGAACGCGGCTGGTATGGCCGGCGGCGCGAGCAGGCCGTTCCATTGATTAATTTCGTAGCCGGGAATCCCCGACTCGGCAATCGTCGGCACTTCGGGCAGTATCGGCGAACGCTTCAGCGAAGTAACAGCTATCGCGCGCAAGCGCCCGCTGCGCACATGTGCGGCCTGTAATATGGACGGAAACGCCATGTCGAGTTGTCCGGCGATCACGTCGGAGACCGCCGGCGCGCTGCCTTTATACGGCACATATAACAACTCGGTGCCGCCCGCAGTCGCCAGCAAAGCGCCGGCCAGATGCGCAAGCGAACCAATGCCCGATGATCCGTACGTCAAACCACCCTTTTTTGTTTTCGACAACGCGATCAGTTCACGCACCGTTTTTGCCGGCATCGATGGATGCACCAGCAGCAGGTACGGCAGCGACGTCACCTGTGTCAGCGGCGTCAGGTCGCGCAGCAGGTCGTAAGACATTTTTATACGCAAGGCCGCGCTGACCGTATGCGTCGCCGTAATCGCCAATAGCGTGTAGCCGTCGGGCGCCGCGTGGGCGACGATTTCTGCACCGATGTCGCCGGCCGCACCGGGGCGGTTGTCGACAATCACCTGATGTCCCCAGCGCTCGCCGAGTTTCTGCGCGATCGCACGCGCTGTGATATCGGTGCCGCCGCCGGGCGAAAACGGCACCAGCAGGCGCACCGG
>JANXSE010000021.1 GCA_025356695.1 Betaproteobacteria bacterium
AAACGCGCAGGCCTGCCTGTCGACACCGATTTCGGTGCGTTTTACCGGGATTTTGAGTGGATGGGATTGCAGCGCCACCTCAAGGTACTGGGGATTTTTGCGCGTCTGCATTATCGCGACGGCAAGAGTGGGTACCTCGACGACACGCCGCGGTTTATTGCCTATATTCGCGCGGTCGCCGCGCGTTATTCCATCCTCGGTCCGCTGCTGGCACTGCTGGACCAGATCGAAGGCAAAGCCGGCGCCAGCGTCGGCTATACGTTTTGAAAGCCCTCATTCTGGCGGCCGGGCGCGGCGCACGCATGCGTCCGCTGACCGACCGCGTGCCCAAACCGCTGATTGAAGTCGGCGGCAAACCGCTGATCGTGCATCACATTGAAAAACTCGCCGCGCTGGGCTGTGAGCGCGTCGTCATCAATCACGCGCATCTCGGCGAGATGATCGAAGCGGCTCTGGGAGACGGCGCACGTTATGGCGTCACTATTGACTATTCGCGCGAGGAAACCGCGCTTGAGACCGCAGGTGGCATTGCCACTGCGTTGCCGATGCTCGGCACGGCGCCGTTTATCGTCGTCAATGCCGATGTCTACAGCGAATATGACTATGCGGGCCTGCTGGAAGCGGCGGAGCGGCTGGGAAACTTCAACGCGCATCTGGTGCTGGTCGACAACCCGGAGCACCATCCCGCAGGCGATTTTGCCTTGCGCGGCGGCAAACTTGCGCCCGACGGCGCTTTGCTGACCTTCAGCGGTCTGGCGGTCTACCGGCCGGCGATGTTCGCGGCGATCCCGCCCGGCACCCGCGCGCCGCTGGCACCGTTGTTGCGCGAACAGATCGCCGCCGGTGCAGTTGCCGGCGAACACTTTCGCGGGCGCTGGTGTGACGTCGGCACGCCTGACCGCTTGACCCGGTTGAACCGGGATTTGCGCGTCCGGCGCGTATAATTTGCGCATGAACGAACCACGTCCCCCGACTGATTTCCGCGCCGTCTTCGCACCGCGCCGCGCGCGGCTCGCTGCGAGCATGACCAGCGGGGCGGCCATCGTGCCGACCTCGCCGGAGCGTTTGCGCAACCGCGACGCCCATTATCCGTACCGTTACGACAGCTATTTTTATTATCTGAGCGGGTTTCCTGAGCCGGAAGCGGTGCTGGTGCTGCTCGCCGGCGCGATACCGCGCAGCATCCTGTTTTGCCGCGACAAGGATCTCGAGCGCGAAATCTGGGACGGGTTCCGTTTCGGTCCCGACGCCGCGCGCGAGTTGTTCGGTTTTGACGAGTGTTACAGCATCAGCGAGCTCGACACACGCATGCCGCAGCTGCTGGCCGACCAGCCGGCGCTGTATTGCCACCTCGGCGCCGATACCGTCTGGGACGCGCGCGTGCTGGGCTGGATCAACGCGGTGCGCGCGCAGGTGCGCAGCGGCGTCGCCGCGCCGTCGGCGATCCATGATCTGCACCGCTGGCTTGATGACATGCGCGTGGTCAAGGATGTGCACGAACTGGCGGCAATGCGGCGCGCCGCCGATATTTCCACCGTGGCGCATGCGCGCGCCATGCGCGCCGCGAAGAGCGCGCGCAACGAATACGAAATCGAGGCCGAGCTGCTGCATGAATTCCGCCGCGGCGGCGCGCAGGCCCCGGCCTACACGCCGATTGTCGCCAGCGGCGCCAATGCCTGCGTATTGCACTACGTCAGCAATGACGCGCCGTTAAAGCAGGGCGATCTGCTGCTGATCGATGCCGGCTGCGAATGCGACGGTTATGCCGCCGACATCACGCGAACCTTTCCGGTCAGTGGCCGCTATTCGCCGGCGCAGCGCGATGTCTATGAAGTCGTGCTGGCTGCGCAGGCGGCGGCGATTGCGGCGACCAAACCCGGCGTCCGCTGGAACGAGCCGCACGATGCCGCCGTGCGGGTGCTGGCGCAGGGCATGATCGATTTCGGTTTGTGCCAGGGCAGCCTCGACAAGGTGCTCGAAAACGGTGATTACCGCCGCTTCTACATGCACCGCACCGGGCACTGGCTCGGCCTCGACGTGCACGATGCCGGCGAATACAAGTGCGACAACCAGTGGCGCCTGCTTGAGCCCGGCATGGTGTTGACGGCCGAACCCGGCTTTTACATCCGCCCGGGCGAGGGTGTGCCGGCGCATTTCGAGAACATCGGCATACGCATCGAAGACGACGTACTGGTGACTGCACAGGGCCATGAGGTACTCACCGAGGCGGCACCCAAATCGGTCGCCGCGATCGAAGCGTTGATGCGTGAATGCGCATAACGAAATAATCGTTGTCGGCGGTGGCCCCGTCGGTAGCGCGCTGGCCCTCGGTCTTGAGCAGCGCGGTTGCGCGGTTACCTTGCTTGAGGCGCGTGCCAAAGGTGGCGCCGAAGACGACGCGCGCACGCTGGCGTTGTCGCACGGCAGCCGCCTCATCCTTGAACGCCTGGGCGTATGGCCGCTGTCGCCGCAGCCGACGCCGATACTCGAAATCAATGTTTCACAGCGCGCGGGCTTTGGTCGCGTCGAACTGAGCGCGGCCGATGCCGCCGTACCCGCGCTCGGGTATGTCGTCGAATACGGCGCATTGCAGCGGGCGCTCACTGCGGCGCTGTCGCACAGCCACGTTCGTATCGAGACCGGATGCGCGGCGCTGGCGGTGAATGGCGATGCACAACAGGCCAGCGTCGAAGTCGAGCAAACGGGCGGACGGCGCGTGTTGCAAGCCGGACTCGTGGCGATTGCCGATGGTGGCGGCGGCCTCGAACCGGCGCAGGTCAAAACACGCGATTATCAACAGTCCGCACTGGTTTGCGACATCGCCAGCGAGCAGCCGCACCGCAACCGGGCGTTCGAACGCTTCACCGACGAAGGGCCGCTCGCCTTGCTGCCGAACGCGGCCGGCTGGGCGCTGGTGTGGACGATGCATGCGCAGCGCGCGGATGCACTGCAAGCGCTCGACGAGGCGGCGTTTTGCGCGCAGTTGCACCAGGCATTTGGCCCCGCGCTCGGCACATTCACATTGCGCGGCCGGCGCAGCGTTTTCCCGTTGCGCCTGAAAGTCGCCGCGCGGGCGGTGGCGCCGCGCTGCGTATTGATCGGCAATGCGGCACAAACATTGCATCCGGTTGCCGGGCAGGGATTCAATCTCGGATTGCGGGATGCCTTTGAACTCGCGCGCCTGGTTGCGGTGCGCGGTGCCGAGGACGCCGGCGGGAGCGAATTGCTGAATGCTTTTTTTGCGCAACGCCGTTTTGATCGAACCGCCACCATTTTGTTCACGGACTCTCTGATCCAGTTGTTTTCCAAAGACATCCCGTTCCTGGCGCCGGCGCGCGGCCTCGGACTGGCGGCGCTGGCGATGTTTCCGGCGGCCCGGAAATTCGTGGCGCGGCGCATGATTTTCGGCGCGCGCGGCTAACTGCAAAAAATTTCATCAAGTCGCTTTTCTTGCCGCTAGGCGGCGATTACAATGACGCCCTTTCCCCGAAAACAACGAGTCCGCATCAAGCGTGTTGAGCAATGCAGATCGGTCCGTATCAATTAAAAAATAATCTGGTGGTTGCGCCGATGGCCGGCGTCACCGATCGGCCGTTCCGGCAGTTGTGCAAACTGATGGGCGCGGGCATGGCCGTGTCGGAAATGGTGGCGAGCAATTCGCTGTTGTGGGGATCCGAAAAAACGCGCCGTCGCGCCAATCATGAAGGCGAAGTCGATCCGATCTCGGTGCAGATCGCCGGCGCCGATCCGCAGATGATGGCCGACGCCGCGCGCTACAACGTTGATCAGGGCGCGCAGATCATCGATATCAACATGGGCTGCCCCGCCAAGAAAATATGCAATGTGATGGCGGGCTCCGCATTGTTGCAGAACGAGCCGCTGGTGCAGCGCATCGTCGAAGCCGTGGTCAACGCTGTCAATGTGCCGGTGACGCTGAAAATACGCACCGGCTGGGACCGCAGCAACCGCAACGCCATCACCGTCGCACGCATCGCCGAGAGCGCGGGCATACAGGCGCTGGCGGTGCACGGCCGCACGCGCGCCTGCGGCTACACCGGCGACGCCGAATACGACACGATTGCCGCGGTCAAGGCCGCGGTAAACATTCCGGTGATCGCCAATGGCGACATCACCACGCCCGAGAAAGCGAAACACGTGCTCGCCTACACCGGCGCCGACGCCGTCATGATCGGCCGCGCGGCGCAGGGCCGGCCGTGGATTTTCCGCGAGATCGAATATTTCCTGCTAACCGGCACGCATTTGCCGGCGCCCGAGGTCAGCGAGATCCATCGCGTGCTGGTCGGGCATCTGCACGACCTTTATGCTTTTTATGGCGAACAGACCGGTGTGCGCATCGCGCGCAAACACATCTCCTGGTACACCAAGGGGCTCGCCGGTTCGGCGTCGTTTCGTCACGCCATGAACCAGTTACAGACCTGCGCCGAGCAGCTCGACGCGGTCAACACCTTTTTCAGCGAGCTGGCCAGTCACGGCCGGCGGCTTACCTATGTCGAGGAACTTGCAGCATGATGATGAACGAGAACGAAATGGCGCGCTTTGTGCGCAAGGCCATCGACGGATATTTCAAGGACCTCGACGGCGAAAAAGCGCGCGGCGTCTATGACATGGTAATTAACAGCGTCGAAAAGCCGCTGCTCGAATCGGTTTTGCACAAGCTGCAGGGCAACCAGTCGCACGCCGCGGTGGTGCTGGGCATCAACCGCAACACCCTGCGCAAGAAAATGAAGGCGCACGGAATCAAGGGCTAGTGTCCTCAATCCGGGCTTCCGGATTTTGCGTCCTGCAAACATGACGATTATCAAAACCGCGCTGCTGAGCGTATCCGAGAAGACTGGCCTGGTCGAATTCGCGCGCGGTCTGGCCGGCCACGGCGTGAAGATGCTCTCCACCGGCGGCACGGCCAAACTGCTACGGGACAGCGGCATTGATGTCACGGAAGTGTCGGACCATACCGGCTTTCCCGAAATGCTCGACGGGCGCGTGAAGACGCTGCACCCGAAAATCCACGGCGGCATTCTGGCGCGGCGCGATCTGCCGGCGCACGTCGAGGCCATCAACACTGCCGGCATTCCGACGATCGATCTCGTCGTCGTCAATCTGTATCCGTTCACGCAGACCATCGCGCGCGTGGGCTGCACACTTGAAGAGGCGATCGAAAACATCGACATCGGCGGGCCGGCGATGGTGCGCAGCGCGGCCAAGAACCACGCGCATGTCGCGGTGGTCACCGATCCGGCCGATTACACCGGCATCCTGCATGAAATGCAGAGCGCCAACGGCGCAGTGGGTGCGCCAATGCGCTTCAAGCTTGCGCAGAAGGCGTTTTCGCATACGGCCGCCTATGACGGCGCGATCAGCAATTACCTCACCGCGCTCGGTACGGACGGCGCGCGCGCCGTATTTCCGCAGCGCCTCAATCTGAATCTCGAACTCGCACAGACGCTGCGCTACGGCGAGAACCCGCACCAGAACGCGGCGTTTTATCGCGACCTCGAGCCGGCCGCCGGCAGTCTGGCGCGCTACACGCAGTTGCAGGGCAAGGAACTGTCGTATAACAACATCGCCGATGCCGACGCGGCGTGGGAATGCGTGAAGACGTTCACGCAGCCGGCCTGTGTGATCATCAAACACGCTAACCCCTGCGGCGTCGCGGTGGCCGCGGGCACGCTCGAAGCCTACCGTCTGGCGTTTGCCACCGATCCGACCTCGGCTTTCGGCGGCATCATCGCCTTCAACCGCGAACTCGATGCCGAGACCGCGCAGGCGGTGGCCGGCCAGTTCGTCGAAGTGTTGATCGCACCGGCGGTATCGGCGGCAGCGAAAGCCGTGCTGGCGAAAAAAGAAAACGTGCGCCTGCTGGAAGTGCCGCTCGCACCCGGCGCCAATATTTTTGAAACCAAACGTGTCGGCGGCGGCATGCTGGTGCAGTCGCCCGACGACTTCAACATCACCGCGGCCGATCTCCGGGGGGTGACTAAAAAAGCGCCGACGCCGCAGCAAACGGAAGACCTGCTGTTTGCCTGGCGTGTCGCCAAATTCGTCAAATCGAATGCCATCGTCTTCTGCGCTAATGGCCAGACCATCGGCGTCGGCGCCGGCCAGATGAGCCGTGTCGACTCGGCGCGCATCGCCTCGATCAAGGCGAAGAATGCCGATCTCACGCTGGCCGGCTCGGTGGTGGCCTCCGACGCGTTTTTCCCGTTCCGTGATGGCCTCGACGTGGTCGCCGACGCGGGTGCGGTGGCGGTGATACAACCCGGCGGCAGCATGCGCGACGCCGAGGTGATCGCGGCGGCCGACGAGCGCGGCATCGCCATGGTGTTTACCGCACATCGCCATTTCCGCCACTAAGGCGTTCAGGCCGGCGCGTTCTTCACGGAGCACAGAATGAAACTGCTGGTCATCGGTTCCGGAGGACGTGAGCACGCACTGGCGTGGAAGCTCACGCATTCGCCGCGCGTCTCGAAGGTTTACGTCGCGCCGGGCAATGCCGGCACCGCGCTGGAAGAAGGCCTCGAAAACGTTAACATCACCGCGCACGCCGAACTGATCGAATTCGCGCGCCGCGAGCAGATTGCGCTGACGGTGGTCGGCCCCGAGGCGCCGCTGGCGGCCGGCATCGTCGATGATTTCACCGCGGCGGGTCTCAAAATTTTCGGCCCGACCAAAGCCGCTGCCCAGCTCGAAAGTTCGAAAGATTTCGCCAAGCAGTTTATGGCGCGCAACAAAATCCCGACCGCCGCGCATCAGACGTTCACCGACGCGGCAGCGGCGCACCAGTACGTCGATCAGCGCGGTGCACCGATCGTGATCAAGGCTGATGGCCTTGCCGCCGGCAAAGGCGTGGTTGTCGCCGCCGATTTGAAAGAAGCGCACGACGCCATCGACATGATGCTGGTCGGCAATAAAATGGCGGTTCACTACAATGAGGCCGGCGCGCGCGTCGTCATCGAAGATTTTCTCGATGGCGAAGAAGCCAGCTTCATTGTCATGTCCGACGGCCGCCACGCGCTGGCGATGGCGACCAGTCAGGACCACAAGCGCCTGAAAGACGGCGACATCGGCCCGAACACCGGCGGCATGGGCGCTTACTCGCCGGCGCCGGTGGTGACGCCCGCCTTGCACGCGCGCGTCATGCGCGAAGTGATTCAGCCGACCATCGCCGGCATGGAGCGCGAAGGCAGCACCTTCGTCGGCTTTCTCTACGCCGGGCTGATGATCGGCAAGGACGGCAGCGTCAACGTCGTCGAATTCAACTGCCGCATGGGCGACCCGGAAACGCAACCGATCATCATGCGTCTGAAAAGCGATCTGCCCGGCCTGCTCGAGCATGCGCTCAACGGCCAGCTCGACAAAATCGAAGTCGAGTGGGACCCGCGCGCCGCGCTCGGCGTGGTGATCGCGGCGCACGGCTATCCGGACGCGCCGCGCAAGGGCGATGTCATCAGCGGCCTGCCTGCCGCCACCGGCGACGCGCACGTCTTTCATTCCGGCACGGCCTTCAATGGCAAACAGGTGGTCGCCAGCGGCGGCCGCGTGCTCTGCGTGACCACACTCGGACACAATGTCAAAACGGCGCAGGGCCGCGCCTACGAAGTCGCCGAGCAGATCCGCTTCGACGGCATGCAGATGCGCCACGACATCGGGCATCGCGCGGTTGTGGCAAGGCGCGGCTGATTTTCGCAACAGCTTCGGGGGAAGCGGCATGACGACCACGTACGACCGCAGACAGGACGATGTCGGTAATATCATCGCGCTCGAGCACGTCAATCTCGCCATTCCCGATCAGCAGCTTGCTACCGCGTTTTATATCGCCGGCATGGGTTTCACGCGCGACCCCTTCCTGTTCCCGGGTCTCGAGAACATGTGGATCAACATCGGGCGCAGCCAGTGCCATCTGCCGAGCCGCGGCACGCAGCGTCTGCGCGGCACTATCGGCATCGTCGTGCCCGATCTCAAAAAGCTCGCGCAGCGTCTCGAAAAAACCGCGCCGCGCCTGACCAATACCCAATTCGCATTCACGGCGCAGGCCGATCGCGTCGACGCGACCTGTCCCTGGGGTAATCGCTTTCGCTGCCATGCGCCGTCCGCGGCATTCGGCACCATGGAGCTCGGCATGCCCTACGTCGAGTTCGATGTGCCGCCGGGCAGCGCCGACGGCATCGCGCGCTTCTACCGTGACATCATTGGCGCGACCGCCGTGCTGGAACAAGGCGACGGCGCGGCGATCGCCTGCGTCAATGCCGGCCCGGAACAGCAATTGCGGTTCCGCGAAACCGCGGCGCCGCTGCCCGCCTACGACAACCATCACATCCAGATCTACATCGCCGATTTTTCCGGCCCGCACGCGGCCTTGTTGAAACACGGCCTGATCAGCGAAGAGAGCAACGCGCATCAATACCGCTTTCGCGACATCGTCGACCCGGCCGATGGCAAAATCCTCTACACGGTCGAGCACGAAGTGCGCAGTCTGCAGAACCCGCTGTATGCGCGGCCCTTGATCAACCGCAATCCCGATCAAAACAACAACGCCTACGTGCGTGGACAGGACAGTTTTCGTGGCAGTTATTGAAGCAACCGTGCGGCAGCGTATCGCATGAGACCGCAAAACCTCGCACTCGATGTGCCCGCAGTTCGCCGCTATTTGATCGAATTGCAGAAGCGCATCGTCGACACGCTGAGCAAGGTCGACGGCAAACCTTTCCGCGTCGACGAATGGCAGCGCCCCGAGGGCGGCGGCGGCAAAAGCTGCGTGATCGAAGAGGGCAATATTTTCGAACGCGGTGGCGTCAATCTGTCCTTCGTTACCGGCAGCCAGTTGCCGCCGTCGGCCACCGCGGCGCGGCCGCATCTTGCCGGCCGGCCGTGGGAGGCGATGGGCGTGTCGCTGGTGCTGCATCCGCGCAACCCCTATGTGCCGACCGTGCACATGAACGTGCGTTTCTTCGTCGCCTTTCCGCCGGGCCACAAGGCGGGCGACCCGCTGCCGCCCATGACGCCCGGCGCCGACCCGGCACAGCAACCGGTGTGGTGGTTCGGCGGCGGCATGGACCTCACGCCTTACTACGGCTTCGAGCGCGATGCCGTGCATTTCCACAGCGTCTGCCAGCAGGCGCTGGTCTCCTTCGGCGACGACACCCACGCGCACTACAAAAAGTGGTGCGACGATTATTTTTATCTCAAGCACCGCAAAGAGCCGCGCGGCATCGGCGGCATTTTCTTCGACGACCTCAGCGAACCTGACTTCATGTTCTGCTTCCGCCTGCAGCAGAGCGTCGGCAGCCGCTTCATCGACGCCTATCTGCCCATCGTCGAGCGCCGCCGCGACACGCCCTACGGCGAACGCGAGCGCGACTGGCAGGCTTATCGGCGCGGCCGCTATGTCGAATTCAATCTGGTGTGGGACCGCGGCACGCTGTTCGGCCTGCAGTCGGGCGGGCGCACCGAATCGATATTGATGTCGCTGCCGCCGATCGTGAAATGGCGCTACGACTGGAAACCCGAGGCGGGCAGCGAGGAAGCGAAG
>JANXSE010000046.1 GCA_025356695.1 Betaproteobacteria bacterium
ATGGTTTGCCGCCATCTATCTGTTCGCCGGCGTCTGCGGCAGTTTCGCCAGCATGCTGTGGCACAACGAAACGGTCAGTGTGGGCGCCTCGGGTGCGGTGTTCGGCGTCTTCGGCGCATTGCTCGCCTACACGCTGCGCCAGCGCGGTTCGATTCCGCCGGCGATGATGAACCGTCTGCGCATCAGCACTTCGATCTTCGTCACCTATTCGCTGTTCTACGGCTTCGCCGCCTCCGGCATCGACAATGCTGCGCATCTGGGCGGCCTTGCCGCCGGTTTCCTCATGGGCTGCATCGGCGCGCGACCACTGGAAGCGCAGGCGCGCGCCGCCGGCCACACGCGGCGCATTGCGCTGGCCATCTTGATCGCCGCCGTCGCGCTGCCGTCGGCGGCGCATTTTGCCCCCGACACTTCGCGTGTCTATCGTGAAGCACTCGCCCTGCAGAAAGCCATCGACGCCTTCGCTGCCGACGAGCGCAAGCTGAGCGCTGCGTTCGAGAGCATGGCCAAACGCGCGCGCGACAGCAAAGGTGATGACAAAAATGTCCTCACGGATTTACGTCAAAATCTGCTGCCGGCATGGGATGAGGCAGTCACGCGTTTGTCGGCCGTCGAACTCGACGCGCATGCGCCGTTACGCAAGGACTATGACATTCTGCTGCGCTATGCACACGCCCGGCGCGACATGACCGCGGCACTGGCGGATTTTCTCGAAGCCGGCACGCCGGCCAGCCGGCAGCATTTCATCGACAAACGCGCTGCTACCGAAGCGGCATTGCAGGAATACCGCGAGCGGCAGGCGAAGAAATAGGATTTTGGCTATCGTTCCCGGAATACGCTGCGCTCCTTCCGGGCTTGTATGGTACGTCCTGCACCCAAGAGGTGCCGGGGTGGAGGGACGTTCCGGGCAATCTGCCGTTGTTACGGACAGACCAACGTAGCCATGTCCCCACTCTGTCTTCATTAGCGTCGATTTGGGATGCAGCGGCGGGTATAGCAGTACCCGACCGCCGATAGAAACAAGCTAACGCCGCGAAGACAGCCAACCCCAGCACGGATAAGTGTACTGCGTTGGCGCTGATTCTTCCACAGCAACGGCATCACACGCGGTTCCATTCTGTATTGCTGTGGGTCGGGGAGCATCATGGTAGACCAGGATAAAACAGCAAGCATCATTGGCATCGACGTCAGCAGCCAAGAATTTGTAGTGGCGTGGGCGCACTCAAACAAGCCCGTTCAAACCATCGTCAACAACCGCAAAGGCATCCTCGCGTGGCTCAGAATGCTGCCCGCCAATGCCGTGATCGGCATGGAAGCCACCGGCCACTACCATCACACCCTTGCCGATTGCGCCGCCGCGCAGGGCCACACCGTGTATGTGATCAACCCCAAGCACTTGGCGCATTACGCCCGAGGCGTTGGTCAGCGTGGCAAGACCGATCCGCTCGACGCCCGGGTCATTGCCCGCTATGTCGATCGCGAACGCGATCATCTGTACCCCTACGTGGTGCCAAGTCAGCTACAGCGCAGTTTGCGCAGCCTGCTGAGCCGGCGCGCCGGCGTAGTCAAACATTGCGGGGCGATCCGTCAGAACTTGCAGGCAACGGACACCGGGAGCAGCGCAGGATTGCGGCGCGCCGCTCAGCAGGTGTTGAACAGCTTGGCGGCAATGATCGATGCCATTGATGTCGAAATCAAACGCGCCGTGCAAGGCGATGCAACATTGGAAGCCAAACGGGCACAATTGCAGACGATTACGGGGATTGGTTTCCTCAACAGTGTTGCGCTCACCCACCGCTTCGATCGCACACCGTTTGCCAACAGCGATGCCGTGGTGGCCGCTTACGGCATGGACCCGCGCCCGAAGGATTCAGGCAAACACGCCGGTAAGCGCCACCTAACCAAACAGGGCAATCCGGAAGACCGCAGACTGATCTATCTGGCCGCCCAGAGTGCGGCGAAAACAAAGCTGTTCAAACCAATCTACCTCGCGCTGCTCGCAAAAGGGTTTGCCACGACAGAAGCTATCGTCATCCTCGCACGCAAACTGCTGCGCATCGCCTTTGCGGTGTGGAAATCCGGCACTCGCTTTGATCCAGCTAAAATTGGACCTCAGGCTTGCCAAAAACCATAGGATCTACAACTGCAACGCAAATTCTTGCTATCCGCGCAACTGCTTCGCGCGCTCGACAAACCCCGGCAGCACTTCCTTGTAATCACCGACCACGCCGTAATTGGCGCGCGTGAACATGTCGGCGTCGCCGTCGACGTTGATCGCCACCACCGTGCTCGAATTGCTGATGCCGGCCAGATGCTGCACGGCGCCCGAGATGCCCACTGCAATATACAAATCCGGTTTGACGCTGGTGCCGCTCAATCCCACCTGATGCGCCGACGATACCCAGCCCGA
>JANXSE010000049.1 GCA_025356695.1 Betaproteobacteria bacterium
TCGGGCTGGGTATCGTCGGCGCATCAGGTGGGATTGAGCGGCACCAGCGTCAAACCGGATTTGTATATTGCAGTGGGCATCTCGGGCGCCGTGCAGCATCTGGCCGGCATCAGCAATTCGAGCACGGTGGTGGCGATCAACATCGACGGCGACGCCGACATGTTCACGCGTGCCAATTACGGCGTGGTCGGTGATTACAAGGAAGTGCTGCCGGGGTTTGTCGAGCGCGCGAAGCAGTTGCGCGGATAGCAAGAATTTGCATTGCAGTTGTAGCCCGGAAGGAGCGCAGCGTATTCCGGGCTACGGGTTTTCTTGGCAGGGGGAGAGGGGATTTGAGATACGATCTCGAATCATTCGGGGAGAACTGCAATGCCGGGAGCAGTGGACGGCGCGATGGCGGTGCCTGATACAACGATAGGAAAGACCGGCCTCACCGACACGATTGCGCGGCTGGTCGTTGGCTTCGACGGCACGCGCCTCGAGGCTGAGGCGCTGACGCGCGCCAAACACGGCGTGCTCGATGCGGTCGGCGTGGCGCTGGCCGGCATCAACGAGCCGGTATCGAAAGTAATGCTCGACTACGCGGCGGAGCTGCCGGCGCAGGACGGCGCGACGATCTGGGGCACTTCGCGCAAGGTCGCGCTGCATGAGGCGGCGCTGATCAACGGCACGCTCGCGCACGCGCTCGATTACGACGACATGAACCGTTCGATGCTCGGACACCCGAGTTCGGTGCTGACCGCGGCGCTGCTGCCGCTGGCGGAATCGCTGCAACTGCCGGGCCGCAAGCTGCTTGAAGGTTATGTAATAGGTCTGGAGGCGATGGCGCGCGTCGGCCGTATCTTCGGCATGCAGGCTTACGACCGCAGCTGGCACCCGACCGCGGTGTTGGGCGTGCTCGGTGTGGCGGCGGGGGCGAGTTATCTGCTGCGGCTTGATGAAGCGCAGACCGTCAACGCGCTCGGCATCGCTGCCTCCGAGGCCTCCGGCATCAAGAAAAATTTCGGCGCGATGATGAAGTCGGTGCATGCGGGCAGCACCGCGCGCAAAGGGTTGTGGGCGGCGCAGTTCGCCAGGCGCGGCCTTGCAGCGGATGCCGCCGCGCTCGAAGGAAAATTCGGTTTCTGTGACATGTTCGGCGACCGGCCGGATGCGCAGGAACCCGCCGATGCGGCGACGCGCGGCCTCGACATCATGGCGGCGGGTCTCGTCTTCAAACAGTACCCGTGCTGCGGCGGTCTGCACACGCTGCTCGACATCATGCTCGATCTGCGCGGCAGGCAGGGTTTGCAGGCGGCGGATGTGGCGGAGATCGAATGCCGTTTGCATCCGCAGAAAGTCGCCTACCTCGATCGTCCGGCGCCGACCGAAAATCTCGCGGCGAAATTCAGCACCCAGTATTGCGTCGCAGTGGCGCTGCTCAACGGCAAGGTGGGGCTCGCCGATTTCAACGACACGATCATCTTCGAGGCGGCGCGGCGCGCGCTGATGAAAAAAGTGCGCATCACGCCGCGCGCGGATTTCGGCAGCTTTGAGAGCGAAATCGTCGTGCGCAAAAATGACGGCAGCACGCTGTCGGCACGCATGACCGAGGCGCGCGGCTCGATCCGCAATCCGCTGTCAGAGGGCGAGTTGCTCGCAAAGTTCAAGGATTGCGCATCGGTGGTTTTGAATCCGGCGCAGGCAGAGGCGGCGGGTGCGGCGTTGTTGGCCATCGACACAGCACCGGATCTCACGCGTATCATCGGGGCGCTTTGTCTGCGTGCCTAGGAGTTTTTCGAGACGCGCGATATTTGTACAGTTTGTAGTGTGCGCATCGCGCACGCGTGCGGACGGGGATTGGTGCGCGGTGCGCACCCTACGGGGTTACGGTCTTTAGAGGATATCTGACAAGTGATGATCAAACTGAAGATGGTTCGTATTGCACTGGCGGTTGTGTGCGGCGTGTTCGCGGCGTCCGTCGCTGCGCAGGGCTGGAAACCCGAACAGAACGTCGAGATCTCGGTTGGCACCGGGCCCGGCGGCGGTGCCGACCGCACTGCGCGTTTTATCCAGCGCCTGATTCAGGAAAAGAAGCTGATGCCGCAGGCCGTGTTTGTCGTCAACAAGCCGGGCGGCGGCGGCACCATCGGCATGCGTTATCTCAACACGCATCCGGGCAACGGCCATTTTCTGCAGATGTATTCGCCCAATGTGCTGGCCGGCCACATCGTCGGTCAGGTCTCGGTGAACTATAACGAGGTGACGCCGCTGGCGATTCTGTATTCGGAGCACATGCTGGTGGCGGTGCGCACCGAATCGCCGATCAAGGACGGTCGCGACCTGATCGCGCGCCTGAAGGCCGATCCGAAATCGCTGTCGATGACGGTCGGCATCGGGCTCGGCAACATGAACCACATCGGCGCGGCGCTGCCGTTGCGCGCCGGCGGTGTTGACGTCAAGCAGGTCAAAGCGGTCGTTTTCAACACGGTGGCGGAATCTGTTACCGCGGTGGTCGGCGGCCACATCGATATCGTTGCCGCGACACCATCAACGATCTTGCAGCAGGTGCAGGCAGGGCGTCTGCGCGTGCTCGGCATCACCGCGCCGCAGCGCGTGCCCGGTCTCTTCGCGCAAAGCCCGACCTGGCGCGAGCAGGGCATCGACAGCATCGCCTCGTTCTGGCACGCCGTGATCGGCCCCTCTGGCATGACGCCGGCGCAGGTGCATTATTGGGAAGAAATGCTGGCGCAACTGGCGGCGACCGACGAGTGGAAAAAGCAGCTCGAAGAAAACTATCTGACGCCGCAGTTCATGAAGTCTGCGGCGGCGACGAAATTTCTTGGTGGGCAGTACAGCGAGCTGAAATCGATCCTGACGGAATTGGGAATGGCAAAGTAATTGCTTTGACGGAAGCACTACATTAATTACCGGGGGTCCAAATGAAACTGCGTCGAATCACCGTTGTCACCGTAATCGGCTGCTGCCTGTTCGCAGGTGCGGCAATTGCACAAACCGTTATTCCGCTGTCGTCGGTGCCGGCCAACGTAGTGCGCGGTCATATACCGGCCGACCGCACGCCGGTGCTGAAGATCCAGTCGGGACAGACGGTCGCCATCGACACGATTTCGCATCAGGGTGTGAGCACGCCCGAAGGCGCGGTGGCCTTCTTCGGCAAGGGCGGCGTCAAACCCGAGGACGTGCTGCCCGACGCCATCGCCGTGCAGAAGGAAATCAAAATCCCCGAAGGCGGCGGCACCCACGTGCTGACCGGGCCGATCTACGTCGAGGGCGCCGAACCCGGCGATCTGCTCGAAGTGCGCGTCATCAACGTCGAGCTGCGCGTGCCCTATGGCGTCAACGCCTCGAACAAGGGCACCGGCGTGCTGCCCGATCAACTGGGCGCGCCGATGTTCCGCGTCATCCATCTCGACGCCAAGCGCAACGTCGCGCTGTTCGCGCCCGGCATCGAGATTCCGCTGGCGCCTTTCATGGGCATCATGGCGGTGGCGCCGCCGCCCGGCGGCGGCATGACCAGCTCGCGCCCGCCAGGCATGTTCGGCGGCAACCTCGACCTCAAGCAGCTCACGCGCGGTGCCACGCTCTATCTGCCGGTCTACAACAACGGCGCGCTGTTCTACACGGGTGATGCACACACCGCGCAGGGCGACGGCGAAGTCGACGGCACGGCGATCGAAACCTCGCTGAAACCGACGCTGCAGTTCATTGTGCACAAAGGCAAGGGTGCGGGCATGAAAGCGCCGCGCGCCGAGAACGCCACGCATTGGATCGTCACCGGCCTCGACCGCGACCTCAACGTCGCGCTGAAAAACGCCGTGCAGGCTGCGGTGGATTTTCTGATGCAGGAGAAGGGGCTCGACGCCGGTGCCGCCTACGCGCTGGCCAGCATCGCCGTCGACTTTCGCGTTGCCGAGGCGGTGAATCTGGTGCAGGGTGTTTACGGGATGATTCCTAAGGAGATATTCAAGGAGAAGACGGGGTATTGGTTTAAGCCATGAAGATGCGGTGCAGTGTAGTGCCTAGGTGCTGTGGAAACAATTGGCGGCGGAGTGAATTGCTACCATTATCCAATTATTGCAATTGTTGGGCTTAGGATGACAAGGAAGTGAGAATCGCCTCGCTGGCGATTTCATGGTAAATATTCCTTAAGCATATCATCGCTTAATAAACCATTTGTTTTGAATTAAGTGGAATATAATCTTTTCATTCAACCATAATCGTTCAAAGTCTCTTTATGCCTGCCCGTGGGAGGAAGAAGATAATGAAACTTGCCCCTTTTTCGCATTTTCTCTTTTCTATTGCATTTCTGTTGCAGCCCGTATCTGCGTTTGCGCAAACAGGCCTTTGTAGTAATCCGCGAACTATGGCACTCGTAAAACAAGTATATCGGCAGTCATTAGAGAAATTGTTTTCCGCAATGGGAGTGTCGTCGGATTGGACAAATGAAATGGAGCGTATGGTGCCGGTCGAGGTGAAATCCATACGGACGGTGAGCATCGAGCAGGCCGTAGGCAGGTATCACTGCCTAGCAGCTTTAGAAGCTAAGCTGACATCTCAAGGGGCATCGTTGGTCAACGATCCGGGTTTTCGAGTCCGGTTAGCGCAGTTGCCATTTGCAGAGGCGATTCAAATTCGCGGTGGGCTCATCAGTCATCCAGTCGAATACGCTGCTCAGTTTACCGATGATAGAAAGCAGATTTCCGTCGAGGCAATTGGCCATGAAAACCTTGCTAACGTCGTTTTCCCCGTCACCATCAAGGAGTTGGAGGCAAGGATGGCGACGGCCGCAAAGCCGCAACAGAAATCAGTTCCTGCGCGCATTGCATCTGACAAGAAATCAATAGATGCATGCGTTGACAGAAAAGTGGCGGCATTTCAAAAAGAGGCTGGGCGTGATGCAGTGGTGAGGATGGATATGCTGAAAGAATGGGAAGAGCAGTGCACCTCCTCGGCCAAATAGCAAAAGTAGTCGGTTTGACTTAGATTGCATGTAAGGCGGCCGCAACGGCAAAAAGGTCGCATTACAAATCGAGAGCGTAAGCATTCGTCACTATCGTCGATAGTCTCAGAAAAAGTCCGTATGCCTACGTTTAAAGACGTTGAAGCTGCTATTGCCGAAATGAACGCCCTGTATCCGAGGCCAGCGATGCCGCCAATATCGTTATCCTCACCTTACGACGTAAGCACTGAATTTTCTAAACCTTATCCAAACGCTGGAAACGGTGGTGTCTACGTGTTGTTTTCGGCAGATGAAGAAGTGTTGTACGTCGGGAAAGCATCCGTTGGTTTGGGATCGCGGCTTGGCGCACATTTTCGGCGCGATACGAATAACCGTGACCGAGGTACATCGGCGCGTCTAGAGTTTTCCGAGGTGGCCATTTTAAGAACAATTAGCCTGCCCAAAGGACGGGAATTTGAAGCGCCTGCGATCGAGGAGTTCCTCATTAAAAAATTAATCCCGCCGCTGAACAAGAATATTAAATTAGGTTGACGCGAAAAGCCCGTAGGGCGCATTAAGCGAAGCGCATTGCGCCGCATGGATGTCCGGTGCATTCAATTAATGACAGCGCTGTGCGCCTGATCCGCCCTGCGGGACTGTGTTGGGCTTCCTGCGTCAGCCCAACCTACATCTCCCGGCAACTGCGATATCATCGCCTCTGGCTTACCAAGTAAAGGCGAATATCGTGTACGAAGGCTTCAAGAAATTCGAAATCCAAACTTCGGACCCCGAGGTCAAGATCACCGGCGTGGTCGGCGGTTCAGGGCCGGCGGTGCTGCTGTTGCACGGCAACCCGCTGACGCACGTGCACTGGCACCTCGTCGCGCCGCAACTGGCGAAGAATTACATGACCGTCCGGCGGCGAACCGGTGGCGACAT
>JANXSE010000057.1 GCA_025356695.1 Betaproteobacteria bacterium
CTCGATCCGGACAAAGCGAAGGAATTTCACGACGAGACGCTGCCGCAGGAGGGCGCCAAACTCGCGCATTTCTGCTCGATGTGCGGGCCGCATTTCTGCTCGATGAAAATCAGCCAGGACGTGCGCGATTACGCTGCTGCGAAAGGCGTCGACGAAAAAGACGCGCTTAAGACGGGCATGGAAGAAAAATCCATCGAGTTCAAAAAGAAGGGCGCCGAAATTTATCACAAGGCGTGATCGAATGGCATTGATGCACGAGACGGCGGCCGCGCGGCCGCCGTTTTTGTTGGCGCACAGCGGTCGCGCCGGCGTTCAACAGGATCGTTAAATGGAAATTTCGCTGCTGTTCAAAGTGCTGATACTCGGCATCGTCGAAGGACTGACAGAATTTCTGCCGATCTCAAGCACCGGCCACCTCATCATCGTTGGCCAACTGCTCGATTTCAACGACGATAAGGGCAAGATTTTTGAAATTGTCATCCAGACCGGCGCCATGCTCGCCATCGTCTGGGAATATCGCCGCAAGTTCGCCGGCATTCTCACGGGCCTGCCGCATGACGCGCGCGCGCGCCAGTTCGTCTTCAACCTCGTGATTGCATTTATGCCCGCGGCCATTCTCGGCCTTGCCTTCGGCAAACACATCAAGGCGGTGTTGTTCAAGCCGGTGCCGGTGGCGATCGCCTTCATCGTCGGCGGTTTCATCATTCTGTGGGCGGAGAAACGCGCGCATAAAATCGTCGTCGATTCGGTGGATGACATGAGCTGGAAAGATGCGCTCAAGGTCGGTTTTGCGCAGGCTTTTGCGTTGATCCCCGGCACCTCGCGCTCGGGCGCCACCATCATCGGCGGATTGTTTTTCGGTTTGTCGCGGCGCGCCGCCACCGAGTTCTCATTTTTTCTCGCCGTGCCGACGCTGATTGCGGCCGGCGCATACGATCTCCACAAAAATCGCGCGCTGTTCGACGCCGGCGACATCGGTTTGTTCTCCGTCGGCACCATCGCCTCGTTTATCTCGGCGTTTTTCTGCGTGCGCTGGTTGTTGCGTTACATCACGACGCACGATTTCACGCTGTTTGCGTGGTATCGCATCGCTTTTGGCGCGGGTGTGCTGGCGGTCGTATTTTCGGGCGGTTTGAATTGGGGCTGATCGCAATGTTGCGCATGCGGACACCAGTGGCCGGTCGCGCAGAAACAAATCTCAGCTCGTGATTTCATTCGAGCGCTACACGCGCCTGTTCAGTACACCCGGACTGCGCGCAGCATTGCTGGCATCGATTGTCGGGCGTTTGCCGATGGGCCTCGCCGGTCTGGCGATATTGCTCTATGTGCAGAGCGTTACCGCATCGTTTGCCGTCGCCGGCATGATCAGTGCGTTTTATGTGCTGGGTGTCGCCGCAATCGCGCCGTTGATCGGGCGCATGATCGACCGTCTGGGGCCGCGGCCCCTGCTGTTGGCGAGTGCGGTGATCTATCCCTCTGCGATGGTGTCCATGGTGTTGCTGGTCGAGCGCGGCATAACCGTCGGCTGGCTGGCGGTTGCGGCGCTGGTTGCGGGGGCCATGCTGCCGCCGATCACCGTCTGCATGCGGACATTGTTTCCGCGCCTCCTGAGCGATGGCGACATGTTGCAGACGGCGTATTCGGTCGATTCAATTCTGGTGGAATCGATATTCGTTGCAGGCCCCGCCTTGATTGCACTGTTTGTCGCCATTGAATTTCGCAGCGGTGCGGTTTTGTTTGCGGCATTTTGCGCAATCGCCGGCAGCGTGCTTTTCATGCGCACACCGGTCATCCGCCTGTGGCCGCGCCCGTCCGCGCCCGTGCGGACCAGTTTGCTCGGCCCTTTGCGCATTCGCAGATTGCTGGTGCTCTACGCCGCGACGACCTTGTATTCGATCGCGTTTGGATTGCTGGAAGTGGCCATCACGGCGTTGGCCACAGCGCAGGGCCGGCCGGCGGCGGCCGGTGTCATTCTTGCCCTGGCGAGTGTCGGCAGCGGATTGGGGGCACTTGTTTATGGCAGCCGCGGTTGGGTGATGGCGCCGCAGCGGCAGTATGTCGTCGCCCAGTTTGCGATGGCGATCGGGTTGTTCGCGCTGGCGCCGGTGACGAATCTGTACTGGCTGGCGGCGCTGTGCGTAGTGGCCTGTTCGCCAATGGCGCCGGTGATTGCCTTGCAATCAGTCCTGGTAGCGCGCTTTACGCCGCGCCCAATGCTGGCGGAGAGTTTTACCTGGGCGGCAACGGCATTATTGGGCGGGGTCAGTGCCGGCATTGCTGCTGGTGGTGCATTGGTGGATGGCCATGCGCCGGTTTTCGCGATGATAGCCGCGGGAGTTACAACGCTCGCGGCGGCGCTGTTGTCGGCATTGGCCATTTTCCGCGCCGATGATGTAGTCACGGGAAAATAATCAGCTCTGCGTCCAGGGCAGGCCCGCCGCGCGCCAGCCGCCGACGGTGTTGCGATGTCCCGCCGGATTGCGGTCGCCTTCAAAGCCTTCGAGTACGTTGAAGGCGGCGTAACCTGCGGCAGTCGCAGCGCTCGCCGCGTCGTGAGAGCGCGCGCCGCTGCGGCAGATGAACATGACTTTTGAAGCCAGCGGGACGGCTGCTTTGAGTTGCGGCAAAAAATCCGGATTCGGTTTCATGCCCGGATAGGTTTTCAGCTCAATTTCGATGCTGCCGGGAATGCGGCCGACGAAATCGAGTTCGGCTTTGCTGCGCACATCGACGATGACGGCGTTGGCCGACTCGCGCATTTCCTGGGCTTCGGCCGGTAGTAGCGCGCCGGCATAGGGGAGTTTCGATTGCTGCGCGCGCTGCGCGGCTTTTTCAATGATCGCGTCGATTTTGGGCACCGTGGTTCTCCGGATTGGGGATTACAAACGATAAGTTTAGCGGATTGGGCATTAGTGTTAAATGCACCATAAATGGGCGACATTCCTTCAATTTGCGCCAATTTAGTGCAAAAATGGCGCGCATCCATCAATAATTCACTTGTGGCACAATGGCTTTCCCGATTTCCGGGTTGGCATATTTCGTGCTGATCCAAGCACTCCAAGCCACTCAGTCATTTCAATACAACACCTCGTTAGGAGATACACATGGCGGTAGCCGATGTAATCAAGATGGTCAAAGAAAACGAAGTCAAGTTCGTCGACTTTCGTTTTACCGATACGCGCGGCAAGGAGCAACACGTCTCGGTTCCCGCCCACGCGTTCAACGAAGAGAAGTTTACCGAGGGCCACGCTTTTGACGGTTCCTCGATCGCCGGCTGGAAGGGCATCGAGGCCTCCGACATGTTGCTGATGCCGGACCCGGATTCGGCGCGCCTGGACCCGTTTACCGACGAGCCGGTGCTGAACATCAGCTGTGACGTGGTCGAACCGTCGGACGGTAAGGGCTATGACCGCGATCCGCGCTCGATCGCCAAGCGTGGCGAAGCCTATTTGAAATCGACCGGCCTCGGCGACACCGCCTATTTCGGCCCGGAACCCGAATTCTTCATTTTTGATTCGGTTACCTGGAACGTCGACATGTCGGGTTCGTCGGTCAAGATCAAATCGGAAGAAGCACCGTGGTCGACGGGTGAAGAATTCGAAGGCGGCAACATGGGCCATCGCGCGCCGGTCAAAGGCGGCTATTTCCCGGTTGCACCGATGGATTCGCTGCAGGACATCCGCAACGCCATGTGCATCGCGCTCGAACAGCAGGGCGTCGAAGTCGAAGTGCACCACCACGAAGTGGCGGCGCCGGGCCAGTGCGAAATCGGTACGAAATTTGAAAAACTGGTGAAACGCGCGGACTGGAACCAGATCCTGAAATACACCGTGCAAATGGTCGCACATTCGTATGGTAAAACCGCGACCTTCATGCCGAAGCCGGTGGTTGGCGACAACGGCTCGGGCATGCACGTGCACCAGTCGATCTGGAAGGGCGGTCTGAACATGTTCGCCGGCAACGGTTACGCCGGCCTGTCGGAATTCGCGCTGTTCTACATCGGCGGCATCATCAAGCACGCCAAGGCCCTGAACGCGATCACCAACCCGGGCACGAACTCCTACAAACGCCTGGTGCCGGGCTTCGAGGCGCCGATCAATCTGGCGTATTCGGCGCGCAACCGTTCGGCTGCCTGCCGCATTCCGTATGTGACGAACCCGAAAGCGCGTCGCGTCGAAATCCGCTTCCCGGATCCGACGGCGAATCCGTACCTCGCTTTTACGGCGATGATGATGGCCGGCCTCGACGGCGTGCAAAACAAGATTCACCCCGGCGATCCGATCGACAAGAACCTTTACGATTTGCCGCCTTCACAGGCGAAGAAGGTGCCGAACGTGTGCTCGTCGCTCGACATGGCGCTTGAGCACCTCGACAAGGACCGCGGCTTCCTGACGGCCGGCGGCGTGTTCTCCGACGACATGCTTGATGCCTACATCACGCTGAAGATGGAGGAAGTCACGCGCTTCCGCATGACGACCCATCCGGTTGAGTTCGACATGTATTACAGCCTGTAATTTCCGGCTGGCAGCAACGGCAGACAGGGCGGGGACTCCCCGCCCTGTTTCGTTTTCTGGCTTGTTCCGGTGCTTTGGCGCATGTTATTTTGCCCAGGGGCTCCGATTGCCGTGCGGCGGCAGGTCAACGGATGCACAATGCACCCGTTGAACGCAGGACGCGTTCAAACACAGGAAATGCAATGAGAGTCTGGCTGACGTTTGTTCTGGCATCTGCGGTGACTGCGGCACATGCCGAAATGTGGAAATGCATCGATGCTGATGGCAATACGCGCTATACGAACGTGCGCGCCGACGTCAAAGGCTGCAAGCCGCTGAATCTGGATCCGGTCAACTCGGCACCGGCGCCCGCGGCGGCGCGTGCCCAGCAGCCGCAACAAAAGCCGGCGAATTTCCCCAGTGTCGACAGCGAAACACAGAAGCAGCGCGACGCGGGCAGACGCAAGATACTCGAGCAGGAACTGGCACAGGAACAACAGCAACTCGATGGCGCAAAAAAGCAGCTCGCCGAACAGCAGGAAATACGCCTCGGCACGGAAAAAAACTTTGCGCGCGTCGAAGAACGCCTCAAACCGTTCGAGGGGCGCGTCAAACTGCACGAGAGCAATATCGAAAGCCTCAAGCGGGAATTGGCCAATATCAAGTAATGGGAACGCAGTCAGCGTTCTCTTTCCGGCGGGCTGAAGGTGGCTCGCTTCTTGCTCATCCAGTCTCATTGTCAATTTAAATGATGCCCATCCCGGCGCTTACAGGACTAGATCTTCTCGGGACGGCGATCGTACTGGTCGATCAGGACAAGAACGTGCATTACCTAAATCCTTCCGCGGAAAATCTGTTTGAGGCGAGCAGCAAGAGCTTCGTCGGCCACAACATCACCGAGATATTCCAGGATGAGGTGCTCGATGCGGCCATCGAATACGCGAGCGCCAACCACAGCAGTTATACCGAAAACGATCTGCGCATCGGCGCCTTCGGCCGCCCCAAATTATTGCTGACCTGCACCGCCAATCCGGTTGAACTCGATGGCTGGGTGGATGGCTGGCGCGGACTGCTGCTTGAGTTCCGTCATATCGAGCAGCAGATGAAGATCGCGCGCGAGGAGCGGCTGCTTGATCAAAGCCAGGCCAACCGCGAGCTTATCCGCAATCTCGCCCACGAAATCAAAAATCCGCTCGGCGGCATCCGCGGTGCGGCGCAACTGCTCGAACACGAACTCGACCGGCCGAACCTGCATGAATACACGCAGGTCATCATGAAAGAGGCGGACCGTCTGCAATTGTTGATGGACCGCCTGTTGACGCCGCACCGTTTGCCGCAACCGGCGCCGCTGAATATCCACGAGGTGCTCGAACGCGTGCGCAGTGTCATCCTCGCCGAGTACCCGCAGGGCATCACGGTGGTGCGCGATTACGACACCAGCCTGCCGCAGCTGACCGGTGACCGCGAGCAGTTGATCCAGGCCGTGCTCAACATCGTGCGCAACGCTTCGCAGGCCATGCAGGGTAAGGGGTGTATCACGCTGCGCACACGCATTGCGCGCCAGGCCACGCTGGCGCGCCGCCGCTACAAGCAGGCGATCCAGGTGCAGATCAGCGACAACGGTCCCGGTATTCCCGAAGACATTCGCGACAAGGTTTTTTATCCGCTGGTATCGGGGCGCGAAGGCGGCAGCGGTCTTGGGCTGACGCTGGTGCAGAATTTTGTCACGCAGCACAACGGTACCATCACATTTGACACACAGCCCGGGGGCACCACCTTCACCCTGTTGCTGCCGATACAGCAGACCACCACGCACTGATTGATGAGATTATGAAACCCGTCTGGATCATCGACGACGACCGTTCCATCCGCTGGGTGCTTGAGAAAGCACTCACGCGCGAGAGCATCGTATTCAAATCCTTTGCCTCGGCCGATGAGGCGCTGGGTGAACTGGGGGCGGAGGCGCCGCAGGTCATTGTCAGCGACATCCGCATGCCGGGCGAGTCCGGCTTAAAACTGCTGCAGCGCGCGAAAGAGCTCTATCCGCAGTTGCCAGTGATCATCATGACGGCCTACTCCGATCTGGAGAGCGCCGTAGCGGCATTTCAGGGCGGCGCCTACGAATATCTGCCCAAGCCGTTCGACGTCGACCATGCGCTTGAGCTGATACGCCGCGCGCTGGCCGAAAGCGTGCGCGAGGATGGCGTTGTTGAATCCGCCGAGGCGGTGCCGGAAATCCTCGGCCAGGCGCCGTCAATGCAGGATGTGTTTCGCATCATCGGTCGCCTGTCGCAGTCGCACGCCACGGTGTTGATCACCGGTGAGTCCGGCACCGGCAAAGAGCTGGTTGCCAGCGCGCTGCATCGTCACAGCCCGCGCGCGCAGAAGCCGTTCGTCGCCATCAACACGGCGGCGATCCCGAAAGACTTGCTCGAATCCGAATTGTTCGGCCACGAGCGCGGTGCGTTTACCGGGGCGCAAAACATGCGCCGCGGGCGTTTCGAGCAGGCCGATGGTGGCACGCTGTTCCTCGATGAAATCGGCGACATGCCCTCGGACCTGCAGACGCGCCTGCTGCGCGTGTTGTCGGACGGGCATTTCTATCGCGTCGGCGGACATCAACCGATACGCGCCAATGTGCGCGTCATCGCCGCGACCCATCAGGACCTCGAAGTCCGCGTCAAGCAGGGCCTGTTCCGCGAAGATCTGTTTCACCGGCTGAACGTGATCCGTCTGCGGTTGCCGCCGCTGCGCGAACGGCGTGAAGATATTCCATTGCTGGCGAAATTTTTTCTGGCGAAAAGTGCGCGCGAAATCGGCGTCGAAGCCAAGCGCCTGTCGGATGCGGCACTGAAGTTTCTGACCGCGCAGGATTTTCCCGGCAACGTGCGGCAGCTCGAAAACCTTTGCCACTGGCTGACCGTGATGGCCGCTGGCGTCAATATCGAAATCAAGGATCTGCCGCCGGAGTTGCGCGTCGAATCGGCCGCCACTGCGGCGCAAAGCTGGATCGGTGCGCTCGAGCAGGAAGTCGCCAATTCGCTCAACCGCGGCGAAACCGGTTTGATCGATGTGCTTGGCCCGCAGTTTGAAAAAGCGCTGATCTCGCGCGCGCTGATGCACACTGGCGGACGTCGCATCGAGGCGGCGCAACTGCTCGGCCTGGGCCGCAATACGCTGACGCGCAAAATCCAGGAGCTGGGGCTTGACGCCGACAAGGGCGGCGACGCCTAGGGCGTTTTATCGCGCGATCAGTCCGCGAATTCGGCGCTCACCGGGGCGTGGTCGGAGGGGCGTTCGTGCCGGCGTGGTTCCAGATCAACCGCGCAGTTGCGGCATTTGGCGGCCAGCGCAGCGCTGACCAGTATGTGGTCGATGCGCAGCCCCATCTTGCGTTTGAACGCATTCATTCGATAGTCCCACCAGGTGAATATCTGCGCGTCCGGTTCGAGCAGACGCAGGCTGTCTTTCAATCCGATCGCCAGCAGCCCCTGCAGCGCTGCGCGCTCGGCATCGCTGCATAACACCTGGCCTTCCCATGCCTTGGGGTCGTGCACGTCAAGATCGGCAGGCGCAATGTTGAAGTCGCCGACCACGACCAGTTTGTCGTTTGCGGCGAGTTCGTTTTTCAGCCATGCCGTCGTTGCCTGCAGCCACGCCAGTTTGTATTGATATTTGTCCGAGTCGACGCTCTGGCCGTTCGGCACGTACAGGCAGACGACACGCACGCCGTTGATGGTTGCCGCCAGCGCGCGTTTTTGCGGATCGTCGAAGCCTGGGATCGCCATGACCGCTTCGGTTGCGGTGACCTTGCTCAGTATGGCAACGCCGTTATAGGTTTTCTGGCCGGTATAGAGCGCGCGATAACCGGCATTTTCGATTTCCCCGGCGGGAAACGAGCTGTCTTCAGTTTTGGTTTCCTGCAGGCACAGCGCATCCGGTTGATGCGCCTCCAGCCAGGCCAGCACCTGCGGTAGCCGTACCTTCAGCGAGTTGACGTTCCAGGTGGCGATTTTCACGCAGCATATCCTCGTCTAAACATCAAACAACACCGGGCGCGGTCCCGGTGAGGTCACGAGCGGGAACGCGCGTGCGGCTCCGGCTTATTTTTTTTCTGGCGCAGGCGGTGTGCCGCCCACGGGCTTGGCGCCCGGCACGGCAGTGCTGGGGTAGCCGGCCTGGTCGAAGGTCGCGTCCCAATCCGAGGCCAGATAGCCCTTGATGGTTTTCAGCGTGCCGACCACCAGCAGCGGGATTTCCATGCCGCCGCCCGACAGTTTTTTGAATTCATCGGCTTCGTTGGCGGAGGTCGGATTTTTTTCGTTGTAAGGGATGCCGCGTTTTTTCAGATGGGCACGCGCGCTGTTGCACAGCTCGCCGCAATCGGTAGCGTAGAGGGTGACGGGGAAATTTTTCGTCGCCTGTTGCAGACTGTAGGAGCCATCACTTGTCTGCACGGTGTTGCCGCCGAGTTTTTTGGTTTCCACTTTTTTGATGTTGGCGGGTGGCGGATAGGGCGTGTAATTGACGACACCCTTGTCGTCGACCCAGCGATACATTTCCGCGCCGGTGGCGACGGTGGCGAATGCGACCAGCAGCAGAAGCGCAAACGTTTTCATGGATTTATCCTCCGTGCAACAATATTTTTTACTCTAACACAAGGAATTGCCGGCCGGTAGCGCCGGCCATTCGGGAAATCACACCGCGGCAACCATGCCGTTATGCCGCAGCAACGCGTCGATGTTCGGTTCGCGCCCGCGAAATGCAATAAATGATTCAAGTGCCGGACGGCTGCCGCCCATCGCCAGCACTTCGTCGCGGAAGCGCGCGCCGATTTCCGGGTTGAGCACACCGCGTTCTTCGAACAGGCTGTAGGCGTCGGCTGATAACACCTCGGCCCATTTGTAGCTGTAATAGCCGGCCGCATAACCGCCGGCAAAAATATGGCTGAAGCTGTTGGCGAAGCGGTTGAACGCCGGTGGAATGAGGACGGCGACTTCGCGTCGCACGGCATCAAGCGCTTCTTTCACGGTTTTGTCGTCGACCACGGCGTCGCTGTGATGCAGCCGAATGTCAAAGAGCGAAAACTCGATCTGCCGCACCGTCTGCATGCCGCTCTGGAAATTTTTCGCGGCGAGCATCTTGTCGAACAGCGCGCGCGGTAGCGGTGCCTGCGTGTCGACGTGTGCCGTCATCGGTTCGAGCACGCGCCATTCCCAGCAATAATTTTCCATGAACTGGCTCGGCAGTTCGACGGCGTCCCACTCGACGCCGTTGATGCCGGACACACCCAGTTCTTCGACCTGTGTCAGCAGATGATGCAGGCCATGGCCGAATTCGTGGAACAGTGTGATCACTTCGTCGTGCGTGAACAGCGCCGGCCGCTTCTTGCCGCCGCTCTCGCCGACGGGCGGCGAGAAATTGCAGTTGAGGTAGGCCACCGGTGTCTGGATGCCTTGCGTGGTGCGACGCCGCGCCATCACCTCGTCCATCCACGCGCCGCCGCGTTTCGCCTGGCGCGCGTAGAGATCGAGGTAGAACTGGCCGACCAGTTTGTTTTTGTCGTCGTAGATGCCGAAGAAGCGCACATCGGCATGCCAGACCGGCGCCTTCTCTTCGCGGATGCTTAATCCATAAAGCGTTTCGATCACTTTGAACATGCCCGGCAGCACGCGCGTTTCCGGGAAGTATTGTTTGACCTCCTGGTCGGAAAAAGCGAAGCGCGTGGCGCGCAGTTTTTCCGAGACGAACGGAATGTCCCAGGCTTCGAGCGGCGGCATTTTCAATTCGTCGCGCGCGAAAGCGTTGAGTTCTTTGAGGTCGCGCAGTGCAAACGGTTTGGCCTTGACCGCGAGATCTTCGAGAAATTTGATCACCTGCGCCGGTGACTCCGCCATCTTCGCTTCGAGCGAATAGGCGCCGAAACTTTCAAAGCCGAGCAGCTGCGCCATTTCCCGGCGCAGGTTGACGATCTCCGTGATCAGCGGCGTGTTATCCCATTCCTTTTTGCCGAATTCCGAGGCGCGCGTGGCGCTGGCGCGGTACATGAGTTCGCGCAGCGGACGGTACTCGGCGTACTGCATGACCGGCAGGTAGGAGGGCGCATGCAGGGTGAATTTCCAGCCCGGCTTGCTGTCTTTTTCGGCGGCATTGCGCGCCGCTTCCAGCACATCGTCCGGGATGCCCTTAAGTTCTGCTTGGTCACTGACGAAATGCCCGTAGCCGTCGGTGGCGTCGAGCAGATTGTCGGAGAAGCGCGAGGTCAGCGCCGAGAGGCGGTCGCGTATTTCGGTGTAACGGAGTTTTTTGTCTGCGGGTAGTTCGGCGCCGCCCAATTTGAAATCGCGCACTTCGTGTTCGATGACGGCGCGTTGTGCCGCGGTCAGCGCTGCAAATGACGGCGAATCGTTGAGCGCGCGGTATTTGGCGTAGAGCGCCGGATTTTGTCCAAGTTCGGTGTAGTACTGCGTCAGCTTCGGCAGATTCGAGTTGTAGGCCTCGCGCAGCTCCGGGCTGTTCATTACCGAGTTCATGTGCCCGACCTGGCCCCAGGCGCGGTTCAGGCGCTCATGCGCGTCGGCCAGTGGCGCGACGAAATTGTCCCAGCCCGGCGTTGTGCTGTCGGCAGCAAGGCGCGCGATTAACGCGCGGTTTTCCGCCAGCAATTGTTCGGTTGCAGGCGTTACCAGCTCGGGTTTGAAGGCGTCGAAATGCGGCAGGCCGGAAAAGTCGAGTAATGGATTCATGGAGGCGGGCTCAAACAATCAGAATTGAGAATATGAAACGGGCAACAAATACAGAGTCACCGGCTTGGACGCCGGCGACGCGACAAGGTTCGATCCGGCTTACGCCGATTCGTAGACGACCTGGCCTTCGACCAGGGTATAACGCACGCGGCCCTTGAGTTCGATGCCGGTGAATGGTGTGTTTTTGCCGAGACTTTTCAGCGTGTCCGGGCCGACCTTCCAGTAACGCTGCGGGTCGAAGATGCAGACGTCGGCGGTGGCACCCGCTTCGATGCGGCCGGCTTCCACGCCGAGCACGCGGGCGGGATCGGCAGTGATGCGTGCGAGCCCCTGCGCCAGTGGCAGTTTGGCCTCCTCCGCCCATTTGAGCGTGAGCGGCAGCAGCAGTTCGACGCCGGTGGCGCCAGTCTCCGCCTCGCCGAACGGCAGCTGCTTGGCGTCGTCATCGACCGGCGTGTGATCGGAACACAGGGCATCGACGGTGCCGTCGGCAATCGCGGCGCGTAGCGCATCGCGGTCGCGCTGGCTGCGCAGAGGCGGCGTCAGGTTGCAGTTGGCATCGAAGTAACCGATGTCCATTTCGCACAAATGCGCGTGATGGATGGCGACATCGCAGGTCACGCGCAGTCCGCGTTGTTTGGCTTCGCGCACCATGTTCACGCCTTCGCCGCTCGACAGACGGCAGATGTGCACGCGCGCGCCGGTTTCGCGCGTCAGCAGCAAGATCGTCGACAGCGCAACCGTCTCCGCGGTGACCGGGATCGCCGGCAAGCCAAGGCGGGTGGCGACCTGTCCGTCGTGCGCTACACCGCCGCGCGCGAGTGCGGCATCCTGCGGCCGCAGCCACACCGGGAAATCGAAGGTTGCGGCGTATTGCAGGGCGCGGAACAGCAACTGGTGATCGGTCAGCGGCGCATCGGCGTGCGAGAAGCCGACGCAACCGGCGTCGGTGAGTTCGGCCATTTCCGTCAGTCGCGTGCCTTTCAGGCCGATCGACAGCGCGCCGACCGGATAGACGTGCGACTGGTGCAGATTGCGCGCGCGGAATTTCAGCATCTCCACCAGGCCCGGCTCGTCGAGCGGCGGATCGGTGTCGGGCGGGCAGGCGAGGCTGGTGACGCCGCCGGCGACGGCGGCGCTCATTTCGGTTTCGAGCGTAGCCATATACTCGAAACCCGGTTCGCGCAGGCGCACGGCGAGATCGACGAGGCCGGGGCAGACCACGAGGCCGGCGGCATCAATCGTGCGGTTGGCGGTGAAGCCAGCCGGTGCGGTGCCGCTGCCGGCGATCTTGCCGGCAGCGATGAAGACATCCTTGTTGGCGTCGGTGCCGCTAGCGGGGTCGATCAGACGGCCGTTTTTGATGTGGATTTTCATACGCGCTCAGTTCCCGGCCAGTATGCTCATGACGGCCATGCGGATTGCAATGCCGAAGGTGACCTGCGGCAGGATCACCGACTGTTTGCCGTCGGCGACGCTCGAATCGATTTCGACGCCGCGGTTCATCGGCCCCGGATGCAGCACGATGGCGTCGGGTTTCGCCAGCGCCAGTTTTTCCGCGGTGAGGCCGTAGGATTTGAAAAATTCCTGCGGCGAGGGCAGGAAGGCGCCCTGCATGCGCTCGTTCTGCAGGCGCAGCATCATGATGACGTCGACATCTTTCAATCCCTTCGACATGTCGTGATAGACCTGCACACCGAGGTCTTCGACGTGCGAGGGCAGCAATGTCTTTGGCCCGATGACGCGCAGTTCCGGCACGCCGAGTGTCGTCAGTGCGTGAATCTGCGAACGTGCTACCCGCGAATGCAGGACATCGCCGACGATGGCGACCCGCAGTTGCGTGAAATCTTTCTTGTAGCGGCGCACCGTGAACATGTCGAGCAGGCCCTGCGTCGGATGCGCATGGCGGCCGTCGCCGGCGTTGATGACGTGGATGTCGGGGCTGACGTGGCGCGCGATCAGATAAGGCGCGCCGCTTTGCGCATGGCGCACGATGAACATGTCGGCCTGCATCGCCGACAGGTTGGCCACGGTGTCGAGCACCGATTCGCCTTTCGACTGCGACGACACGTTGATGGCGAGGTTGATGACGTCGGCCGACAGCCGCTTGGCCGCAATCTCGAAGGTGGTGCGCGTGCGCGTCGACGGTTCGAAGAACAGGTTGAAGATCGCCTGGCCGCGTAGCAGCGGCACTTTTTTCACTTCGCGCTGCGTCACGCCGACAAACGATTCGGCGGTGTCGAGGATCTGCCGCAGGATGTCGGCGGGCAGCCCCTCGATCGATAACAGATGATGCAGCTCGCCGTTCTTGTTGAGTTGCGGGTTTTTGTGCAGAAACATCAGGCCTGTCCGCTATTTAATGGGTTGCATGACGAGGCGCAACTTGTCGCCCCCCGCTTGTTCGAGATCGATGCTGGCATCCGCCGGCACCGCCAGCGTGGCGCCGACGAATTGCGCGGCGATCGGCAGCTCGCGCCCGCCGCGATCGACGAGTGCCGCCAGCCGGATGCTGGCCGGCCTGCCGTAGTCGAAGAGTTCGTTCATGGCGGCGCGTATGGTGCGCCCGGTAAAGAGCACGTCGTCGACCAGAACCAGCTCGCGGCCGTCGACTTCAAACGGAATCGTCGAGGGCGCCACCTTGCGCTTGAGTCCCTTGCTGTGGAAATCGTCGCGATAAAAAGAAATATCGAGCGTGCCCACCGGCAGGGCGAGGCCGAGTTCCTTATGCAGGCGGTCGGCCAGCCAGGCACCGCCGGTGACGATGCCGATCAAAGCGGTCTGCGCGGTCATGTGCGGACGCATTTGCGCAGCCAGCGTTTTGAGCAGCGCCTCGGCGTCCGGTAAATCAGTGTGCGTCATGACGGGCGTCCATTGCGATCAAGAAAGTCCTGCAGTATATGTTGCGCGGCCACCGAGTCCACCACCGCTTTGCGTTTGTGCGAATTGACGCCCGATTCGCCGAGGCTGGATTCGGCAGCGGCCGAGGTCAGGCGCTCGTCGATGAATGTAACCGGCAGATTGAAGCGCCGCGCCAGTTCGCCGGCGAATTTGCGTGCCAGCCGCGAAATTTCGTGTTCGGTGCCGTCCATATGCGCCGGCAGGCCGACCACCAGCAGTGCCGGCTGCCATTCGCGGACCATCGCCTCGATGGCTGCGTAACGGCGTTGCTTGTCGGCGGCGTGTATGGTCGTCAGCGGATGGGCGATGCCGATCGCGGTTTCACCGATCGCCGTGCCGATGCGTTTTTCGCCGAAGTCGAAGGCGAGCACGGTGCCGCGGGGCGTGGTTCTTTCGGCATCTGTCATGGGCGATGAATCAACCGACATAAACGTGGGCGGATGGAACAGCGGGCCAATAACGGTCGGTTGCACGGTTGCCTGCCACCTCACGCCCCACCTCTCACGCCTCTCGCTTCACGCATGTCCGGCCTCTTCGGAAAGGCTAGTGAAATCGATGCCGAGCAAATGCATCGCGGCGGGCACGCGTTCTTCGCAGGGCAGCGCAAAGAGCACATCCTTGTCGGCGGGCACGGTAAGCCAGGCATTTTGCGCGAGTTCGCTCTCGATCTGGCCGGCGCCCCAGCCGGCGTAGCCGAGGGTGACGAATATCTGTTCGGGGCCGTTGCCGCGCGCCACCGCCTGCAAAATGTCCTTGGAGGTTGTCAGGCCGACTTCGGCGTTGATCGACAGCGTCGATTGCCATTTTCCGCCCGGGCCGTGCAGCACGAAGCCGCGGTCGGTCTGCACGGGGCCGCCGTAGTGCACCTGGAGGCCGGCGCAATGATCGTCGGTGATGGGGATGCTGACCTGCTCAAGGAGCTTCGACAAGGCAAGATCGATCGGGCGGTTGATCACCACGCCGAGCGCGCCTTTCTCGTTGTGCTCGCAGATATACGTCAGGGTCTTGGAAAAATGCGGGTCGGCCATGTTGGGCATGGCGATCAGGAAATGGTGCGTGAGGTTCACTGATTGCATGTACTTGGGGTTTCTGTTCCCGCTGGCCTCGCGCCTGATTGAACGTTCGGCTACTATTGTAAACGCAGCGCCGCCTCTTCACAATTGACGGCGCGCGAACACGTGACTGGCGAAATCGGCCGTGCGCGGGTTGCGCCCAGGCACTTGCTTCCGCCCCGGATTGCTTCACTCAGGCGGTGTCGCGAGTGTCCCGGCGAAATCCGGCCTGAAATCGCGCTTCGAACAGGGAATTCCGCTTGAATTACAAAACCGCCCTTGTCTGGTTCCGCCGCGACCTGCGCGCGCACGATCACGCCGCGCTGGCGCGTGCGCTGGCGGCCACCGGCCGCGTGTATTGCGCTTTTGTCTTCGATCGCGACATCCTCGACAGTCTGGCGCGCCGCGACCGCCGCGTCGAGTTCATCTGGCACAGCGTGCGCGAACTCGATCAGGTGCTGCGAGCGCAGGGCGGCGGACTGCTTATCGTGCACGGGCAGGCGCGCGCGGAAATTCCGGCGCTGGCGGCACGCCTGAAGGCGGAGGTCGTGTTTGCCAATGAAGATTACGAGCCGGCTGCGGTGGCGCGCGACGCGGCGGTGCGCAAGGCGCTGGACGCCGGCGGCATCGATTTTGTCGCCGGCAAAGACCAGGTCATCTTCGAAAAGAGCGAGGTGCTGACGCAGGACGGTCGACCGTTCAGCGTGTTCACGCCCTACAAGAACGCCTGGTTGAAACGCCTGACCGACAGTGATCTGCGGCCGCGCGCGGTCGAACCCGCCCGCGGCCAGTTGGCCGTGGCGCCGGGTTTTGCATTGCCCTCGCTCGAAGCGCTGGGTTTCGAAACAACCAACCTGCTTGAGCTCGGCATCCAGCCCGGTGTCAGCGGCGCCGATGCGCTGTTCGAGGATTTCAAGGCGCGCATGGCCGCCTATCACGAGCGCCGCGATTTCCCGGCAGTGAAAGGGCCGAGTTATCTGTCGGTGCATCTGCGCTTCGGCACGATTTCGATCCGCGCGCTGGCGGCCGCGGCCTGGCACGACGCCGGCCGCGGCGCCGCGGTCTGGCTGTCGGAGCTGGTGTGGCGCGATTTCTACGCCATGATCCTGCATCACCATCCGCGCGTGGTGACGCAGGCCTTTCGCCCCGAATACGATGCGATTGTTTTTCCCAACGACAAAGCGCGCTTTGCCGCGTGGTGCGAAGCGCGCACCGGCTATCCGCTGGTCGACGCGGCAATGCGCCAGTTGAACCAGACCGGCTACATGCACAACCGCCTGCGCATGGTCGTTGCGTCTTTTCTGGTGAAAGACCTGCACATCGACTGGCGTTGGGGCGAGCGTTATTTCGCCGAGCAGTTGAACGATTTCGATCTCTCGGCCAACAACGGCGGCTGGCAGTGGGCGTCTTCCACCGGCTGCGACGCGCAACCGTACTTCCGCATTTTCAATCCGGTCACGCAGTCGGAAAAATTTGATGCCAAAGGCGAGTTCATCCGTAAATATGTGCCCGAACTCAAAGGCTGCAGCGAACGCCAGATCCATGCGCCCTGGCTGATGAACGCCGCGCAGCAAGCGGCCGCCGGCGTGGTGATCGGCCGCGATTATCCGTCGCCGGTGGTCGATCACGCTGCGGCGCGCGCCGTCACGCTTGAGTTGTACAAGAAAGTGCGCAGCGTCTAGCGCGTTCGCTGCAAATCACGCATGGCATAATCACCTCATGCGCAAAGCCCGCGGCAACACCGGCAGCCTGTCCCGCATTCATGTGGAAGACACCCTCGCGCCGGGCGCGCAATTCGCGTTGCCCGCTGCCGCCGCGCATCATCTGTCGCGGGTGCTGCGCGCTTCAATTGACGACCACGTCACGGTGTTCAACGGCGGCCTCGAATTCGACGCCGCCATCACCCACATCGACAAGCACGGCGTCAGCGTCAAGCTCGGCGCCGGCGCGGCGGTCAGCCGCGAGTCGCCGCTGCCCTGTACGCTGGTGCAGGCGATCTCCAGCGGCGAGCGCATGGACTACACGCTGCAGAAAGCGGTCGAACTCGGCGTTGCCGCGATGCAACCGATCTACAGCGAACGCAGCATCGTGCGTCTCGACGAGCGCCGCACCGGCACGCGGCTCGCACACTGGCGGCAGGTCGCGACCTCCGCCTGCGAGCAATGCGGCCGCAACGCAGTGCCGCAGGTGTTCGAGCCGTTGGCGATGATCGACTGGTTCGCGTCGCTCGACGCCGCGCCGACAGAGGGCCTGCGCTTGTTGATGTCGCCGACCGCCACGCAACGCCTGCATGATCTGCCGCGTCCCGCGGCCGTCATGCTGTTCGCCGGCCCCGAGGGCGGCTTCAGCGAGAATGAAATCGAACTCGCGCTGCAGCGCGGCTTCAGCGCCGTGCGCCTCGGCCCGCGCATCCTGCGCACCGAAACCGCCGCGCTGGCGGCGCTGGCGGCGATGAATACGTTGTGGGGGGATTTCTGACGGGGTGTTGATTGCGTGTTCGGCGCGATGCGCTTATTGCGTACTACGCGCGCTAAAACTTAATTGATGCTGACCCCCATGGCACTGAGGCGTGGCAGGCCTGAGGGCGGCAAGGGAATGGCGCAGCGGCCGGAAGCGCAATCGGAGTTTGGGTTTGGATGGGGAGGTCGTGGTGAAAAAGTTTATTGATGCTGACCCCTTTGACCGTTTGATTGAAAAAGTTTATTGATGCTGCCCCCTTTGATGCTATTGATTTCTTTGATTTCATGTTCCCTAACAATCAGCAGGAGCAAACAGCATGAAAACTCAAATGCGGAAGCGATTTGTTGTTCTCCTCGGGATTGTTGGTCTGACGCTGGCCGGTTGCACGCCGAACCTCGGACAAAATGCGCGCTATGGCATGTATGGAGGGCAACAGCAGCGCTCGTCGCTTAGTGTTGAGAAACCGTTCACACTTGCTGAGACATTCCTGGGTATGCGGTGGTTTCCCGCACATGTACGATTTTCACCGGATGACAGCAATTTGCTGGTTAGCCTTTGTCATATTAATCCGCAACGAAGCGATGTGTGTCGAATCGGGCGTTATTACCTTGCGAGTCAGCAATGGGAAGTCCTGCCCTTTGAGGATAAACGCACTTACCGCTGGCCAACTTATACGCCAGACGGCAAGTGGATAGTGTTCAGCACCGGGCCGTGCGACGAGCAGTACCGCTGTTCAATTGGCGATTACGTTTTGGCGCGCATGCCGTCGGATGGGGCGCGGATGGAGGTGGTGGCTGACACGATTGCACGCGAGCCGAGTTTTGCACCTGATGGCAAGAAGCTAGTGTATTGGAAGTTGCGCCCACGTGTTGAGCACCTGTATGAAATGGACTGGGAAACGCGGCAGGAACGGGAATTGGTCAATATGGCCAGTGCGCCGGCGAGTGAAACAGGGCGCCCATTTCTAATAGAGGATGGAAAGGCAGTCGCATTTTACGGTCGTATCAACGTCGGATTTGAGCATCGAGGGTTGATTCGGTTTGACATTGCAGATAGACCGTTGCGATCGGCTTATGACCTTGACCGCCTTAAAGTAATTTGGCCCGGAAGAAAATCCGACGTACCGCACTCTGGGGTCGCAGATGTATTCGATATTGCGCAAGATGGCAGGCTCCTATTTCGAGCGCGTATCAGTGACATAAAGCCAAATGGAGGAGATTGGGCCGCCCTCTTTTTGGGGACGCCGCGAGTCGATGCTTCTGATGATACGACCGCATTCGATGTTCAAAGTTGTTTTGCGGCGACTATCGCCTTTAATGGTAAGAAAGTTGCGTTTCTGAAAGGAGGAACCTCAGGTGGAGTTCATCCACCTGATGCTCGGTTAGGGCTAATTGGTGTCGGCGAATGGGAGAGCGAAGAAGTGTATGTTGATTGGCCAAGACTCGAGCTCAAATCAGGCCGCATTTATAGCGCAAACCAAATCAAAGGGGTCAGCATCAATTGATCTCTTGAGATAAGCCCATGCCACGTCGCCCCCGCATCAAACTCCCAGATATTCCCCAGCACGTCGTGCAGCAATCAAAGGGGTCAGCATAAATG
>JANXSE010000065.1 GCA_025356695.1 Betaproteobacteria bacterium
TCCTGATGAAGATCGGCGAGCGCGCCAAAGGCAAGCAGCTGCAGGACAATCAGGCGGCGCAGCCGGGCCGCATTGCCGGCATGGAAGTCGATGAGTCGGCGCGTGAAATCTATCTCGCCGATGGATATTTGAATCGCCGCGTCGCCATCTACGACGCCGATACCGGCGCCTTCAAGCGTGGCTGGGGCGCTTACGGCATTCCCTTGTCCGAAATCGACAACGACACGCCGCCGCCCTACGACCCGGCGGTGATCTCAAAACAGTTCACCAACCCGGTGCACTGCGCGCACATTTCGAACGACGGTTTCGTTTACGTCTGCGACCGCGGCGGTAACCGCATTCAGGTTTTCACCAAGCAGGGAAAATTCATCAAGGAATTTTTCATCGACCGCGCCATCCGCGAACGCGGCTCGGCCGGCACCCTGCACTTCTCGCGCGACCCGCAGCAGAAATATCTGGTGGTCGGCGACATCATGAACAACGTGATGTGGATACTGCAACGCGAAGATGGAAAAACGGTCGGCCGCTTCGGCAGCCACGGCCGCAACGCCGGCCAGTTCCACTGGCTGCACGTCGCGACCGAGGATTCGAAAGGCAGTATCTATACCGGCGAAGTCGACACCGGCAAACGCATCCAGAAATTCGTGCGCGAGAATTAGCGGGGGTCTGTTCCCGGAATACGCTGCACTCCTTCCGGGCTACAAGACTGCAGAATTAAAAAATTTTCGAGACATTCGAGTGCCAATGGTTTTGGCTTCCCCTTGAGAGCCGCCGAGCAGCACAGCCGCGCCGGGGGAAGTCGGCGAGCACTGTCTGAGCCCTCGCAGTTTTATCGCGAGGGCGAGTTGCGCAGCCGCCCGGCGCGGCGAGCAGCGCAGGGGAGTCCGCAGGACCGGCGAACCAGGGGCCGCTTCTTTTGGTTACTTTTCTTGGCGGTTCAAGAAAAGTAACCAGCCGCCGGGCTGCCCCCGGCGAAGTTGAAGCACATAGGGTAGATTGGGCGCGAAGCGCCGTAACCCGCCGCATCGAACGGTGGGTTACGGCCTGACGGCCTAACCTACCCTACAAAACTGCGCCACAGCGGCAGCTACGTCGCCTGCAAATCCACCGCCCGCGCCTGCAGCGTCTTATCCGCCTTCAACTTCTCCTTCGCCACCTTATGCGTCGGCGTGTGCGGCAACTGCTCGACGAACAGCACGAAGCGCGGCACTTTCATCGCCGCCAGCCGTTCGGCGCACCACGCGCCGATTTCGTCCGCCGTCGCCTGTTCGCCCGGCTTCAGGATGATCGCGACGAGAATTTCGTCCTCGCCGAGTTCCGAAGGCACCGCGATCGCAGCGACTTCGAACACCGCTGGATGCGATTGCACGATGCGGTCGATCTCGGCACCGGCGATGTTTTCACCGCGCCGGCGGATGATGTCTTTTTTGCGCGAAATGAAGGTGTAATAACCATCGGCATCGCGTTTGACCAGATCGCCGGTCATAAACCAGCCGTCGCGGAACGCGTTCTTCGTCTGCTCCGGATCACGGAAGTAACCCTGCATCACGATCGGATGTTTGACCCAGAATTCACCGACCACATCCGCGCCGACTTCGTTGCCGTCGTCGTTGACGATTTTGCACTGCGCCCACGGCCGCTTGGGGTCGGGATGCCGCCCGGGCGGCCCCATCGTGCCCTGCTTGTTCGGGCCTTCAAAGGGATTGCAGCAAACGCCCGGGATTTCGGTCATGCCGAAACCGCCGAGGAGATGCGGAATATGAAACTCCTTGCTGAACACATCGACAATATCGGCGCGCGCACCATAGAGCTTGGTGACCTTGTGTTCACCGCGGAATTCGCTGCGCGGACGCCTGGCGAGGATGCGGCCGATCGCCTCGATGATATTGATCTGCGTGATCCTGTATTCGACCGCGGCATTCCAGAAATCCGACGCGGAAAAACGCTGCATCAATACCAGTGTCGCCCCGGCCGCTAATGCCCCCGCCAACGAATAGAACAGCGCGTTGACGTGGAACATCGGCAACACCACCATCATGCGTTCATCGGGCTGCAGCCACAGCCGCGAGATATTGGCTTCTCCGGCAGTGATGAAGTTGCGCTGGCTGTGCATTGCGCCTTTCGGGAAACCGGTGGTGCCCGAGGTGTAGATGATGAGACAGGTATCGTCGGCGCCGCCGGCGGCCGGCAACGCCGCACTGCCCGCATGCGCAATCAACTCAAAAAAATCCGGTGCGTCAGATTGCACGCCATCGACCAGCGCGAACCACGGCGCGGGCACAATATCGCGGCTCGCTTCGCGCGCAATCGCCAGCCCCTCTTCGCCGCAAATGACCGCCGAAACCGCCGCATGCTTCAGCACATAACAGAGTTCCTGCACGCCGTATTCCGGATTGCTCGGCACCATGATGGCGCCGATGCGCGCGCAGGCGAACAGCAGCAGCACGTGCGCGTCGCTGTTGCGCGCGACGATCGCCACACGATCGCCTTTTTTGATGCCGCGCCCCGCCAGCACGCACGCAAGCTTTTCCGCCGCGTCGTGAAATGACTGCCACGACCATTGTTTACCGTGATGCAGCAGAAACTCGCGCTGCGGCCCTGCCTGCAGACGGCTGGCGAAGGCGTCGGCCAGCGTGTAATCGTGCGGCGTATAGAGATTCAGTACTTCAAGCGGCTTCTTCATCGTTACAGATGCGAAAAGAGCTGCTTGCCCGCCACCGGCAGTTGCGCTTTCAGTATTACGCCATGCTCGGCTTCGGTAATGTAGAGCGTTTTGCGGTCGGGCCCGCCGTAGGCAAGATTGGTGGTGCGCATGCCGGCGCAGGATTTGATGCGAAACAACGGCTCGCCGAGGCGGCTGAATATCCATACAGTGCCGAAACCAGCGTGCACGATGGCGAGATTGCCTTCTTCATCCAGCGCCATGCCATCGGGGCCGGTCGGACTGCCCGAGAGCTGGATGAAAATGCCGCACTTGCTCACACCTTCGTAGTCAGGCAGCAGCGGCAGACTGTTGATACGATTGCGGCGCGTTTCGGCAACGTAAAGAATTTTTTCGTCTTTCGACAACACCAGACCGTTGGGGCCGGCAAAACCTTTGAACAAGAGATCGAGTTCACCGGTTGTGCGCAAACGGAAAACGCGGCCGCTCGGATCTTCGAGCGCGCTCTGGCCCTGATCGGTGAAATACAAATCGCCGTTCGAGGCAAAAGTCAGATCGTTGAGGCCTTTGAACCCTTCATGGTGCGGGCGGTTGATCAACACCTTCATTTTGCCGCTGGCGATATCGAACTCGAGCAAACCGAGTTTATGGTCGGCGACGAACAGGCGTTTGCCGTCCTTGTGCACGCGCAGGCCGTTCGGTTCACCGTCGAATTCGGCGAACACTTCCCACTTGCCCTGCGGCGAAATCCTGAAGATGCGGCCGTACGGTATATCGGTGCAATACAAATTGCCGGCACGGTCGAACGACGGACCTTCGAGAAAGGAATGCAGTTTGCCGGCGCGGCGCTCGGCCACCCACGGTGAATATTTTTCGCTGTTGTGCAGTTCTTTCGGCAGTGAAGTGAAGATTTCGGTTTGAATCACAGGCGGCGCGGCGTACATGGTCGTGCTCCTTCGGCAAGTGGTTACGCGATTACGGTGATGACGCGCGGCGGCGCTGTGAATATCGCCTATAATTTGCGCCAACCGTTCGACAGAAGCCCGAACTTTACACCACGATGCGGAGTGCCGTCATGATCCCACGCAGCGCAAATGGTCTGATCACAGCAGCCGCAGCACTTACTACATTAATCGCCGGCAGCGCGGCGGCGCAAACCTTCCCGGCCAAATCAGTACGCGCCGTGGTCGGCTTCGCCGCCGGCTCCAGCACCGATGTCGCCATGCGCCTGATCAGCCCGCGCCTCGGCGAGCTGTGGGGGCAGACCGTGATAGTCGATAACCGCGCCGGCGCCGGCGGCAATATTGCCGCCGAAGTCACTGCCAAAGCGCCTGCCGATGGTTACACATTTTTGTTCGCCAACGGCGGCATCGCCATTGCGCAGTCGTATTACGCGAAGCTGCAGTACAGCGCGCTGAAAGACCTTGCGCCCGTTGCGCTGGTAACGTCGATGCCGCACATCGTGTGCAGCAATATTTCGTTTCCGGCGAAATCGATCCGTGAACTCGTTGCACTCGCAAAAACGCGACCGAATGAAATCATGTTTTCGTCGGCCGGCATCGGCAATTCGGACCATATGGCGGGCGAACTGTTCGGCTATATGACCGGCACCCGCTACACCCACGTGCCGAACAAGGGCGGGCCGCAGGCGCTGCAGCAGGTCATTTCCGGGGAGGTGGTGTTTTACATGGCTGGCCTGCCGGTGTGTCTGCCGTTTGTAAAAAGCGGCCGCGTGCGCGGTCTCGCCGTGACCACGGCCAAACGTTCGCCCGCCGCCCCCGATATTCCGACCATGCAGGAATCCGGCGTCACCGGTTACGAACACAGCCTGTGGAACGCGGTGTTTACGCCCACCGGCACGCCGCCGGCGATCGTTGCGAAGATCAGCGAAGACTTCGCGCGCGCGGTGAAATTTCCCGATGTGCAGGAACGCTTCGCTTCATTCGGCATCGAAGCCGTACCCAGTTCACCTGCGCAGTTCGAGCAATTCTTCCGCGCCGAAGTCGACAAGTGGGCGCGCGTCATCAAGGCGACCGGCATCCACGGCGAGTAACACCGGGCCTGCGCGTTTTGCTCACATATGTTCCGTATAGAACATATACAGAACCGGAACGTGACATATTCCACATCGGCTCCGTGATGTGTGCATATCTTCCTGTGTCGGACAACAAAGGCAGCGTATCGTCGCGGCTTCTTTCACACCGATAGGGATATCTTGATAAAAACGTTGTATGCAATTTTTCTGTTTGCGCTTACCGCATTATCGAACCCGGCGCAGGCGCAGGTTCAGGACGAGATCCGCGCGCTGTTCAATCATTTCATACGCGAATGCAATGCCCATAACGCTGCTGCCGTCGGGCAGATGCTGCATGACTCAAGGGATTTTCTGTGGGTTGGACCGCGCGGCGCACCCGTAATCGGACGCGATTCGACGCTGCAGGCGTTGACCACCGCATTTCGCGGTAACTGGCGCATCGAGCCGGAACTATCAGCGCTGAAAATTACGCCGCTCGGCGATTCGGCAGTGCGCCTGCATGTGCCGGTAAAGTACACGATCGGCGATGCTGCGCAAACAGAGCCCTATTTGTTAACCCAGGTCTATGTAAAAACCGTACTCGGCTGGATTATCTCTTCGAGCGTGCCGGTGCCGCTGCCGCGCTAAACGCAGCATAGCGCAGGGATCAATCGGTTTTGATGCCGGCGCTTTTGACGACCCGCGCCCATTTTTCAATTTCGCGCTTGATGTAAGCGCCGAATTCGGCCGGCGAGTTGCCGCCGGAATCGGTGCCTTCGGCGGCAAGACGTTCGCCGATATCGCGCGCGTGCAGCCCCTTGACGAGCTCGGCGTGCAGTTTGGTCACAATCGCCGCCGGGGTACCCGCCGGTACGACGATGCCCTGCCATGATGAAGACTCATAGCCGGGCACGCCGGATTCGGCGATGGTCGGAAACTCCGGCAGCGCGGTCGAACGCTTTGCGCTGGTGATGGCCAATGCACGCACGCGGCCGGATTTCAAATGCGGCAGCACAACCAAAGGCTGGGTAAAGCTCATCTGGATCTGCCCGGCCATGACTTCGGTGAGCGCAATTGCCGCGCCCTTGTACGGCACATGCACCATATCGAGTCCGGCCATGGCGCGAAACAGTTCCATCGACAGATGCGCGCCGCCGCCGGCGCCTGACGAGCCGAAGTTCAACTGCCCCGGCTTCGCTTTAGCCAGGGCAATGAATTCCTTCAGCGTCGCCACATTGAGATTCGCGTTGACGGTGACGAAGTAAGGTGTCGCCGCCGCCAGCGTCACCGGTGCGAAGTCGCGCAGCGGATCGTAGGGCAGATTTTTGTAAGTGCTGACGTTAGTGGCCAGCGTGCTGATAGTACCCATCAACATCGTGTAGCCGTCAGCCGGCGACTTCGCCGCCATCGTTGCCGCTATGGTGCCGCCGCCACCGGCGCGGTTGTCGACCACCACCTGCTGGCCAAACGCGTCGGAGAGTTTTTGCGCCAGCGCGCGGGCAATGATGTCGGTGGCACCACCCGGCGCAAAACCGACGATGAAGCGGATGGGTTTCGTGGGGTAGGTTTGCGCGTGCGCTGCACCGGATGCCGCCATTGCGCCCAGAACGGCAGCCGCAACACGGCTTGCGAAAGTTTTAAAGACCATTGCACACCCGAAACTAAGTTGGCCGGGGGTAGCCCGGCAGCTAGTTACTTTTCTTGAACCGCCAAGAAAAGTAACCAAAAGAAGCGGCCCCTGGTTCGCCGGTCCTTCGGACTGCCCTGCGCTGCTCGACACATCGGGCGGCTGCGCAACTCGCCCTCGCGATAAAACTGCGAGGGCTCAGACAGTGCTCGCCGACTTCCCCCGATGTGCCTGCGCTGCTCGGCGACTCTCAAGGGGAAACAAAAACCGTTGGCACTCAACCACCCCGATAATCGTCTAACCTCGCAGATCAGTAGAATAGGTAGAAAGAAACGAAACCCATCATCATCCGTTTGCCATCCAAACGGTTATCAATGTTCCCCGCGGTAAATCGGCTCGGGCTGCGTAAAGAACGAATGCAGAATGTGATAAACCTGCATATAGTTGATCTGCTGAAAGCTCGCGTGCGAGATGCCGGCCATCACGGTGAACTGCTTGTCGGTGTTGGGCAGCAGCTTGAAGAATTCGATCAGGTCATCGAAACCGGCGATGCCGTCGAATTCACCGCGCATGACTATCGTTGCCGCCTTGATCTTTTTCGGATCGACCACCGGCAGCTTCGAGCACATATCGACATAGGTACCGGTCGGCACCGAATCGTCGAGTTCGAGCACACGGTCGGTAAAAATCTCGATGACCTTCTGTTCAGCGCAGCCCGGATGGTCGCGCGTGAATACGCTCAACATGAAAGCACGGTCGAGCGGCCGGCGGTTGACATTGATGAACTGCGGCAGCTTCTTGCGCCGATCGTCGAGCGTCGGGCTGCCTTCGCCCGTCCACACGAAGGCATCGAGCGCCAGGCGCGACACGCGATCCGGATGACGCTCGGCGAACATCGCGGCGCGCAGCGCTCCCGATGAAATGCCGTAAACAAGAAATTGTTTCACGCCGCGCGTTTTCATGATGTAGTCGCTGGCGGCGGCGGCATCGTCGGCGCCATTGGAAATATCGCAGTTGATGCTGCGGCTCTTGTCGGAGCGGCCGTAGCCCTCCATGTCAAAACACCAGGTATCGAAACCCTGATCGGCGAAATAATCCATCACAGACGAATACGGCCGTCCCGGCACCTGCAGATCAAAGGTCGGCTGCGAAGCCATTGATGAGCCGTGCACGAACAATACGGTGCCGCGCTTTTCTTTGGTGGTCGCCGGTTTTTCGTAAAGAAAGAGTTTGACCTCGCCTTTTTTGGTCCAGTGTTCTTTGCCGGTAAACGATGCGTGAACGATCGGCGTGTGCATATGAGTTCCTTCGTTGAGTGCGCGTGGCGGGTAAAAGAGCGCGCTAGTCTATTGCCGCCGGCACACAGCGTCAATCGCGCATCCCGAAATTGCCGCTGCAGCGGCGCGCGGCCTATAATCTGCGGCTTGTTCCTGCACCGTCAATTGATCCGTCATGAACGCAAACTATTCAACCTTGTTCCCGTCCGTGCGCCAGGACGTCAGCGCCGAAGAATGGGAAACGCGCGTCAATCTCGCCGCCTGTTACCGGTTGGTCGACCGCTATGACATGGCGGACCTGATTTACAACCACATCACCGCGCGCATACCCGGCAGTGACGATCACCTGCTGATCAACCTCTACGGCCTGCTCTACAAGGAAATCACCGCCTCCAATCTGGCCAAGATCGACGTTGAAGGCAACATCCTGTCGAAACCGGACACGGATTACGGCATCAACAAATCGGGTTACGTGATACACGGCGCCATACACAAGGCGCGTCCCGAAGTGCAATGCATCATCCACACGCATACGCGCGCCGGTATGGCGGTGTCGTCGCTCAAAACCGGACTGCTGCCGATGACGCAGACTTCGATGCGTTTCGCCGGCCACACCGGTTATCACGATTACGAAGGCCCGGCAGTCGATCTGGCCGAACGTGAACGCCTGGTGCGCGATCTCGGCCCGCACGACGCACTGATCATGCGCAATCACGGTCTGCTGACTTGCGGCACGACCATACCGCAGGCCTTCAATACCATGTATCAGCTTGAGCTGGCCTGCCGCGCGCAAATCGACGCGATGGCGGCACGCGATGAAATCACGCTGCCGCCCGCCGAAGTGCTTGAACACACCGCCAACATGTATCAGCCGGGCACGCGCCGTCCCTACGGCGTGCTCGAATGGCATGCGATGTTGCGCCTGCTCGCCGCCGAACCCGGTGGTTATCCGCCGTACTATCAGTAACGACCAGCGAAGGAAATCCCGTGGATTTCAGCATCAGCGAAGAACAGCGCGAATTCGTCAATACCGTACGCAAAGCCTGCCAGAAGGAATTCGCACCGCGCGCGATCAAATATCTCGACGGCACCTGGCCCGCCGAAAACATGAAAACGCTCGCAGACCTCGGCGTGCTCGGCATGTCGGTGCCGCCGGAATACGGCGGATCCGGGCTCGGCATTCTCGACACCGTGCTGGTGCTCGAGGAAATCGGCAAGGTCTGTTACGTCACGGCGATGGCGGTGCTCGGCGAAGTCGGCACGCAGACGCGCATCATCTCGACTTACGCGCCGGAATCGATCAAGCAGAAAATTCTGCCGCGCGTCGCCAGCGGCGAAGCCATCCTCGCCATTTGCATGACCGAACCCGATGCCGGCACCGACGTGCCCAATTACACCACCAACACGGTGATCAAAGGTGACCGCGTCATTGTTAACGGCTGCAAAACGCTGATCAGCCGCGCCGACATCGCCGAGATGTTCGTGGTGTTTACGCGCGTTGACGGCGTGGCCGGCGCACCCGGCATCGGTTGCGTGTTGATTCCCGGCGGCACCAAAGGCCTGGTGGCAGAAGCGAAGTACCACACGATGGGTGGCGAGTATTTAAGTGAAGTGCAGTTCAACGACATCGAACTGCCGCTCGAAAACCTCGTGATTCGCGACAACGGTTTAAAGAAACTGATGAGCGCGTTCAACACCCAGCGCTGCCTTAATCCGGCGATCTGTCTGGGGCTCGCTGAAGGCGCACTCGAAGAAGCGGTGAAGTATATGCGCGACCGCCGCGCCTTCGGCAAGGCGATCGGCGATTTTCAGGGCATGCGCTGGAAAGCCGCCGACATGTACATTCAGATCGAAGCCGCGCGCGGCCTCCTGTACCGCGCCGCCGTCAGCGGCAAACAGTTTCCCGACCCGACGCTGGCGGCGATGGCGAAAATCTACACTAACGAAATGAGCATACGCGTCACTTCAGAGGCAATTCAGGTGCACGGCGGTTACGGCTTCACGGATGAATACCCGGTGTCGCGTTTCTTCCGCGGCACGCGCTACGGCAGCCTTGGCGGCGGCACCAGCGAAACGCTGCGTAATTTTGTCGGCAGAAAACTCGTCGAAGACATGGACCTGGCGAGCGGCATGCTCGGCATGCAGATGTTCTGATCCATCTCAGGCTTGTAGGATGGGTAGAGGCCCGCGGGGCCGAAACCCATCGCTTTAACTGACGTCTGATGATGGTTTTCGCTGCGCTCTACCCATCCTACATTCCTTCTATCAAAAAAAATCCCGGGTGGGCCCGGGATTTTTTTGACGCACAGGTTTCCGGCAATCAATAAACACTGCGTGAGCGTAGATAACTCTCGCGATCAATCGATTTAACGCCGAACTTCTGCACCTCGGTGCCCTTCAGCACATTAAGCTCGACTTCGGTTCCCGCATCACCGCTGGACCAGATTTTCTTGTAGAAATCGGCGTGGCTTTTGAATTGTTCGCCGCGCACGCCGAGTATGATGTCGCCCGCAGCAAGGCCCGCTTTGTCGGCCGGACTTTCCGGCGAGACGCGCGTGATCATCAATTTACCCTGCAGATCCTGCGTGTTCACACCGAGCCAGGGCCGCGGTTTGTCATTGGCCTTGCCCTGCGCAATCAAATCGCCGAGGATGGGCTTCAAGAGATCAATCGGCACAAACATATTACCGGGTATCTGGCGCCCGCCCATCGCGTCACCCACGGCGAGTGAGCCGACACCGATCAGCTTGCCGCTTTTGTCGATCAGCGCTGCGCCCTGCCAGTTGACTGTCGCCGGTGCAGTGAAAATCGCCTCATCGAGCAGGTATTCCCAGCTGCCGGCAAACGGCCGCTTCGACACCACGAAAGCGGGAGCCACGCCGTCGAAGCCGACGATCAGCACCGGCTCGCGATCAGCCAGTTGTTTGGATTCACCGAACGCGATCGGCTTGATGGTCGGCGCCTGCAACGCGCGCAGCAGCCCGAAACCCGTTGCATAGTCGTAGGCAATCACCGTCGCCGGCGAGCTGCGACCGTCAACCGCGTTGATCTCGACGGTTTCTGCTTCCTGAATCAGATAACCGATGGTCAAAATCAATCCGCTCGAATCGATGACGATGCCGGTGCCTTCACGATCCCGCCCCAGCGTATTGCGGCTGCGCGCATCGGGCACTGCGCGCGCGTGCAACCTGACCACCGAAAATGCGTCAACCGTCAGCGGCGGCTTGCCATCCCCCCGCGGCGCATCCGCACTGATCGCCAGCGATGCCGTCAGGCTTAACAGCAGCCCGGTAACGATTTGCCGTACTGCACTGAGTCTGATTCCGCCGGTCGATTGCATGGAGGCCTCGCACCGCGCGGTAAAGGCCGCGCTTTCCATGATCATAGGCTTAGCGGCGGACCACATCAATTGTAATTACATGCGAAAATCATGCGCTGTTTCGAACCAAAGCGGGCGCAGTCGACGCCCGCAGCCTGCAATAGCGGAGGTTGGACCCCATGAAATTCCGGATTTGCGCATTGGCGCTGCTGCTACCGGCGCTGGCAGCAAGCGCGCAATCGATTTACCCGACCAAACCGATCCGCATGATTGTTCCCTTCCCGCCCGGCGGTCCGAACGACATATTGGGTCGCGTGGTTGCAGCCAAACTCACCGAGCAACTCGGCCAGCAGGTCGTCGTCGATAACCGCGGCGGCGCCGGCGGCATTATCGGCGCCGAGATTGCCGCGCGCTCGGCTGCCGACGGCCACACGCTGCTGCTCGCCGGCACCGCGTCGATGGCGATCAATCCCGGCCTGCATAAAAAGCTGCCGTACGATCCGTTGAAGGACTTCGCGCCGATCAGCATGCTTGGCACCGCACCCAGCCTGCTGACCGTGCATCCGTCGCTGGCAGTGAAAACGGTCAAAGACCTGATCGCGCTGGCGCAGGCGAAGCCGGGCAAACTTAATTTCGTTTCGGCCGGCCACGGTACACCGCCACATCTCGCCGGCGAATTGTTCAAGAACATGACCGGCATCGACATGGTGCACGTGCCGTACAAGGGCGGCGGGCCGGCGCTGGCCGATCTACTCGCCGGCCAGGTTGAGCTGTATTTCGCCGGCATCTCGTCGGTACTGCCCTTCGTTAAAGAAAACCGTCTGCGCGGCGTTGCCGTCACCAGCACCAAACGCACCGCGGTGCTGCCCGATACGCCGACCATCGCCGAATCGGGCCTGCCCGGTTTTGAAGTCGGCAACTGGTACGCGGTGGTCGCACCCGCGGCAACCTCGCCGGCGATCGTCAAACGACTGAACACGGAAATACTGACCGTGCTGACGAACCCGGAACTGAAAAAACGGTTTTTTGAACTTGCCGCAGATCCCTTCGGCAGCACGCCCGAGCAGCTCGCAGCCTATAATCGCAGCGAAATCACCAAATGGGCCCGCGCCATCAAGGCCGCAGGCATCAAACCGGAATAACCATCGAGGAGAAGGCAGTGGATCTCGGACTCAAAGGCAAAGTCGCAATCATCACCGGCAGCACCGAAGGTATCGGCAAAGCCACCGCGCTCAAATTCGCACGCGAAGGCACAAAAGTCGCCATCTGCAGCCGCGACGCTGCCAAAGTTGATAGCGCCGTTGCAGAACTCAAAAAAGCCGGCGGCGAAGTGTTCGGCATGGTCGCCGACATCAGCAAGGCCGAAGACATTGAAAAATTCATCAACGGCGCGGTCAAGCAATTCGGCCGCGTTGATATCCTCGTCAACAACGCCGGCAGTTCACAGCGCGGCGCCTTTCTTGAAACCGATGACGCGAAGTGGGCGTCGGATTTTGAACTGAAGATTTTCGGCGCCATCCGCTGCACGCGCCTTGTGGTACCGCATATGATCAAGCAGGGCGGCGGCCGCGTTATCAACATCACCAACGTCGCGGCCAAACAGCCGGGTGCGGAATCAGGCCCGACTTCGATCTCGCGCGCCGCCGGTCTCGCGTTGACCAAAATGCTGTCGAAGGAATTCGCGCCGCAGAACGTGCTTGTCAACACGGTGACCATCGGCAAAATCAAATCGGGCCAGCACGAACGCACGCGCAAAAAGCTCGGCCTCGAACCCGACGTCTATTTCAAAAAAGTGGCGTCCGACATTCCGATGGGCCGCATGGGCGAAACCAACGAGGCGGCCGATGCGATCGTGTTTCTCGCCTCGAACATGGCGACCTACGTCACCGGCACCAGCATCAATCTCGACGGCGGCATTTCCGGCGTGTTGTAGGAAAACAGCGTCGCTGACGCGGATTCGACCGGCACAGCGGCGCTATCTGGAGTGCATGAACCGGCGTTCCCAGTCTTCGACGTCGGCGAGATTCAGCACTTCGTTGTATTCCGGCATGGTGAACATGCGATCACGCACGGACGCGGTGGTACCGTCGCGTTTGAGCGCACCGAGCGCTTCGCGGATCGCAAAACCCGCCGCATAACGCTCCAGCCCTGGATAAATCGCGATGCGGTAACCGAGCCGCTCTATTTCAGCGACCGCCAGATTTCCCAGTATGCCGCCGCCGTCGATATTGATCAGGAAGGGCGCATCAGCGGAATCCGTCACGCGTTTCATATCGTCAAGTATGGTCGCGCTGGTTTTCAGTTCGACAAACAATATATCGGCGCCGGCTTTATGGAATGCCTGCGCCCGTTCGATCGCCGCTGCCACACCCTGCCCCGACGCCACGTCGGTGCGCGCGATGATCAGAAAATCGGGATCGCGGCGCGCCGCGACTGCGGCTTCTATCTTGCCGACCGCCTCGCCAAGCTCAATGACCGGGCGCGCGCCGGGCAAATGCCCGCAGCGTTTAGGCGTCACCTGGTCTTCAATATGAATAGCCGCCACGCCTGCCGCCTCGAACTCACGCACTGTTTGCCGCACATTCACCGCATTGCCGTAACCGGTATCGGCATCGCAGATGACGGGAATATTGACGCGCGCGGCAATGCGGTGCGCCTGCTGCGAAAGAATAGTCAGATCAATCAGACCGACATCAGGCCGGCCGAGTTGTGACGCCGAGACGCCGTTGCCGGTAAGGTAGGCGGCTTCGAAACCTGCCTGTTCAACCAGGCAGGCGCCATAGGCATCGTAGATGCCGGGCGCAACGATCAACTGCGCGCGCTGAACGCGCTCTTTAAAACGTTTCCTGATTGATTCCACTATTGCTTTCCTTGTGTTTATTGGCGATGCGTTGGCGGGTCACTGCGCGACGCGGAATTTCTTCTTGATGGCATCGAATTCCCGGATATCGGTCAACAGTACCCCTTTGAAATCGTCCGGCCCCAGATAGCCGTCGAGCTGCACCACCTGCTCCAGAAACGCTTTCCATTCCGGGGTCTGATGTACCTTCTGTATAGCGGCAACGAGGCGATTAAGTACCGGTGCGGGCAACCCCGCTTTCGCCATCATGCCGCGCCATTGGTAGCGCACGATATCCCAGCCGCGCTCCTTGTACGTCGGCACGTTGGGAAAATCACCGAGTCGTTTGTCCGCCGAAATCGCCAGCAAGCGCACTTTTCCGCTCAGTACATGCGGCTTCGCCTGGCCCGGATTATTCTGCGCGGCATCAACATGCCCGCCGGCGACTGCCAGCATCGCCGGCCCGCCGCCTTTATACGGAATCCAGGTGGTCTTGATCTGCGCGAGTTGCGAGAAAGTTTCCCAGAACACGCGGTGCGCGCCGACCTCGAATGCGCCGCCCACCGTAATCTTGTTCGGATACTGGCGCGCGTACCTCACCAGCTCCTCGACCGTCTTGAACGGAATCGAGGCCGGCACAATCAGCGCATAGGGGTCAACCTGCGACCGCGCGATCATTTGCAATTCGTCCGGCTTGAAATTCACATTGGGCTCGCCGAACAGCGACGCCAGAGACAGCGAGTTGGACGCGATCGTGTAGCCGTCGGCAGGCGCTTTCAGCAGGGTATTGATCATGATCACACCGTCGGCGCCCGGACGGTTTTCAACAATCACGTTCTGCCCCAATTCCTTCGTCAGCAATCTGGCCATGGCGCGCGAATACAGATCGATCGGCGAACCGGGTTCGGCCCAGCACAGTATGGTCACCGGTTTGGCGGGAAACTCCTGCGCAGCGGCATGCAACGACACGCAGGCGAATATGGGCAATACGTACCTTAGCAGCGAAATCATGACACGCCTCCTCAAATCAAAACTTCGTCGTTTTATGTTTTTATGATTTTGTTTAATGCGGACCGCGCCTGCTGCTTCGGATACAGCATATGGTCGCATAAAACCGGCAAATATCGCTTAAAGCATCGTTGACCAAATGCTTTGGCAATACGCTCGCGACACATCAGCCGGGGAAAATGAAAGTGCATGGCGATAAAAAAGCAGCCGAACAGGCTGCTTTTTCATGATTTTGGTGCCGCTGCCCGGATTCGAACTGGGGACCTTCGCATTACGAATGCGCTGCTCTACCAACTGAGCTACAGCGGCGATACCGGTTTGGCGATTTGGACTTGCGGACCGGAAGCGGAGCGGATTCTACCACGAGGTGAAATTCAGGGGCGCCGACCCGGAATTGCGTGCGTTAACCGCGTGTTACCAGGTCGGTTCGCCCGATTTTCCTACTTTCTTTGCCAATAAAATCGAATACGAAATATTCCTTCACTAAACTTGTCTTTAAAGGCAATGTCACATCCAGCCTGCGTCGAATCAAACCACCGGCGAACTATTCCACAGATGATTTTCACGCAAAAAGCGCAAACGGATTTGAAAGCGTCCAGTGCACTCAGGTATCTAAGTCTTCTGATTGCCGGCGTCGTGGTGTTCAATCTGTTTTATCTCGGCTCAAAGCCGGTGGCAGTAGGGCTGTTTCTGCCGCCCTGGGACAAGGTTGCTCACGCTCTGGCCTTTTCGGGCATTACCGCATTGCTCTGGTTTGGCGTGAACGGCCGTCTGCCGTTTGCGGTCGTGCTGCTGGTCGCGGTAATCGGTGCTGCCGACGAAATTCACCAGTCAACGCTGCCCGGGCGCGAAGCCGACGTGCTGGATTTCGCGACGGACGCGGCTGCAGCATTGTGCACTGCCTGCTTGCTGCATTGGTACAATCGCTGGCGCCAGCATAGAGCGGCCGTGCAAAATAAATAACGCGGGCGCCAGCGCAAACCGCCGCAGAACCGCCATTGCGCGCCCCGCCATCAAACAAACGGTGGGTTTTGATTGTTACGGAAAAATATCATTCAGTAGTCCGAACGGACTATACCGACTGATACAAACTCTGCCGTTACCGGTATGTGCAAAGCGATGCCGCCAGCCCGATGTGATCAGCCGAACAACGGCCACACAAAGTGCAGCGAGTCAGCCAGCCCGAGGGGCGTAACGCCAGATGGCGTTGCGCCCCTGATTTTTTCAGGGCCGGGATTTGCCCCGGTGATTGCGGTTTGATCCGCAAACCGCCGACGCCCGCACAAGTTCATTTAATCGCGGCAACGATGCTCATTTCATGGAACAGTTGCGCTGCCAGCGCCAGGTGTCGATACACATCTGATCCAGATCCCGCTGCGCCTGCCAGCCGAGCAGTTCACGCGCCCGCGTAGGATCGGCATAACATTGAGCGATATCGCCGGGCCGTCGATCGACAACGCGGTACGGTACGGGACGACTGCTCGCCCGGGCAAGCGCACCGACCAGCTCCAGCACACTGTAGCCGCGGCCGGTGCCGAGATTCAGCGTCAGTACACCCGGCTGTTCGCGCAATACGCGCAGCGCCGCGACATGACCGAGCGCCAGATCGACGACGTGTATGTAGTCGCGCACGCCGGTGCCGTCGGGTGTCGCATAGTCAGCACCGAAAATCGACAGTTGCGGACGTTTGCCGGCAGCGACCTGCACTGCAAACGGCATCAGGTTATTGGGAATACCAACCGGCTCTTCGCCGATCAACCCCGAAGAATGCGCGCCGACCGGATTGAAATAACGCAGTAGCGCAATCCGCCAGGCCGGATCCGATCCAGCCAGATCGCGCAGCATTTCTTCGATCATCAGTTTCGAGCGGCCGTACGGATTGGTAGCCCGCAGCGGAAAATCCTCGCGTATCGGCACCACATGCGGATCGCCGTAGACGGTGGCCGACGAAGAGAAGGCCAGCGTCCTGACGCCCGCAGTCGCCATCGCCTCGGCAAGAACCAGCATGCCGGACACATTGTTATCGTAATAAGCCAGCGGCCTCGCGACCGATTCGCCGACCGCCTTCAGTCCGGCAAAATGAATCACGGCGTCGATACGATGACTGTCGAACACCGTGCGCATAGCCGTGCGGTCACGCACATCGGCCCGCACGAACGCCGGCGTCCTGCCTGCAATCGCCGCGACGCGCTCGATCACGGACGCCCGGCTGTTGCACAGATTGTCGACGATCAGAACATCATGGCCGGCAGCCAGCAGTTCGACCGCCGTGTGGGATCCGATATACCCGGCGCCACCGGTAACAAGTATGGATTGTCGTTCGCTCACGGATTTTCTGAAAACGCGACCCGTTAAACCCGCGAATACTCTTTATTGCGACGCTTCATGCGCCGCCACCAGGCTCGCCGCAACGGGCGGCCTGGCCATGCCGCCGATTTCGTCCATGACCAGCTGCAGGCTGCTGTCCCATGCCGGCATTTTCAGTGCATATCTGCCTTCCAGTTGCGCGCAAGACATCCTGGAATTCTCCGGCCTTGTTGCCGGTAGCGGATATTGCGCACTCGTAATCGGCGTTAACTGGCGGCACTTGAATGACATGCCGCGCTCATGCGCCGCGGCGAGAATCGCCGTGGCAAAACCGTGCCAGCTGGTGACCCCGGACGCGGTCAGGTTCAACAACGAACTTTCGAACGCCCCCACGCTGCGCATCGCAAGATTGTGTTGCAATACCAGCGCGGTCGTTTCGGCGACCAGCCGCGACCAGGTCGGCGCACCGATCTGATCATCGACTATCCGCAACACTTCGCGCTCGGCGGCCAACCGCAAGATGGTTTTGAGGAAATTTTTGCCGCGTGAAGCGTAGACCCAGCTCGTACGGAAAATCAGATGATCGGCGCCGCTTGCACGAATCGCCTGCTCGCCGGCCAGTTTGCTGCGGCCGTAGGCATTGAGCGGATTGGGTGTATCCGTTTCGACATAGGCTGATACCTTGCTGCCGTCAAATATGTAGTCCGTCGAATAGTGCAGGAGCAACGCTGCGTGCTTGCGCGCCGCAGCAGCCAAAACCGCCGGTGCATCCGCGTTTACCGTTGCCGCCAATACCTGTTCGCTTTCGGCCTGATCGACCGCGGTATAAGCCGCCGCATTGACGATGATCTGCGGGCGCACTTCATCGACCAGACGGGCAAGCGATTGCGGCTGCGCCAGATTGCATAGTTCACGCCCCGGTGCCGTCACGGTTCCCAAAGGCGACAGTGCGCGCGCGAGCTCCCAGCCGACCTGCCCGCTCGCACCGGTCAGCAATATCGTATTCATGCAAACACCTCGGCCTCAGCGAGCGCGACGCCTTTGGCGTCCTTGGCGGAAACGGTAGGCTCGCCATCGAGCGGCCACCGCACACCGAGCGCCGGGTCGTTCCAGAAAATACAGCGTTCGTGTTCGGGCGCCCAGTAGTCCGTCGTTTTGTAGAGAAAATCAGCGACGTCTGTCAGTACGACAAAGCCGTGCGCAAAACCCGGCGGAATCCAGACCTGCCGCTTGTTCTGCGCCGACAAGTGGTTACCGACCGCGCGGCCGAAAGTCGGCGAACTGCGGCGCAGATCAACCGCTACATCGAAAACCTCGCCTTCGATGACGCGTACGAGTTTGCCCTGCGGCTGGCGAATTTGATAATGCAGGCCGCGTAACACACCGCGCGCCGAACGTGAATGGTTGTCCTGAACAAACGGCCGGGCCATGCCGGTCAATTCGGCAAAACGGCGCTCGTTATAACTTTCGAAAAAGAAGCCGCGCTCGTCGCCGAATACCGCGGGTTCGATCAGCAGCACGCCGGGCAGCGATGTTTCGAGAATTTTCATGCTGAAATCACCCGATCACGCAAGAGCGCCAGCAAGTACTGCCCGTAACTGTTTTTCGCCAACGGTTGGGCCAGCCGTTCAAGCGCCGCCGCATCGATCCAGCCGGCACGCCACGCGATCTCCTCGGGACAGGAAATCTTCAAACCCTGGCGCTTTTCGATTGTCGCAATGTAAAGCGAGGCGTCGATCATCGATTCATGCGTACCGGTATCCAGCCATGCATGGCCGCGGCCCATCACCGTGACCTCAAGCGCATCGCTTTCAAGATAGCTGCGGTTGACATCCGTGATCTCGAGTTCGCCGCGCGCCGATGGCTGCAGATTCGCCGCAATATCGAGCACGCGGTTATCGTAGAAATACAAACCGGTCACCGCGTAACGCGACTTCGGATGCAGGGGTTTTTCCTCAAGACTGACGGCGCGGCCAGTGTCATCGAATTCGACCACACCGTAGCGTTCGGGATCGTTGACGGCGTAAGCGAAAACTGTCGCACCGTCGCGCCGCGCCGCGGCCTGGGCAAGTTGCTTGCCCAGTTCGTGACCATAGAAAATATTGTCGCCGAGCACCAGCGCCGAGTGATCACCGCCGACAAATTCGCGGCCGATGATGAATGCCTGCGCGAGACCGTCCGGCGACGGTTGCACCGCGTAGGAAATGTTTAATCCCCACTGGCTGCCGTCACCGAGCAGTTGGCTGAAACGCGGCGTATCCTGCGGCGTTGAAATGATCAGAACGTCGCGAATGCCGGCAAGCATCAGCGTCGTCAACGGGTAATAAATCATCGGCTTGTCGTAGATCGGCAGCAACTGCTTGGAAACAGCCACCGTCACCGGATAGAGCCGTGTGCCGGAACCGCCGGCAAGTACAATACCTTTTCGATTGCTCATACGGAATTCTCTTGCCTTAACTCAATAAATTTTTTTGTTCGTGGCTGACATCAACGCCGCGACCGTAATGCAGGCTGACCCACTGCCGGTAGGCGCCGCTGGTGACTGCGGCCACCCACGCCTGGTTATCCATGTACCACTGCACTGTCTTGCGCATGCCGGTCTCGAATGTTTCGGCCGGCCGCCATTGCAGTTCGCGCTGTATCTTGCGCGCATCAATCGCGTAGCGGCGGTCGTGCCCGGGCCGGTCGGCGACAAATGCGATCTGATCGCCGTAGCTTTTGCCGTCGCCGCGCGGACGCAGCTCGTCGAGCAGCGTGCACAACACGTGCACAACGTCGAGGTTGGCTTTTTCATTATCGCCACCGATGTTGTAGGTTTCACCGATGCGGCCGCCATCGAGCACGCAGCGGATGGCGCTGCAATGATCCTGCACATAGAGCCAGTCGCGCACTTGCTGGCCGTCGCCGTAGACCGGCAGGGTCTTGCCGGCCAGCGCATTGGCGATAATCAGCGGAATCAATTTTTCCGGAAATTGATACGGCCCGTAATTATTCGAACAGTTAGTAGTGAGCACCGGCAGGCCGTAGGTATGGTGATAAGCGCGCACGAGATGATCGGACGCAGCCTTCGATGCCGAATACGGACTGTTGGGTGCGTAGTTGTTCTCTTCCGAGAACGGCGGCTCAAGCGGCCCGAGCGTGCCGTAGACCTCGTCCGTGGATACGTGCAGAAAGCGGAAGCGCTCGCGCTCGCTCGTGCCGAGACTGCAGTAATAACCGCGTGCCGCTTCGAGCAATGCAAACGTACCGTTGATGTTGGTGCGGATAAATTCGCCGGGCCCGTGGATCGAACGGTCAACATGCGACTCGGCGGCAAAATTCACGATCGCGCGCGGCCGCAGCTGCGCGAGAAGATTACCCAGCAATGCACCGTCGCAGATATCGCCTTGTACGAAGGCGTAGCGCGAATCGCTTTCAAGTCCGGCGAGGTTCTGCAGATTGCCGGCGTAGGTCAGCTTGTCGAAATTGATGATGGCGTCGCCGTCTGCGCGCAGCCAGTCATGCAAAAAATTGGCACCAATGAACCCGGCGCCACCGGTAACGAGAATTTTTGAATTGAAAGACATTGGAGCCGCTGGATGAAGGAGTGAAACGATGCAACGGGCGCAATAATAGTCATGCGAATCTGACAGCGTCATGACAACGGAGCCGCCGGCGACGCGGGCATCGCGTTCAAAATGGTCCGAACGGACTACATCGCGTAATCAGCACGTAATCAACGCTGGAATATGCAACCGCGGTTCCGCCATTCGGCCCAACCACTCCGGAAAATCAGCGCATTGCCGGCGTCGCGCTTACGCGCTGTTGAAGCCTCTTTTGCCACGCCGCGTCGATCAGCACGGCGCGTTCTTCATGCATGCGTTCATGCGAATGCGCGGCGGCTGTTTCGATCGCCTGACACGCGCACGCCTCAAGCACGCTGCAATTGCGCGCCAGCCTCGTCAGTCGCTGCGCCATTGCGGAAGCATCTCCGGTCGGAAACAACCAGCCGTCGCGACCGTCACTCACGCACTCGGCCAGCGCGGAGGTATCACTGGCGAGCACCGGCACGCCGCGCGCAAATGCGTCGAACACGATACGCGGCTGCTCGACCGACAGGCTGGGCACCACAACCAGATCCCAGGTATCTACTTCTTTGTAAAAATCCGCTCCGTATTCGACCATGCCGAGCATTTTGATCGTTACCCTGCTGTCCGCAGGCAACGCGAACTGCCGGATCTCGTCGTAAAGTTCGCCGGTGCCAAGCACTTTGACCGTCATCGCCACACCGGCTTCGATTCTGCCCAACGCCTCGAGTAAAACCCGCACGCCTTTTTCAGGCAGAAGGCGTGCCGCAAATCCGACCACAAGCGGCCGTTCCCGCGACCGCAACTGAAAACGCGCATTGAGTTCGCTGCGCGGCAGAATTTGTTCGCGCGTCACCCACACCGCTTTGAAAACATGAGCATCGTGCTGCCCGGCCGGCACCATCGAATTGCGATAGGCCGCGGATGTAAACAACGTCAAATCGGCATTGCGCGCCATTAAACGCGCGATGCTTTCCATCGCATGACAGCGCAACCGCCTGCCGACGGAACTGCGCGCGCCGGGCACGAGGCGCCACGGCGAAGATTCCATTACATCGATAAAAAAGCGCCGGCGCAGACGCGACGAAATAAAAGCATAGTAGCCAAGAGGAATGGGCCAGCCGATTGCGCTGGCGTGCACGATATCGCTAGCGGCAACCGCCCGGTCTACGCAACGGAAATCGGCCAGCGACCGCAGCAATGCCTGCCACATCGAATTTGCCGGACGCCGCCCCAGAACCCGCAGGCCACCGAACCCGGCGCCCGCATCAAGCGGCACCATGTCGGCCGGCGGGCGCCCGTTTTGCATCGGGCACAGCAATGTCAGTTGCGCAATATATCCGAGATGCCGGCGTAAATCGTGCGCCCACAGCTTGTCGGCGTAATAGCACCCCTCCCACTGATACAACGGAATGTTGATCACCAGCAGATAACGCATCGCGAGTGCAGGAATATTCATGCTGCAAACCTTGGTTTCGACGAGTCGCCGCGCAGACGCTCAAACCTGTGCCCGCTCAGGAGTCACCAAGCCCGCTCAGGCGTTTGCGTTCTTCCTGCGGAACCGCGCGCAACAGCTGATCGACAAATTGTTCCTGAAACTGGTAAGCACGGCCGGTATCGGCGTCGATGGAAGAAACGCGGAACAACATGCCGTCGGGTATGCGGCCGGTCAGGCCGAAGCGCAATTCAATGAGTTTTTTCTGCGTCTTGCCCTGCACGGCGGTGTCACCGACCGTAAACCAGTAAGTAACCGGTTCGCGCCGCGCCCCCAGCACGCCAAGCAGATGCCGCGCCGGAATTTCACCGAAGGCGGTAGTGAGCTGCGCGGCTTCGTTCTTCTCAAGACTGAAACCCTGCGCGGGATAACAGACTTCCGGTTTGTGCGCCTGCATTTCGCCGCGCTGGTCGCTGCCGTAGGCGAGCGACAGCATGATGCGATAACCGGCCGTGTTCACGTAAGTACGGGTCAGTATCTGGCTGTAGAGTTTGTCGAGCAGTTCCTGGGTTTGCGGATTCACCACTTGCACAAAACGCTCGGTTGACTCACGCCAGTCGCCGAAGGTCTTGGGCACGATCGCTTCCAGCGATATCGGCGCGACGTCGGCCACCTTGACCGTCGGGCGCGCCACCACGGCGCCTATACTCGCCGCGAACATGAGCGCGGCAATTAACAATGCAATTTTGTTGGTAACCATGGAGAGTAATGTTGTGTTATGAGAACCGAACCGTCTGTCGCGGCAACTTCCTTGTATTTTAAAATGCCCAGCTTACGTGTCTGTGACAGTTGTATGACTAATTCGGATTGAGGCATTTTACTGCGGCAGCCCGTCAACGAAGCTGCGGGGGTGCAGATCATCGATTGCCGAACTGTCATAAAGGTTCAATGCCGGCGGCCGAAAATCGGCTTGCGTAGCGGAGCGCCGCGTCGCCAATCGAAAAATACGGGGTTCCGCTTGAAATATAGTATCTGGGTCGGATTGCTGCTGGCGGCACTACCGCTCTCCGGCCAGGCACAATTGGCCGCACTGCGTTCGCCGGTCTCCTGTACCCACAAAGAATAAATGCCGCTGGGAAGCGCGTTTGTAAAGGTGATGAAGGGCAGGATATCGGTGCCTATCAAGTCGTTGCCATAGTGCGCAAACCCCAGCAGGTTTTCAACGCCCGCACCCGTTGGAGAAACCGTAAGTTGAGGGCCGGCTTGGATAGCGATAAACGAGGCGCTGCCGGATACGGAAGTGTTGTTCAGCAGCATGATAGAGGTCAGCGTCGCGCCTACGGGCACCGTGAAACTGAAATAGTCGCGGTCGACGCCGTTGCCGCTGTTGCCTGTAGATCCGAAAACGCGATTGGACCCGGCAAACACAACAAGCGAAGTTGGCGATAACCCGTCGTTGGAAAAATCGCCGTTACTATTTTCGTCCCAGACTGTGGCAGCTTGTACAGCAACGGCACACATACTGAGCAGAGCGACTGCCCAACACTTCAAAATCATCCGTGATTTCATCGCACTTGCCCCCCTGGTTGGCTGCGATGCTACGTCGCGCAGATGACGCAGGCGTGAAGACGAGGGAGGAATTCCATAGGTCCAATGGACGGCTCGGCGCAATCAACTCCGTAACTACGTAAGGCTGATTTGTGCCGGCGCGAATTCGCCATCGCACGACCATTCGGCATTAGTCATGCCCATTTATATCTATCTGCAGTTTTAAAGCGAACCGAGTAACGCGCGTTCGAGCCTCGTTTCTTGACAACCAAAACCCAAAACTCCTCGCGCCTCTGTTCATCGAAGAAACTACCGCGAACGCCTCGACCACCAATAGCTTTCAGTGGTCGCCCACCGAAATAGACCGCACCCCGACATCGAAAAAGTCATCCACCCAATACGAGCCTGCACACCCGCAAGCACCTCGTCCTTATTCTCAAGGTACATGACTCGACGCTCTAGTCCTTGAGTGAGCTGATTCAGCTTCTTGAGACTTAACGTTTCCGATCACCAGCGCACTCCCTAGGTCGGATCGCGCCATTCTCCGATTCGGCGGGTGACAACTATTGATTTATTATCAATATCTTAAATTACTCTTAATCGCCTTATGTAGGTATAAATTGTCCTTGACAACTTGTGCGATTTATAGCACATTATGTGCATGAATTCGCACCTCTCATCGGCGATCAAAGCACGGCGTAGGATGCTCGAAATGTCTCAGCAAGAACTAGCTGAGCGGGCTGGATTGCGTCGCGAAAAAGTTAATCGTTTTGAGAGCAAGGGGGAAGACATCAGCCTTAGCGATCTATGCAGACTGCTTGACGCAGTTGGCTTCGAACTCATCGCCTCCCTAGCAAACAAAGATGCTCCAAAGCTAATGCAACAACCCGCCTGGCGCTCCTCCGCTCTCGTCTTACACGAACCAGCATTAGCTCCACAAAGCTTTAAAAACGCTCGCTTTATGGATGGCTCAAAAGCTAAAGTCGTTTCGTGGGGTAAGGTGCCTCGTTGACGTTGAAGAAAGCAGATGCGAACACTCTCATTCGAGAGACCGCATCTACGAGGAGCATCTTACTGGGCGGACAGGCAGTTGCATTCTGGGCTGACTACTTTCACATTCAACCAAAGCTACCCGCTCTCACTCGCGACATTGACTATCTCGCAACTGCTGCAGAAGCAAAACGCGCAGCTGCCAAACTGAGTTTCCCCGTCCAGCTGAAAATCGCCACATTCGACGATGCCACACCCAATTCCGCAGTCCTGACCGTCACGCTGGATGGCTATGATGAGCCAGTAATTGTTGATTATTTAATTAATATAATCGGGCCAACACGCAATCAAATCGAGAAAACTTCTGTGGAAGTCGAATACGGTGGGAATCGCATTCGCATCATCCATCCATTGCTACTCCTACAATCGAAGATTGCAAACATACATAAACTCGAATCCAAGCGCACTCCAGAAGCAATTGAGCAAGCGCGTCTCGCCATAGCAATCGTTGCTGCATTTATAGATCAGCGATTCAGAGAAAAAGCAGCGCGGCGAGAGCTATTGAAGATGGTGCAATCGATCACCAAGTACGCAGCCACGCAATCGGCGCAATATGTGCGAAAACATTACGGGTTGAAATGTATTGATGCAATTCCAGCGTCTGTGATGGCACCCGGGGTGTTGCCGGATGCATTTCATGAGCGTCAACTCCCACGCCTTATGGGCACCATTGAACGAGCACACGATGGTGAAAAATCTGCCAAGCATAAAATATCACGTACAGCGAAAGTAAAACGCTAACTATTCGTGCGTCAATCGAAGCGCGTAGCGCTTTTAGCTAACAATAATCCAACGTTATCGATAGTTGATTTGAGGTTAATATCCAACTGACCTGATCTTACCCACGAACAGCGGACGCCTTAACGAGGGGTTGGTCAAGTGCCTCAAATGCTAACGGAGTTTCATAGTTCAGTGTTGAATGACGACGCTGGCGGGGTGCAGGTCAATAGAGGCGAGGTGCTGCAAGTCTCTTCCGGTATCGAGTTTATTGTCGGCGTCGAATCCGTTCGCGTCACTCACTGTCTGCGCATTCGGGCCGGTACCGGATGACGAAGTCCTGGCCTACCGATTCTTCCTCGATTCCTGTCGCCAACGCACCGCTAACGCTGCCCTGCGCCAGATCGAAGACAAGAGAAAACGTGACAAATACCGCCGCAAGCTGGTACGCAACCTTCGAACGACGTGGTGGGTCCCGGAAGCGGTCTGGCAGGCATTACCGGCAGCGATACGTGGTCTGGAACTGTTTCCCGAAAGCGCGCTCCACGGACCTGACAGAAGCCTGAAGCCGGCATCAAATGTCGATCATCGCGCAGATGACAACGATGAGAGCGACGCCCTAAATGTCCACGCGCCGATACCTGACGACGAGTACGACGAGGATGATCGGTGAGATAGGGACAGCATGTAGGTAAGAGCGCGCCAGAAACGATCCTGGCGCGTTTCACATCATGCCGCAGGTGCTACACCGCTATCTAGCGGCACAGATTTACTTTGCCACCATTCAAAAAATGCTCGTTCGTCAATCAATAGCCGCCTCCTGCCGACACGTTTGATCGCGGCGGCAAGACCGTTCGGGGGAATGATCTGACCCGTGTTATCTTTCCTTTGAACCGCATGAAAAATGCTGAATGCGCTGCTCTACCAACTGAGCTACAGCGGCGATACCGGTTTGCAACGTCTGCCAACCGGAAGCGGAGCGGATTCTACCACGGGCCGGCAGCGCCGTCGGACGGCGCTGGCGATTATGCGGCGGCAAATTCCTGCATCAGGTCTTTGCCCATGGCATCAAGCGCATCCTGTGTAAGCCCGATCTGCGCCAGTGCGAATTCACTACCGCGCGACCACTCCGCGTCGGTGACACCCATTTTGTTGCGGCAATAAATGTATTGTGCGGCGAGCGTCACCGCGATATTTCCCGCGCCGGTCGGCGACACGCCGGCGCTGCCGTCGGCGAGCGCGGCGTAATCGTGATGCCACAATATCGCCGCGCAAATGTCGTCGGGCAACAGCCAGGTCTGCGCCATTCGGCTGCCGAGACGCGCGTGGTTCATGTTGTAGAGTTTGTCTTCCAGTTCGGTAATGCTGCCCTCGCCTTCCTGTTTCGAGCCGGGCAGTTTCGGTTTATAGCCTTCGAAATTGCCGAGCATGGCGAGCATGCCGCAGTCGCGGAACAGCGCAAAGGTGTAGGCCTCGTCGCGGCCCATACCGCACTGCTTGCGCGCCAGCAGCGCGCTCATCGCGGCGATCGCCGACGACACTTCCCAGTATTCTTCGAGCACGTCGCTGGCGCCGCCGGTGAACGTCTGGCGCAGCAGGAGACCGGTGACAATCTGCGCAACATTGCGCAAACCGAGCAGCGTGATGGCCTGCTGCACCGAGGTGGCCCGGTTGCGCAATCCATAAAACGGCGAGTTGACTGTTTTCAGCATCGCGGCGGCGAGACTGACATCGCTGCCGATCAGCTTACCGAGCTTGACGAAATCGGCGTCGTCGCTGCGCATCTCGCGCATCAGTGTCGTCAAAATCGCCGGACACGGTGGAATGCCGATGTCGTTGATGATTTCTTC
>JANXSE010000086.1 GCA_025356695.1 Betaproteobacteria bacterium
GGCTCGCGCCGTTGCAGCCAGTCGGCGGCGAATCCGCTCATGCGGCGAGCCGGTCTAAGGCTGCGGCCCAGCGTTGCACTGCGGTGGGCCAATCGGGCAGGGCTGCGGCAGCGAGCGCAGCGTTCGCAGCGAGGCGGTTGCGTAGCGCTGCATCGGTAAATATTTGCCGCAATGCTGTGCTGAGTGCCGCGACATCGCCCGGCGGCACCAGCAGCGCCGCGTTTGCAGGCACGGTGTCCGGAATGGCGCCGGCGCTGGTAGCGATGACCGGCAGACCGTGGGCGAGCGCTTCGGCGTAGGCCATGCCGTAGCCTTCGTGATAAGACGGCAGCACAAAAATATCGGCATGCCGGTAGGCGTCGGCGAGCAGTTCTGCCGGCTGTTCACCGGCCAGCGTCACCCGGTCGTCGAGTTGATGCGCGGCGATGGCGTTGCGCAGCGCGGCGGCAGCGGCGCGGTCGCGTTCGAGGCTGCCGATGCAGGTGAGATGCCAGTCGAATTCGCGCAGACCGGCCAGCGCGTTGACGAGCAGCAGATGGCCTTTGCGCGGCACGACGGTACCGACTGCGAGTAGATGCATTGTCGCCGATGCATTTCGCGTGCCGGTATTTGCAGGCTTGACGGTGCCCGGTGCGACAACCTCGACGCGTTGCGCTGCGACCCCGGCGGCGATGACTGCGCGGGCCGTGTGTGCGCCCGGACAGATAATGCCGCGCAACAGCGGCCACAGCCGCGCTTCGAGCGCTGCGTAGTTACGTGCTGCGGCATCACTCAAGCCGGTTTCAAGCGATAGCGGATGGTGAATGAAACCGATCAGGCGCAGGCGCTTTGCTGCGGACATTAAACAATCGCCGAATGCTGGCAGTGCAAGGCCATCGATCACGGCGACGCTGCCATCCGGCAATCCGGCGAGTGCGGTGGCGACAACCGTACGCGCGCCGTCATCCGCATCGGGATAACGGCCCGCCAGTTCAACCACTGCTACCGTGCGGCTTGCCGCGCGCAGTCCTTCCACCACCTTGCGGTCGAACAGATAACCACCGGTCAGTTGATCGAGCAGTCCCGGCAACAGGAACGTTACTGCGGTCAATGCAGGGAACCTTCAAAACCGGCCCATGCCACCGGCGATTCACGCAGCACGACGCGCATGGTGGTCAGCGCTTCGGCAGTGCCGGGCCCGAGCGCGCCGCTTGCGATCTGCACTTTCAGGCGGCGAAAAATTTCGCCGGCCATGAATTCTGTGGTGGTGTTGCGGCCGCGCAGTTCCGGCAGTGTGTCGAGGTTCTTGAAGTTGAGCGCAGCCAGTACTGCACGCAATGCCTGCAGCGCTAGGCCGATGTCGCAAACGAGGTTGTTGCTGTCGAGTTCGGCGCGGCGGAATTCGACATCGACGCCGTAGGTTGCGCCGTGCAATTGCTGCGCCGGGCCGAAGACCTCGCCGTTAAAGCTGTGGGCAATCATGATGTGGTCGGACACTGCGAGACTGTACATTGAGGAATCTCCGGGCTCAGGAATAGTTGACGACATGACAGAGTGTGCCGTCGGGTTTGTCAGCCAGGCGCGCGAGCGTTGCCGGCAGATCGGCAAACGCGCTGCTGCCGCTGAGCAGGGTATCGAAGCGTGCGTCGACGAGCAACTCAAGCGCCAGTGACAAGCGGCGGCGATGGCTCCAGCGTGCGCGCTGCGCGGTGGCAACGGCGCCGACCTGCGACGAGCGCAGTATCAGACGACGCGAGTGAAACGCTTCGCCCAATGGCACCGCCACCATGCGATCACCATGCCAGCTCATTTCGATGACGGTCGCTTCGAACGCAGCGAGGCGCAGTGCGGTGGCGAGCCCGTCTGGGTTGCCGCTGCAATGGATGACCAGGTCGGCATCACCGGTCGCCTGCTCGGGTGTAACGAAGGTGCACCCAAGCTGCGCGGCAACCGCAGCGCGGCGCGGGTCGGTGTCGATCAGTTGCACCTGCACGCCGGGTATGCGTGTTGCCAGTGCGGCGATAAGGCAGCCGACCACGCCGGCGCCGACGATGGCAATGCGATCACCGATCTGCGGCGCCGCATCCCAGAGGCCGTTGACTGCGGTTTCCATATTCGCGGCGAGCGCGCCGCGCGCGTCGGTTACTGCATCCGGCAACGCTATGACTGCGGCGGCCGGCACAACATAACGATCCTGATGCGGATAAAGACAAAACACGCGCCGCCCTTTTAATTCCGACGGACCGGCCAGCACGCGGCCGACCGAGGCGTAACCGTATTTCACCGGCGCAGGAAAATCGCCTTCCTGAAACGGGCAGCGCATGGTTGCATATTGGCTTGCCGGTACGCGCCCCTGAAAGACCAGACTTTCGGTGCCGCGGCTGATGCCGCTGCAAAGCGTCTGCACCAGCACTTCATCCGGCGCCGGTGTGCGCAGCGCGGCAGCGCGGATTTCGCCGCGACCGGGCGCCGTTATCCAGAACGCTTTTGCGTTCAGGTCTTCAGCCATGAAAATTGCATTCGATCATGATGTCATTGCCCAGAGTGAAACGTCGCGTGCGCGGTCGCAGACTATCACGCAGATCGCTGATCTCGGGCAGGATAACGCTGGGGCGCCCTGAACCGATCAACATGGGAACGACCGTGAGTTGCAGGCGGTCGAGTGCGCCGGCAGTGAGAAAGTGCGATACCGTGACGCCGCCGCCTTCAACGAATATCCACGTCAGGCCGCGCTGCGCCAGTATGCGGCGGATTTCATGCGGATCAAGCCCTGCTGCGCCGCAGGAGATCGGTACAACTTCGGCCTGACCGACGGCTTCGCCGGCGCGTGCGCGGCCGGTTGCAGTAAACATCAAAGTCGATGCCGCGCCGTCGTTGAATATGCGCTGACTGCCGTCGAGCCGGCGCTCCGGATCGATCACCACGCGCAACGGGTTGGCGCCGTCGCAACGCCGCACCGTGAGCTGCGGGTCATCGTGGAATACGGTGTTGGCACCGATTACCACGGCGTCGGACAAGGCGCGCATGCGGTGTGTATGCAGAAGATCGGCGGCGCCGCTCAACCAGCGCGATAGTCCGCTGGTGGTGGCGATGCGACCGTCGAGACTTTGCGCGAGATGGCCAATGGCGAACGATTCTTTTTGCCGCGCCGCGCACAACGGCGCGTAAAGCTCGTAGAGCGGCGATTTGCGCAGTGGCGGCACGTCACCGCCGCGCCACGCCAGCAGTTCCTGCCATTCCGCCATTTCCTGCGCATCGATTTCCTGCGCTATTTCTGTGTTGTTGACTGTGCTGTCCATGGTTTCCCGGCGGCTGCTATTTTTCAATGCGACGATGTAGTGACGAAATCTTCGAAGACAATATCCGGCGCGCTCAAGTTGTGTTGCGACTGTTCGATACGCCCGAAGCGCGCGGCGGGCGAGTTGATGCGGTTGAACGCCAGTATAGGATCAGAGAGTTTGCCGGAAGTTGCCGCGGGCCAGGCGGCGACAGCGACATCCGCCTGCGCCGGCGTGACGAACATCGAACGCAGCGCGGCGAAAGGCTGCCCGGCGCCGGCCGGCGGATCGAGCGTGAGCGCGAGGCTCAACCGCGTGCGCGTCGCATCACTGACCGTCAGCACGCCGCTCGCGCCGTTGCGAAACGCCAGCCAGAAGGTCAGCGACGCCGCATCGAAAACGATTTCGCGGATGGCGACGAAAGGGCGCGATGATTCCTCGATCGGGCCGAACAGAAAAGAGCTGCCGTAGGCGCTGTCTTCCAGCGCAGCCGGCGGCAGCGGTTTGGCGCGCCAATAACCATCGGCCGGGTAGACCACCAGAATTTCGATGTCGCGCGGTGCGCCGCGTTTCAATAATTGCACCAGATGCAGGCCGCGCTCGTTTTTGCCACCGACGATAAAGTCCACCACATCGGGCCGCCAGTTGGTGGGGAAGGTATGTCCGACCAGTCGGATCGCCGCATCTTCATACAGCGTCACTGTGCGCGCGACAAAGTGGAATTGCGGATCCTGCGACATGTCGCAGTGGCTGAAGTCGGGCGCGGTGCTGTCGTTGTTTACCGCCGCAATGTACGGCGGATGCTCGGCGCCGATGCGAAACGCGCTGACGCCGGCGCCGAGAATTTTTATATAGACATTGTCTTCTTCGGCGCAACGCGTGGTGCGACTGGCGTTGACGAAATCCACCGCGACGGCGGCGACGGCGTCGTGCACCATGCACCAGGCGGCGGTGAAGAACAGAATCGCCAGCGTTGCGCGCTTCATTTGGCCGTGCCCTGCGATGTCGGTGCGCAGGCCGCGAACAAGGCAGCCGTTTCCGGCAGCGCGGGCAGGCCGGCTTCTTCCGGAATGCGGCAGATGCCGGCGACAGCAAAGGCGCGGCCGATCGCCGGATAGGCGCTCACCATGGCGAGCGGTATTGCCGCCGCGAGCCCGAATACCATTGGCGCCCAGAACCAGATCGCACCCGGTGCGACCCGCCACATCCACACCGCGAAGACAAACCCGAGCAGGGTCTGCGGCCACAACACGCGCGCGGCCAGCCGGAAGGGCACGCTTTCGGCATCGCGTTGCTGCGAGGTCCAGCCGATCTGGCGGCCGAAGGGCAGTCCCAGCATGAAGAGGGTGACCGCAAGCGCCGAGACAGGCGCAATCAGCATCGAGAAGACGATCTCAAGAAATGTACTGATCAGAATGCGCGTCACACCGCCGTAGGCTTGCCGCAGCCGCCGCCGCGCCAGCACGTCGGTGAGCGTGGCGAATTTCGGCGCGAAGGTCATCGTCATGGTGACAATAAAAAGGATCACACCGAGATCGAGCCGGAACGGCATCTCGCGCACCAGCCCCAGCAGCATGAAGCCCAACCACGCCGGTGCACCGAGGTACATGGCAATCGCCAGCGCGATCTGGCAGCGGCTTACCGGCAGCAGACCGGGCATTGCAAGGAAATGAAAGTACTGCATATTGCCCTGGCACCAGCGCAAATCGCGGCGAATGAATTCGGGCAGCGTCGGCGGGTTTTCCTCCCAGCTGCCGTCTTCGTCGGGCAGCACCCGCACTTCAAAACCGGCGCGTCGCATCAACACCGCTTCGAGTTGATCGTGGCTCAACACATGACCGCCGAGCGGCGGTGTGCCCGGCAGCACCGGCAGATCGCAGTGCTGGATAAACGGCGCCAGACGCAGGATCGCGTTGTGGCCCCAATACGGCCCGCAGTCACCCTGCCAGCTTGCCGCGCCCAGCGTGTACGAGCGCATGCCAAGCCGCATGCCGAACTGGAAAATGCGCGCGAACGGGCTCGCACTCGGCAGCCCGGTCACCAGCGTTTGCAGTATGCCGATGCGCGGTTGCACTTGCATGATGCGCACGAGGCGCAGCATTGCCGCGGGCGTCATCACGCTGTCGGCATCGAGCACAATCGCGTACTCGTGTTGCGTGCCCCAACGCTCGCAGAAGTCGCGGATATTGCCGGCTTTGAAGCCGGCGCTGTGCTCGCGGCGGCGATAAGTAATTTCAAGCGCGGCGCCGAAGCGATCACTGAGCGCCGCCGCGATTTGCTCTTCCGCGGCGATGATGGCCGGCTGGTTGCTGTCGCTGAGCAGGTAGAGGTGAAACCAGCGCGACTCGCCGCCGGCAACGAGACCTTCGAGCATCTGCTGCAGATTGCGCTGCAGGCGCGCCGGGTCTTCGTTGCGGATGCACACCAGCAGCGCGGTGTTGCTGGCGATTTTTTCGTCACCGCTGATGCTGCGCAGATGCGGCGCGACCAGTGCCGCCGGATCACGCGCGAACGTCATCAGTGAAAAGCCGATGACGGCATTCCAGAAACCGATGGTGGTCCACGGCAGCGTCAACGCGAACAACAGAACCATCGCGATGCCAAGCGGATCAGGGGCGCCGATGAAAAGTGTTGCCGCCATCAGGCAAAGCAACGCGGCGGAACTGGCGATGACGAGGGTGGCAAAACCAAGGCGCCGCCAGCGCAACGCGATGCCTGCATTTTTATGCCCGGAGGCGCTTGCTAACGGTACTTCCATGCGAACTTCAGCCTTGCACCGTACGAGACCCGCAACGATACCCGAGTTTTGTCGCGGCGTAGCAGGGAATCCTGCTTTAATCGAGGATTTCGGAACGCTATTTGTATTCGTCAAAGTGCGGCAGTTCCGTTGGCGGAACGTACCACGATGATCTGGATTTCCAGAAAATGCTGTTCTCGGGCCGGTGGCCCGGATCGTTATCGAGCGTACCCGCCGGGATCAGCATGTTTTCCGTGGTTTTCACCTTGTGCGGCATGCGCGTGCCGCAACGCGGGCAAAAGGACACCGCAAAGCGTTCGGAATCCGGGTGATTGAAGCGCTTGACCAGCGCTGTTCCTGCAGTCCATTTGAACTGCGTTTCCGGCACGAAGAGGTTTGCGGCATGTGCGCTACCGCTGGCCTTGCGGCAACGGCTGCAATGGCAATAGCGGAATGTCGCGAACGGCGGCTTCGCTTCGAATTTAATGTCGCCGCACAAACAACTGCCGTTAATGGTTTCTGCTGACATGCCTGTTCTCCACCGAGTGATTGAGCCGGCCCGGCTCTGTTGATTTTGCGCGTGCTGCGCCGATTACGTTACCATCACGGGCTCAAATAATAAAGACGTACTGCACGGGAAAAACATGGCTGAAAATCGTTACACGTTGCGCGGCATTCCATGCCACACACCCGATCTGGCGACGCGCAAACCGACAATCGAAGTACCGCCGGGCGCCTGCGATACGCATTTTCATCTATTCAGCAAACCGTTCAGCGACAACCCGCCGTACACGCCACCGGATGTCGGGCTCGCCGAATATCGCCATATGATTGCCGCGCTCGGCATCGAGCGCGCGGTGATCGTGCAGACGGTGTTGCCGCGCGATTATAGCGGTGCGATCGCGGCGCTACGCGCCTCGCAAGGGCAATGGCGGGCGATTGCGCTGCCCGATCCGGAATTGACCGATGCGCAACTCGCGGAAATGCACGATGCCGGTTTTCGCGGCGTGCGTTTCAACCCGTATTACGATGCCGAAAAAGAGTTTTTGCACCTTGAAGAGATTGTCGCGCGCATCAAGCCGCTGGGCTGGCACGCGCAATTTCATCTAGATGCGCGCCGGTTGCCCGAATTCGCGCCGCGCCTCGGCAAGCTCGGTGTTGAAATCGTGATCGATCATCTCGGCCACATGCCGCCGGATGCATCAATTGCCGAGCCGGGTTTTCAGCTGATGCTGCAGTGGCTGCGCGAGAAGCGCTGCTGGGTGAAGCTGTCGGCGCCGATGCGCTTCGGCGATCCGCGCCCGCCATACCCGCTGGTGACGCCGTTCGCGCAGGCGATCATCGAAGCCGGCCCCGACCGCGTGCTGTGGGGCAGCGACTGGCCGCATGTGGTGTTCGACGGTTTTATGCCCAACGATGCCGACCTGCTTGATCTGCTCGCCGTGTGGGCGCCGGATGCTGCGTTGAGAAAACGCATACTCGTCGACAATCCGGCCGCATTGTACGGATTCGAGGGCTAGGCGCGCGCCGGCTGCGCCGCCGGCAAAATCGGGCACTTGATGATATGTGTATATACACATATAATGAGGGTATATGCACGTATTGTGAGAGTGATCCACTATGTCCGCAAAAACAACCGCCGGCGCGCCCGCTGCTTTGTGTTATTGCGGCGCGCTGCGCAAGGCGACCCGCAATTTGACGCAGGCCTACGACCGCTGTCTGGCGCCGTATGGAATACGCGTTACCCAGTACTCGATACTCTCGACACTGCAGCGCACGGGGCCGCGCTCGATCAACGAACTGGCCGCCGAACTCGTGATGGACCGCAGCACGCTCGGGCGCAATATTCTGCCGCTGGAGCGCGACGGTCTGCT
>JANXSE010000096.1 GCA_025356695.1 Betaproteobacteria bacterium
CACGCTGTGGATGGCGACGATGACGCAGTTGATCAGCACGACCATGTATCAGCGTTACATGATGACGCAGGATTTTGCGCCGGTCGCGATCGTCGCTTCGACGCCGTTCGTGATCGCCGTCAGTGCGACCTTGCCGGTCAAAACGATGGCCGAATTCATCGCTTACGCCAAAACGCGGCCGGGTCAGGTCATGTACGGCTCGGGCGGCCAGGGTTCGACGCCGCATCTATGCATGGAATTGTTTCAAAGCATGGCCGGCATCAAGCTCGCACATGTGCCGTATAAAGGCAGCGTGATCGCCTTGACCGACATGATGGGCGGACAAATGCATTCGACCTGCGCCGCCGCACCGGCACTGCCGCCGTTCGTGCAGGGCGGCAAGGTGCGCGCGCTGGCGGTAACCACGCGCGAGGCGACGCAGATGACACCGGGGCTGCCGCCGGTGGCCGACGCCGTGCCCGGCTACGAACTGGTGGGCTGGTACGGCGTGCTGGCGCCGCGCGCAACGCCCAAAGCCATCATCCTCAAAATCAATCAGGCGCTCGCCGAAGTATTGCGTAACACCGATGTGCAGGCGCGTCTGCTCGCGGTGGGCGCGGAAGCCGCGCATTCAAATCCGGAACAATTCGGTGCATTCCTGAAAAAAGAAACGGAACGCTGGGGCAAGGTATTGCGCGACGCCAACATCAAACCGCCGGATTGAATGCAGCCACACAAAATCGCCTGGAGGAGACAAGCATGAGTAAAAAAACAGTGGCGTTCGGCGCAACCCTGTTGGTTGCAATGCTGCCGGCAGCGCAGGCGCAGGAGCGCACGCCGTACCCGAACAAGGTGGTGCGCTTTATCACTTCGCTTGCCACCGGCAGCAGCGCGGATACCTTCGGCCGCACCGTCACCGATCAACTGACCAAGCGGCTCAATCAGTCGTTCATCATGGATCCGCGGCCCGGCGCCGGCGGCAACCTCGCCGCCGAGACCGTCGCCAAATCGGCACCCGACGGCTATATGCTGCTGATGAGTTCGGTGGCGTCGAACGCGATCAACGCCAGCTACTACAGCCAGCTTAATTACGATTTCCGCAAAGACTTCGCGCCGATTACGAAGTTCGGCGCAATTCCCAACGGCCTCTTCGTCGGGCCCGGTCTGCCGGCCAACACGCTGCCCGAGCTCACCGCGCTGATCAAAGCTGCCCCCGCCAAATACAGTTGCGCGTCATCGGGCACCGGCGGCCTCTTGCACCTGACTTGCGAGATGTACAAAAAAGCAGCCGGCCTTGACGTGCTGCACGTGCCGTACAAGGGCGCAACCTACCTGACCGACCTCGCCTCCGGCCGCGTCACGCTGGTGTTCGACAATATCCCGGTCTATGTGCCGCAGGTGCAGGCGGGCAAGCTGAAGGCGATCGTCATCACCGCGGCAACACGCTCACCGGCGTTGCCCAACGTGCCGACGGCGATCGAAGCGGGTCTGCCCGGTTTCGAATCGCGCGGCCTGTTCGGCCTGCTCGCGCCGGCGAATACGCCGAACGACATCATTCAACTGCTGAACCGCGAAATCGCCGCCGTGCTGCGCGACCCGGCAATGAAAGAAAAACTCATCGCCCAGGGCATCGAACCCGAATCGAGCACGCCCGAAGGCCTGCGCGACCAGATTCAGAGCGAGATCACCAAGTGGGCGCGCGTGATCAAGGAAGCCGGCATCACGCCGGAATAATTTATAACGCAGCAGCGTTCAGGGATTCGCCGTCGGCATGAATTTCTGCACGCGCCGGCCGCTGCGCACTTCGGCGGTGTAGATATTGCCGCGCGCATCGATAGCGATATTGTGCAGACCGTAGAATTCACCGGCGTTGCGACCAAGACGGCCGAACGACGCAGCGATCGTGCCGGACTCGCGCGCGACAATCTGCACTTCACCATTTGAGCCGTCAGCAACAAACAAATAACGCTGCTGTGCGTCGGGCGAGAACACCATGTCATAAGCGGTGCCGGTGATGCGCGTTTTCGGCTCGACCACGATCTGGCGCACAAAAGTACCGTCCTTGCGGAATATCTGCACGCGGTTATTGCTGCGATCGCAGACATAAACCAAACCGTCGTTGGCAAGGCGCACGCAATGCACGGGGTTGGCAAACTGCGGTGAATCAGGATTGAA
>JANXSE010000106.1 GCA_025356695.1 Betaproteobacteria bacterium
GACACGGAATACGCGGCGCTGGCCGTCACGCTGACCGATCTGGGGCTGGCGAAGAGCCCGGCCAAATAAACGTCAGCTGTCTTCCTTGCGCGCCGCGAAATAGTCGCGCACGTAACCGTGCATGCCGGGCTTGTCGCTCGCCCAGCGCCAGCAACCGCTGTCGGCGACGGCAATATCCGCGGCCGGATCGAAATCGAATTGCAAAAGACCCTGGTGACGCGCGCCGCCACCGCGATCGGCCAGATCACCGTGCCACAGGTGATAGATGTCGCCGTCCATGCCGGAAATGGTGCCCTGCGCGACGTCATGAAAACGCGCGGCCCACGCCAGGTAATGTACGCGCTGCCGCTCGTTCATGCGGTTCGAACGCATCACGTTGTCGGTGGTACCCAGTACCGCGCAGGCCAGCGCATTTGCACCGCCGCCGATGATGCAGGCATCGTAGAAACCGTGCGACTGCAGCAAATCGCGCGACGCGACCCATGCCATCCCCTTCATCGCCGAATCGCTGCGCCGGGTGGTGGCGTGGCGCAGCGCATCGTCCGCCGTCTTGCCGGAATCCAGCCAACTACCCAGGGACTCGCGGCTGAGCGTTGCGATTGATTCCGCGACATCGTCCGGCCCGGCCTGCGGCGGCATGTAATGCACGCGCCGAAACGGTTGTATCAGCGGCGCCCGCACCAGCGCATCGGCGATGCGCTCGGGCCAGTCCTGCCGCTCGAACACGATGTCGCAGTCGAGCCAGGCGATATGCCGGCAGGCGGCGGGCAATTGCGGCAACAGCACATTGAGCAGGCGCTCCTTCTGCCACATGACGTCTTCGCCGCGCAGTTGCACCAGCAGATCGGCGTCGCCTGTGCCTAGCTCATAGCGCCCGTCGAAAGACAGCTCGATGGCTGCCAGCGGCACCTGCAGACGCTGGCGGAAACCCTGATAGGTGGCGCGCCGCCGCCTGTAATGCATCGGGTTGAAGTAACTGGTGATGGCCCACAGCGTGCTGTTGCCGGCAGCGACACTGAGCGTCATGCCGGAACCGCCGCGCGGCGCACCAGCGCCAGACCGTCGCCGAGCGGCAAATCGAGCACCTGCAGCGCCGGGTCCTGCCTGAGCTTGTCGATAAAGTATTTGACCGTGCGCGTGTAAATTCGGTCGGGACCGTACATGCGCGAAGGCTTGACGTAGCGCGTGTCGTGAAACAGCGTGACGCCGTCGCTGGCGAGCCGGTCGCGGAACGCTTCGTAATCGAAGCGCACCTGCTCTTCGGTATGGTAGCCGTCGACGAAAACGATGCCGGGCGCGCCCAGCTCGCGGTATGCCGCGGACTCGACGAACTGCTGGGTGGTCATCAGGTAATGCCGGATGTTGCTCAGACCATAAAGTGCAAAATGCGCCTTCACTGAGGCGGCGTCCTTCCAGAAATCGTCCACGTACGACGGATCGATGAAGTGGACCTGCCCGCCTTCGCCGTTGTCCGCCAGCGCTTTGCCCAGCATCATCGGCACGAATCCGCGATACGAGCCGATCACGACCACGACGGCGGGACGCATCGTGCGCGCGAGCCCGTAGTAAAGCCAGCCCAGTCCGAGGTTGAGATCGTCGACGCGCTGGGCGTGCCCCATGCGCACCAGATCGGGATCGCGAAACAGTTCCGCAATCCATGCGTTCATATCACCTGACATACAAAATCCTCGAATTTGTAATTAGCGCCGCGCTCGATGCGTTCCAAACGCGCAAAACGCACCTCGAACGGATAACCAAGGCGCTTGTGCAAAGCATCACGCAATGCCGCCTCTTCTTCCGCGACCAGCGGCCGGTCGCTTACCAATTGCAACTCAATGCCGTCCAGTCTGTGTTGAACGATGCGGAACTGGCGCAGCGGCGCAATCTCGCGCAGCGCGCGCAGCGGCACGCCCGGCCAGTGCGTGCCGCCATCGGGCAGACGCAGCATGTTGCGGCTGCGCCCCATGATGCGCGCGAGGACCGGCAATCCGCGCCCGCACGCACAGGCAGCGCCGGCTTCTGCGTAGTCACCGATGTCGTAACG
>JANXSE010000177.1 GCA_025356695.1 Betaproteobacteria bacterium
TTCCTTCAGCCAGCTGATGTTCGACATCCAGGTGCCGGCGTAGAAGCCCGACTCGTGTGAATAATCAAAACCGCCTTGCGCGGCCGGTTTGCGATTGGTCTGGGTCAGGCCGCGGAATATGTATTGGCTGAAAACGCCGAAATTGCCGGTGAGCGTATGCGGGCTCTTGGCTTCTTCCGGTTTTTTCTCTTCAGCGGGGGCTGCATCGGCGGCGAATGCGCTGCCGGAGATGGCAAAAGCTGCGGCAATTGCCGCAGCCATCAGGGTCTTCTTATGCATGATCATCCTTTCAAGTGTTGGCAGTTCGGTAACGTTACCGACCAACGTTTAGCACGGACTGTGCCAGATCGTAAATCATTGAACTTAAAAGGCTAAGCTGCCTGGCTGGCGGCAGGGTCGATATGCCATGCGCACCGCAATGAGGCGTTTTGGCGCTCTTTGCACCATAAGTGAGCCGCCAGAATGTTGCGTCGCAATTAGGGTTTTTACGGGTGTCGCGTGGTAGATTTGTTTTGCTAATCAAGTCATGGAGCAATGCCAAGTGGTCAACGAGAAACTGATCGACGAAATCAGCGCCCGAATCAAAGAGGTTATGGCGCGCACCCCGGCTGCGGATATTGAACGCAATATGCGCGCAACGCTGTCGTCATTGTTTACCCGACTTGATCTGGTTACGCGCGAAGAATTCGACGTGCAGTCGGCGGTGCTGGCGCGCACCCGCGAGAAACTTGCGGCGCTTGAAGCGCGGCTGGCCGAACTCGAAAAAAGCGCCAAAGCACACTGAAGCAGTTCGCGCCCCGCATGGCGCGGTGTATTCCCCGCCCGTAATAGTGCCGAAGGTCTAGGCGCGATGTTTGTCGTCAATGGATGCCGCCAGTCGTTAGAGCCGCATCACCATTCAAATCGCGTTCGCGCGCGCCGGCACCATCATGTCACTCGCTGTACTCTACAGCCGCGCACTGGCCGGCATGCAGGCACCGCTGGTCACGGTTGAGGCGCATCTGGCCAACGGTTTGCCGGCATTCACCATCGTCGGTTTGCCCGAAGCCGAAGTCAAGGAGGCGAAGGACCGCGTGCGCGCTGCGCTGCAGACGTCAAACTTCGAATTCCCGATGCGCCGCATCACCGTCAATCTCGCGCCGGCCGATCTGCCCAAAGAAAGCGGGCGCTATGATCTGCCGATTGCGCTGGGCATACTGGCTGCATCGGGGCAGCTGCCGACAAAAAATCTCGATCAATATGAATTCGCCGGCGAACTCGCGTTGACGGGTGAAGTGCGGCCGGTGCGCGGCATGTTGGCGTTGATCTGCGGTGCCATCCGCGACCGCCGCGCCTTTATCGTGCCGCAGGCCAATGCCGCTGAAGCGGCGTTGCCCGGCGGCGCGCGGGTGTTTCCGGCGCGCACGTTGCTCGATGTCTGCGCGCATCTCGCCGGGCGAGTGCCGCTCGAAGAATTCACGGCGCCGCCGGTTGCGCTGGTGCAGGCTTATCCCGAGTGGCTCGACGTCAAAGGGCAGATGCAGGCGAAGCGCGCCCTGGAAATCGCCGCCGCCGGTGCGCACAGTCTCTTGATGGTCGGGCCGCCGGGTTCGGGCAAAACAATGCTGGCGACGCGGTTGTCCGGCATCCTGCCACCGATGTGCGATGCCGAGGCACTTGAATCGGCCGCGGTGCAATCGCTCGGCAGCGCCGGCTTCGATGTTGCAAACTGGCGGCGGCGGCCGTTCCGCGCACCGCACCACACGGCATCCGGTGTTGCGCTGGTCGGCGGTGGCAGCTTGCCGCGCCCCGGAGAAATTTCGATGGCGATGCACGGCGTGCTTTTTCTCGATGAACTGCCCGAGTTTGAGCGCCATGTGCTCGAAGTGTTGCGCGAGCCGCTTGAATCCGGGCGCATCTGTGTCTCGCGCGCCGCGCGGCAGGCCGAATTTCCCGCGCGTTTTCAACTCGTCGCCGCGATGAACCCCTGCCCGTGCGGATATTCGGGGCATTTCAGCGGGCGCTGCCGTTGCACGCCCGACCAGATCGCGCGTTATCGCGCGCGCATATCCGGCCCTTTGCTTGACCGCATCGACATGCAGATCGAAGTGCCGGCGGTGTCCCCGCAGGATCTCGCGCGCGACGCGGGCGGTGAAGCCAGCGCCACGGTGCGCGCACGGGTGAGCGCCGCGCGCGAGCGGCAGCTTCAGCGACAGTCAAAACCCAACTCACAACTGGGCACGCGTGAAATCGATCTGCATTGCGCCGTCACCGATAGCGGCGCGGCATTGCTCCAGCAGGCCATTGCGCGGCTCGGTCTGTCTGCGCGCGGCTATCACCGCTGTCTCAAACTTGCGCGCACGATCGCCGATCTGGCTGCTGCCGCGCAAATAGCGCCGGCGCACATTGCCGAGGCGATCCAGTACCGGCGTGTGCAACACCTGAACGGCTGAGTGCGGCACAAGTCGGCTATACCGCGCGGCGGTCATTGCAAACACGGAATGCGCGGCCGCCACAAATGACATAATCCCGCCGTATGCAGTCCCCCTCGCCAAAACCAGCCGGCAAAGGCAGTACAGCGGTTTTCGCAGTCTTGCTGGCGGCGCTCGCCATGCTGGGCCCGTTTTCCATCGACACCTACATGCCGTCGTTTCCGGAAATCGGCCGCAGCTTCGGCGTCTCGACGCTTGAACTGCAATTTACGATCAGCGTGTTTCTTGCCACTTTCGCGGTGATGTCGCTGTTTCACGGTGCGATTGCCGATTCGTACGGGCGGCGTCCGGTGATCCTGGTTAATCTCGCGCTGTTCGTGGTTGCCAGCGCCGGCTGCGCGCTGGCCGCGGCATTTCACCAGCTACTGTGGTTTCGCGCGTTGCAGGGCCTCGCCGGTGGCGCCGGCATGATCGTCGGCCGCGCCATGATCCGCGACAGTTTTGCCGGCGACGATGCGCAACGCATGATGTCGACGGTGACTATGATCTTTGGCCTGGCGCCGGCGATTGCGCCCATCGTCGGCGGCTGGTTGCAGGCCGCTTTCGGCTGGCGCTCGGTGTTCGTGTTTCTCGCCATCTATCCGGCCGTGCTGCTCGCTGCCTGCTACCGGTTGCTGCCGGAAACGCTGCCGCAGCACGAACGGCAGCCCTTCGTTGCGCGTGTGCTGCTGGCGAACTATTGCAGGTTGCTCGGCAATCTGCGCTTCGGATTGTTGTCGTCGGCGATCGCTTTTAACTTCTGCGCTTTTTTTCTCTACATTGCCGCAGCCCCCGTGGTCATCTACCAGTGGCTGGGCCTGAGCGAAACACAGTTTGCCTGGCTGTTCATTCCGGGCATCAGCGGCATTGTCATCGGCGCATTCATTTCGGGGCGTATCGCAGGGCGCCTGGCGAGCTGGCAAACGCTGCGTCTCGGATACGTCGTGATGTTTGCGGCCGTCGCCTGCAACGTGATTTATCATGCCGCCGCCGCGCCGGCGCTGCCTTGGACCGTGTTGTGCGTGATGCTTTATACGACGGGCATGGCGATAGCGATGCCGACGCTCACACTCCTCGCGCTCGATTTGTTCCCGCATAATCGCGGCATGGCGGCTTCGCTGCAGTCGTTCCAGCACAGCATGTTCACGGCCATCGCCGCGGTGGCGATCGTGCCGCACGTCGCCGATTCGGCGCTGGCGGTCGCGTTGACGGCAAGCGTGCTGCTGGCCTGCGGCGCCGCCTGTGCGGTCCGCTTTCTGCGTGCACCGCCGATTCAGGAGAAATCATGAACCACGAAATCACCAACTGGTCTGAAGAAATGCGCGCCGCTTATCTGTATCGCGTAGTCGCGCAGGCCGAAGCCGGCACGCCGCGCGAAAAACTTTTTCTCGATCTCGCTGGTGAGGCCGAAGGGCAGGCCGCGATCTGGGGCGAGAAGGCGTGTGTCAGCGGCGGCATGCCCGCGTTCGTGCCGGACGTGCGTGCGCGCATCGTCGCCGGCCTCGTGCGCAGCCACGGGCCGCGCAAGCTGCGCACTGTGCTCGCGGCGATGAAAGTACGCGGCATGTCGGTCTACACGGCCAACAGTACCGGCCAGGTCATTCCGCACCACCTCGACGACACCGGGCATCACAGCGGCATGTCGGGCGGCGGCAATCTGCGCGCCGCCGTTTTCGGCATCAACGATGGTTTGATTTCGAACGCGAGCCTGATTATGGGTGTGGCCGGCGCCAGCGCCGACGCGGCGACCATTTTGTTGACGGGTACCGCGGGCCTCGTCGCCGGTGCTTTTTCCATGGCGGCCGGGGAATATGTGTCGATGCGTTCGCAGCGCGAAATGTTCGAATACCAGATCGGGCTCGAACGCGACGAACTCGCCGCCTATCCGGAAGAAGAGGCGCACGAGCTCGCGCTGATTTACGAAGCGCGCGGTATCTCGCCCGCAGAATCGCAGCGCATGGCGCAAACGGTGATCACCGACCCCGAGCGCGCACTCGATGCGCTGGCACGCGAGGAACTCGGTCTCAATCCCGAGGACCTTGGTTCTCCCTGGGGGGCGGCGGTATTTTCATTTCTGGCATTTGCGGCGGGCGGTGTCGTGCCGCTGCTGCCGTTCGTATTCGGCGCGGGCGGTATTGCATTGAACATGGCAATCGGCTTGACTGCGGTGGCGCTGTTTGCTGTCGGTGCGACGTTGTCGCTGTTTACCGGACGCAATGCGCTGCTAAGCGGACTGCGCATGCTGGCGATCGGCGCCGCGGCGGGTGGGGTGACGTTTATGGTTGGCCGTATGCTCGGTGTGAGCGTTAGTTAGGACAGGAACCACCGAAGAAGCGTATCGAGCAGGTCGGGATGCTAGGAGACGCGCAGCGAGGGGCGAGACATAACGAACAAGTTAGGCGAGTCCCGAGCGAGCACGCGACGACGCAGACCGGCCGCGCAGTAGCTTATTCGGTGGTTCCTAGGTCTGCTCCCACGACAGGCCATGATAGCGCCAGCCGCCGTGTGTGCCGCGATGATAGTGTTCGTCGCGATCGCCTTCGAAGCCTTCCTGCACGTTGCAGACATTTTTGAAACCGCCGTCTTCAAGCGCTTTGGCGGCTTCGACCGAGCGTGTGCCGCTGCGGCAGATCAGCAAAACGGGTTGATCCACGCCCGCTTCAGCTTTGACCTGCGCGGTGAAATGCGGATTGATTTCCCAGTCGGGCGCTTCGCTCCACGCCACGTGGATGGCGCCGACCGGATGGCCGACGAACAGAAATTCGATTTCGCTGCGCACATCGATCAACACGGCATCGGGATGTGTTTGCAGAAATTCGTGCGCCTGTTTCGGTTTGAGATGTTGCATCGTGCGTGGTTGGGCGTGATGAGTGCGCAAGTATAACGGCTGACCCTCTGTTGTTAAGTGCGGCGCTGGTTTGACAACCCCCGCTGTGGCGCGTAACCTTCTAATTTAGCGCCGATTTCTGCAAAGCTTGCGGGCGCCGCCGGAGACCTGCGACACGGTCTGATCGGTGGAAAACAAATACGGCTAAGCGGCGTGACCCGATCGGCACCCGCAGATCGGGTTTTTTGTTTTTTGTGGACGACATGAACTCAACGACTGCCCTGACAGATTTGCTCAAGCGGCGCATCGCGATCCTCGATGGCGCGATGGGCACCATGATCCAGCGCTACAAACTCGGCGAGGCCGAGTATCGCGGCAAGCGCTTCGCCGACTTCGCGCACGACGTCAAGGGCAACAACGAATTGCTGGTGCTGACGCAGCCGCAGGTGATTCAGGAAATTCACGAGCAGTATCTGGCCGCCGGCTCCGACATCGTCGAGTCGAACACCTTCGGGGCGCAAAGGATCGCGCAGGCCGATTACCACATGGAAGATCTCGCCTACGAGATGAACGTGGCAGCGGCGAAAATCGCGCGCGCGGCCTGCGACAAATATTCCACGCCGGATTCGCCGCGCTTCGTCGCCGGCGCCTTCGGCCCGACGCCGAAAACCGCGTCGATCTCGCCGGACGTCAACGACCCGGGCGCGCGCAACGTCACCTTCGACGAACTCGTCGCCGCCTACCTTGAGCAGGCGCGTGCGCTCGTCGAGGGCGGTGTCGATCTGTTTCTGGTCGAAACCATATTCGACACATTGAATGCGAAGGCGGCGCTGTTTGCCATCGACCAGTTTTTCGAAGAGTCCGGCACGCGCCTGCCGCTGATGATTTCAGGCACGGTGACCGACGCCTCGGGGCGCATTTTGTCGGGGCAGACGGTCGAAGCGTTCTGGAATTCGGTGCGTCACGCGAAACCCGTGACGATCGGCCTGAACTGCGCACTGGGGGCGGCGTTGATGCGGCCGTACATCGCCGAGTTGTCGAAAATCTGCGATGCGAACATCTGCGTCTATCCGAACGCCGGTCTGCCGAACCCGATGAGCGACACCGGTTTCGACGAAACACCGCCGATCACCTCGTCGCTGCTGAAAGAATTTGCCGAGGCCGGTTACGTCAATATCGCCGGTGGTTGCTGCGGCACCACACCCGATCACATCCGCGCCATCGCGCAACAAGTCAAATCGGTGCCGCCGCGCGTGCCGCCGGCAACCGATCACAAGCTGCGTTTGTCCGGTCTTGAGCCGGCCAACGTTGATGACAGCTCGCTCTTCGTCAACGTCGGCGAGCGCACCAACGTCACCGGTTCCAAGGCGTTTGCGCGCATGATTTTGAACAACCAGTTCGATGACGCACTCGCCGTCGCGCGCCAGCAGGTCGAAAACGGCGCGCAGGTGATCGACGTCAACATGGACGAGGCGATGCTCGATTCGAAGGCGGCGATGGTGCGCTTTCTGAATCTGGTGGCGACCGAACCCGACATCGCGCGCGTGCCGGTCATGATCGATTCCTCGAAGTGGGAGGTGATCGAGGCCGGCCTCAAGTGCGTGCAGGGCAAGTCCATCGTCAATTCGATCAGCATGAAGGAAGGCGAGGCCGAGTTTCTGCGCCAGGCTCGGCTGTGCCGGCGTTACGGCGCGGCGGTGATCGTCATGGCCTTCGACGAGCAGGGGCAGGCCGACACTTTCGCGCGCAAGACGGAAATCTGCAAACGCGCTTACGATCTTCTCACGCAGAAGGTCGGCTTTGCGCCGGAAGACATCATTTTCGATCCGAACATCTTCGCGATTGCCACCGGCATCGAGGAACACAATAACTACGCCGTCGATTTCATCGAGGCGACGCGCTGGATCCGCCAGAACCTGCCGTATGCGAAAGTCAGTGGTGGCGTGTCGAACGTGAGCTTCTCGTTCCGCGGCAACGACCCGGCGCGCGAGGCGATCCACACGGTGTTTCTCTACCACGCGATCAAGGCCGGCATGACCATGGGCATCGTCAATGCCGGTATGGTCGGCGTCTATGATGACCTCGCGCCCGAGTTGCGCGAACGCGTCGAGGACGTCGTGCTCAACCGTCGCCCCGATGCGACCGAGCGCATGATCGAAATCGCCGGCACGCTGAAGGCTGGCGGCGCGAAAGAAGAACAGAACCTCGAGTGGCGGCAGGAGCCGGTCGGCAAGCGGCTCTCGCACGCGCTGGTGCACGGTATCACGCAGTGGATCATCGAGGACACCGAGGAAGCGCGGCAGGATCTCGAAAAATCCGGCGGCCGGCCGATCCATGTGATCGAGGGTCCGCTGATGGACGGCATGAACGTGGTCGGCGATCTGTTCGGCGCCGGCAAGATGTTTCTGCCGCAGGTGGTGAAGAGCGCGCGCGTCATGAAGCAGGCGGTTGCGCATCTGATTCCGTATATCGAGGCGGAAAAAGCGCGGCTGGGCGACCTGAAGCCGAAGGGCAAGATCGTCATTGCCACCGTCAAGGGCGACGTGCACGACATCGGCAAAAACATCGTCTCGGTCGTGCTTCAGTGCAACAATTACGAAGTCGTCAACATGGGCGTGATGGTGGCGGGGCAGAAAATCATCGACACCGCGATTGCCGAGAAGGCAGACATCATCGGCCTGTCGGGTTTGATCACGCCCTCGCTCGAAGAAATGGGTAATGTCGCGCGCGAAATGCAGCGCCAGGGCTTGACGCTGCCGCTGCTCATCGGCGGCGCGACGACTTCGCGCATGCACACCGCGGTGAAAATCGCGCCCGGTTATACCAACGGCCCGACGGTATGGGTGCCGGATGCCTCGCGCAGCGTGACGGTCTGCAGCAGCCTTTTGGCCGAGGATGAAGTCACACGGCGTACTTACCTCGACGAACTGCGCGCCGAGTACGACAAGACGCGCGCGCAGCACGCCGGCAAGAAGGGCCCGGAACTGATTACGCTCGCCGAGGCGCGCGCCAATGCGTTCAAGACCGACTGGAAAACAAACGTGCCGCCGGCGCCGGCCTTCGTTGGTGTCAAACATTTGAAGAATAACGATCTCGCCGAGATCGCCGCGCATATCGACTGGGCACCGTTTTTTCAGACATGGGATCTTGCCGGTTCGTACCCGAAGATACTCGACGACGCGGTGGTCGGCGTCGAGGCGAAAAAGGTGTTTGCCGACGCCAAAGAGATGCTGAAGAAAATCGTCGAGGGCCGCTGGCTGCAGGCCAACGGCGTGTTCGCGATTTATCCGGCCAACAGCGTTGATGATGACATCGCACTTTACGCGAACGAAAAGCGCGAAAGCCCGATGATGACGTGGCATGGTCTGCGCCAGCAGAATAAAAAGCCGACCGGCAACCCGAATCTCTGCCTGTCAGATTTTGTCGCACCGCGCGGGTCCGGCGTCAAAGACTATCTCGGCGCTTTCGCGGTGACGGCGGGGCTGGGGGTGGACAAGCGCGTCAAAGCTTACGAAGAAAAACACGACGACTACAACGCCATCATGTTGAAAGCGCTGGCCGACCGCATGGCCGAGGCCTTCGCCGAACTGCTGCACAAGCGCGTGCGTCGCGAAATGTGGGCGTATGCCAAAGACGAAACGCTGTCGAACGACGACATGATCCGCGAAAAATACCGCGGCATCCGGCCGGCGCCAGGCTATCCGGCCTGCCCCGACCATACCGAGAAGGCGGCGTTGTTCGAGTTGCTGCGTGCGCCTGCCGTCGGCATTGAGTTGACCGAGAGCTTCGCGATGATGCCGGCCTCGTCGGTCAGCGGTTTTTATCTCGCGCATGCGCAGGCGCAGTATTTCGCCGTCGGCAAAATCGGCCGCGACCAGGTCGAGGACTACGCCAAACGCAAAGACATGACGCTGGCGGATGCCGAGCGCTGGCTGGCGCCCAACCTCGGCTACGAACCGTCCTGATCGCGAACAGCATCTTGCGCCCGCAATTTCCCGCTGCCGCACGCTACCTCTCGCTCGCCGCGCGGGGGCAGAACGCGTGGTGGCGTTACGTGCTGGGGGCGGTCACCGTCATTTTCTTTTTCGAGTTGCTGGGCTTCGTGCCGTGGTGGCTGGCGATGCAGTTCAGCGTGTTCGGCACGCTCGAACAGTTTGTCGCGCTCAACGCCGGCGAGCTGATCGGTCTCGGCGGGCTTGCCATCGTCATGACCTGGATACATCGCCGGAGCATGCGCAGCCTGGTCACGCCCTACGCGCGCATTGACTGGCGCCGCATGGCGACGGGTGCCGTCGTGTGGGCGGGGTTTGCGGTCGTTTGTTGCGTGGTCGAGGCCTGGCTGTTTCCCGGCCGTTATCGTTTCAGTTTCGATCCGAACGTGTTTTTCGTCTCGGCGGCACTGGCCCTGTTACTGACGCCCTTGCAGACGGCGACCGAGGAACTGCTGTTCCGCAGTTACGTCATGCAAAGCCTCGGCTTGTTGTGTCGGCGACCCTGGTTGCTGATCGCCATCAGCGCGGCAATGTTCATGCTGCCGCATGCGGGCAATCCGGAGGTGGATGCGGCGCCGTGGCTGGTGCTGCCGCAGTATTTCATCATCGGCGCTTTGCTGGCGGCGGTCACCCTGAAGGACGGCCGTCTCGAACTGGCGATTGGCATCCACGCCGCCAACAATCTGTTTACCGGCATCGTCGCCAACATCGAACCGTCGGTGATCAGCACCAACGCGCTGTTTACCTCCGAGTTCGACCCGGCCTATGCGCTCTTCGCGCTGGCGGCGGCGAGCGTGGCAACGTGGTGCGTGTTATTCCGCCCGCAGCGCGACCGCTTTTCCGCGGGTGAGCTCGCGCAGTTCGAAAACGACGGCTATGTAGTGGTGCGCCGCCTTGCCGATGCCACTACCTGCGGCATCATGCTGGCGAAGGCCAAGCTCGATCTGGCGGCGCGAGTGCCGCCGGTTGAATACGAAGCGGATACCGGTTATCCGGGAGCGCCGGCCTCGCTTGATGCGCCGGGCGGGTGCACCGTGCGCCGCCTGTTGCAGGCCTATGCGCGCAGCGCGGTGCTTGCCGAGTGGCAGATTTCACCCAGGCTGGCGGCGCGCCTGCGCCAGTTGCTGGGCGCGCGCATTGAAATGTCGCAGGCGCATCACAATTGCGTGATGACGAAGAACCCGGGTTACAGCAGCGAAACGCACTGGCACCAGGACATCCGCTACTGGTCTTTTCAGCAGCCCGCACTGGTGTCGGTATGGACCGCGCTCGGGCGCGAACACGCCGGCAACGGCTGCCTGCGCGTATTGCCGGGCACGCACCGCATGGCGTTTTCTGCCGACCAGTACGATGGCGATTTGTTTCTGCGCCCTGAGCATCCGGCAAACCGCGCATTGATCGAGACACAGCAGACCGTTGAGCTCGACGCCGGCGATGTGCTGTTCTTTCACAGCCGCCTGCTGCACACGGCCGGCGACAACCGCAGCACCGACACCAAGTATTCGCTGGTCTCGACTTATCACGCCGCGGGCAACCGGCCGCTGCGCGCTTCGCGCTCGGCGTCGCTCCCCGACATTCCGCTGTAGGCGGCGCGGCGCCTCGCGTGGCGGCGTTACAATGCGGACTTTTGCGGGCGAAGGATGGCCATGCCGACATTCTCCTCACCGGCGCTGCAGGCGGTTTTGCTGCTCTCAGCTTCCAATCTCTTCATGACGTTTGCCTGGTACGGGCATCTGCGCAATCTGCGCACCAGCACCTGGGTCGTCGCGGTTTTCGTCAGCTGGGGCATCGCCTTGTTCGAATACCTGCTGCAGGTGCCGGGCAACCGTATCGGCTTCAGTGTGTTTTCACTGGCCCAGCTCAAGATCATCCAGGAGGTGATCACCTTGCTGGTGTTCGTGCCGTTTGCGATGTTCTACATGGACCAGAAGATCACGCTCAACTATGCCTACGCCGGCCTGTGCCTGATCGGCGCCGTGTATTTCATTTTCAAAGCGTAGCGGCTTAAACCTATTCATTCTTGAATTCCGCGCTCAATGCACATCCACATACTCGGCATCTGCGGCACTTTCATGGGCGGCATCGCGGCGATCGCGAAGTCGGCCGGGCATGCCGTCACCGGTTGCGACGCCAACGTCTATCCGCCGATGAGCACGCAGCTTGAAGCGCAGGGCATCGGGCTGATCGAGGGGTTCGACGCCGCGCAGCTTAAACTCGCGCCCGACGTCTATGTCATCGGCAACGTCGTTACGCGTGGCAATCCGCTGATGGAAGAAATTCTTAACCGCGGCCTGCCGTACCTCTCGGGGCCGCAGTGGCTGGCGGAAAACGTGTTGCGCGGGCGCTGGGTGCTGGCGGTCGCCGGCACGCACGGCAAGACCACCACGACGTCGATGCTGGCGTGGATACTTGAACATGCGGGGCTGGCGCCCGGGTTCCTGATCGGCGGGGTGCCGGAGAATTTTGGGATTTCTGCCAGATTGCCAGGGGTGCCACCCAAGCAAGCGAAGGGCGGTGATGAACGCTCACCGTTCTTCGTCATCGAAGCCGACGAATACGACACGGCGTTTTTCGACAAGCGCTCGAAGTTCGTGCACTACGCGCCGCGCACTGCAGTGCTGAACAATCTCGAATTCGATCACGCCGATATTTTCCCGGACGTGGTGGCGATCGAAACACAGTTTCATCATCTGGTGCGTACGATCCCATCCAACGGTTTGATTGTTGCCAACGGCGCCGAGGCGTCACTGGACCGCGTGCTGGCGTGCGGCTGCTGGACATCGGTCGAGCGTTTCGATCATCACGATGGCTGGCAGTGCGGCGCGCAGTCGGCCGACGGTCGTTTTGACGTCAGCCTCGCCGGTAAACCGCAGGGCACAGTGCAGTGGGATCTGCTCGGCGCGCACAACCAGCACAACGCACTCGCTGCGATCGCCGCGGCGCGCCACGCCGGCGTGCCGGTGGCGGCATCGATTGCGGCGCTGGCCAAATTCAAAAACGTCAAACGCCGCATGGAAACGCGCGGCGCAGTCAATGGCATCACGGTCTACGACGATTTTGCGCACCATCCGACGGCGATCAAGACCACGCTGGCCGGGCTGCGCAGCAAGGTCAAAGGCGCGCGCATTCTCGCCGTGCTCGAACCGCGCTCGAACACGATGAAGCTCGGTGTCATGAAAGACGCGCTGCCGGGCAGTCTCGTCGATGCCGATCTGGTGTTTTGTTATGCGGCGAATCTCGGCTGGAACCCGGCGGAGTCATTGACGCCGCTGGGGGCGCGCGCTACTACTGAACAAGACCTTACCAAACTCGTCGAGGCGATTGCGCAGGCGGCGCGCCCCGGCGACCACGTGCTCATCATGAGCAACGGCGGTTTCGGTGGCGTGCACGAAAAACTGCTGCAACGATTGCGGGAACTGCATGGCCGATAACCTCAACGATCTCGCGCTTATCATTAAATCGCATTTTCCGCTGGTGCAGGTCGAGACCAGCGAAGAGGTGCGCATGATGCGCCTGCTTGAACGCGCCTCGAATCTCGAAAACTGGCCGCTCTTCGTGTGGACGGTCGCCGACGGTCTGAAGCGCTTCCCGCGCACCGACGTCGTGCCGCAGACCTACGAGTTTCGCGATGCGCTGCGCCATATCGACAAGACGCCGCAGAACGGCATCTACGTGATGCTAGATCCGCAGCCGTACTTCGACGACCCGGTCAACGTGCGCCTGATCAAGGAGATCGCGCAGGAATATCCGAAGACGCCGCGCACCCTGGTCTTCGTCAGCCAGCACGTCGACATTCCGGTCGATCTGCAGCGCATGTGCGCGCGCTTCGCGTTGCCGCTGCCCACCGCGCAGGAAATCCGCGAACTGATCCGGCAGGAAGCGCAGTTGTGGGAGCGCGAGAACGGCCAGCCGATCAAGGGCCAGCAGCAGGCGGTCGACATGCTGGTGCAGCATCTGTCGGGCATGTGCCAGGACGACGCGCAGCGTTTGATCCGGCAGGCCATCCGCGACGACAACGCGATCACGCTTGACGACATCCACCGCGTGCTGCGCTTCAAGCGCGAATCGCTGGGCGAGGGCGGTCTGCTCGATTTTGAAATCGACACCGGCAGCTTCGCCGACGTCGGCGGCCTGAAGAACCTCAAGCGCTGGCTCGAACTGCGGCGACCGGCGTTCACGGGGGATGCCGCCAAACTCGGCGTCGATGTGCCCAAGGGCGTGCTGCTGCTCGGCGTGCAGGGCGCAGGCAAGAGCCTTGCCGCCAAGGCCATTGCGGGTTCATGGGGTGTGCCGCTGATGCGGCTCGACTTTGCGGTGCTCTACAACAAGTTCAGCGGCGAGACCGAACGTAATCTGCGTGCGGCATTAAAGCAGGGCGATGCGATGTCACCCTGCGTGCTGTGGATCGACGAGATCGAAAAAGGCCTCGCGCAGGACAGCGGTGGCGGCGACGGCGGCGTGTCGCGCCGCGTGCTGGGCACGTTGCTGACCTGGATGGCCGAGCGCAAATCGCGTACTTTTCTGGTTGCCACATCGAATGATGTTTCGCAACTGCCGCCCGAGCTGTTGCGCAAGGGCCGTGTCGATGAAATGTTCTTTGTCGATCTGCCCGAGCTGCCGGTGCGCGAGGAGATTTACCGCATCCATCTCAGAAAACGCAATCACGATCCGCTGAAATTCGACGTGCCCAGCCTCGCCGTTGCCGCCGACGGCTTTGCCGGCGCGGAAATCGAACAGACGGTGGTGGCGGCAATTTACGAATCGCTGTCGGAAAAGAAGCCGCTGGCGACCGAGCACATCGCCGGCGAAATCCAGCGCACGCGGCCGCTGTCGGTGGTGATGTCGGAAAAAGTCGACGGCCTGCGCGCGTGGGCGGCGGGGCGCACGGTCAGCGCGGATTAAAGCGAACCCCTTGCGGTTTCAGAATTCCATTTCAGGGAATCCAGCATGAAGATTGTTGATGTCAAAACCTATCCGGTCGTTTATCCGGTGAAAGAACCCTTTTCGAACGGCATGCGCACAACGCGGCAGCGTCCGTTCGGCATTGTCGAGGTCATCACCGACAGCGGGTTGTCCGGCTGGGGCGAGGGCACCGGCGTGCCGGCGCGGCGCGCACTCGAATCGCAGGTGATCGGCCGTAGTCCCTTCGATTACGCAGTGATCTGGGAAGGCCTGCAACTGCAAGGCACCGACATCGGCGCGATCAGTGGCGTCGACATCGCGTTGTGGGACTTGATGGGCAAGGCGCTCGACAAGCCGATCCATCAACTGCTGGGCGGCGCCTTTCGCAGCAAAGTCGAGGCCTATGCGACGGGCCTCTTCCGGCGCGAACGCAGCGACCCGACCGCCGCGCTGGTCGAAGAAGCGCGCGGCTATGTCGATCAGGGTTTCACCGCGATGAAAATGAAAGTCGGTTTCGGCCCGGAGTACGACATCAAGAACGTGGCGGCGGTGCGCCGCGCCATTGGCGACGACATCCTGTTTGCGGTCGATGCGAATTGTGCCTACGACCGCGGCTCGGCGATTGCCGTCGGACAAAAGCTCGTCGAAAACAACCTGCTATGGTTCGAAGAGCCGATCAGCTCCGATGATGTCGAGGGTTATAGTGAAATCCGCCGCGCGCTGAATGTGCGGGTCTCCGGTGCGGAACAATTGCGCGGCCACCGCGCTTTCCGCCGTTTTTTGCAGGAACGCGCGCTCGACATCGTGCAGCCCGATGTCAGCATCTGCGGCGGCTTCACCGAGTTCAGGAAGATCGCGGCGATGGCGAGCGTCAATCACGTGCGTGTGCTGCCGCATATGTTCGGCACTGCCATTCGCATGGCGGCGACACTGCAGCTGCTGGCCAATCTGCCCGATGCGCCGCATGCCAACGTGCCGTTCCCGGCGCTGCTCGAATACGACATGAGCGAAAACGCCCTGCGCACCGAACTGGCGAAGAACCCTGTGACGCACAAGGACGGCATCGTGACGATTCCGCAGGGGCCGGGGCTGGGCATCGAAATCAATCGCGAGCTGTTGAACCGCTATGCGGCGTGACGCCGGCGGATTGCGGGAGATGCGTCGTTTGCTGGCCGTTGCGGCCGTGCTGTTGTGGCCGGCCATGCATGATGCGGCTGCGGCCGAGGTCTATCCGTCGCGCCCAATCCGCCTGATCGTACCCTTCGTCGCCGGCGGCGGTACCGATCTGCTGGCGCGGCTGGTGGCACCGCGCTTCGGCGAAGCGCTGGGCCAGCAGGTGGTGGTGGACAATCGCGGCGGCGCAGGCAGTGTGCTCGGTACGCAACTTGTCGCCAAATCCGCCCCCGACGGTTATACGCTCGGCATGATCGACACCGCATTCGCGATCAACCCATCTCTGGCCGACAAACTGCCCTATGACTCCGAGCGCGATTTTTCTTTCGTGGCGATCGTCGCGACTTCGCCGTCCCTGCTAGTGACTCACCCGGGCCTCAAGGTGCGCACGTTGCAGGAACTGATTGCCGCGGCGAAAAAGAATCCGGGCAAGATTACGTTCGGCTCCGCCGGCGTTGGTTCGTCGAGCCATCTGTCGTCGGAGATGTTTAAGACCGCGGCGAAAATCGATTTGCTGCACGTGCCCTACAAAGGCGCTGGCGCCTCCGTCATTGAAGTGATCGGCGGGCACGCCGATCTCACCATCGCGGTGCCGGGCGCCCTGTTGCCGCAGATCCAGGCCGGCACGCTGGTGCCGCTGGCGATCACCGGCAAGAAACCCTCGCCGCTACTGCCCAATGTGCCGACGTTTGCTGCGGCGGGATTTCCCAGCGTCAATCCGGAATCATTCCGTTTCATGATCGCGCCGGCGGGTCTGCCGGCGACGGCGCAGGCGGCGCTCGGCAAAGCGTTGGGCGCGGCGCTGGCGCAACCGGATTTGCAGGCGCGCCTCACTGAAAACGGTTTTGACCCCGAGCACCTCACCGATCGCGAGGCGCGCGCATTCGTACTGCGCGAAATCCAGAAGTGGCGTCAGGCGGTGAAGGATTCGGGGGCGAAGAACAATTGATTCGCCCGCAGCGGTACTAGAATCCCGCCGCCGCCCCATCGCTGCGCGGATCAAACCCTGCCTCTAGCGTGCCATCGACATATCGTGCGATGCCGCCCGCATGCCCCATGGTTTCATCGTAGGCCTGCAATACTTCGACGTCGTGATCGCGGCGTTTTAGTTCGGCAACGAGCACCGGATCGAATCGCGATTCCAATTTCAGCGTATCGCTGGCCTGTCCCCAGGTGCGGCCCAGCAGCCAGCGCGGCGCGCTGATCGCCTGCTGCATGCCCTGCCCGAATACGGCGTAGCGCGTGAACACCGCCGACTGCGTCTGCGGCTGGCCGTCGCCACCCATGGTGCCGTAGACCATGACGCGGCCGTCGTTTAATCGGGCCAGCGCCGGATTCAGGGTGTGAAAGGGTTTGCGTCGCGGCTTTAGCAGATTCAGCGCGCGTTCGTCGAGCGAAAAACTGCAGCCGCGGTTTTGCCAGTTGATGCCGGAGTTTTTCAGCACGATGCCGCTACCGAACTCGTGATAAATGCTCTGGATCATGCTGACGGCGCGGCCGGCACCATCAATCGCGCCCATCCACACGGTATCGCCACGTTTGGATTGCGCACCCCAGGGCAATGCTTGATCGCGGTTGATGGTGGCGGCTTGCGCGGCAAGCGCTTTGTCTTCGAGTAGTTGCTGCGGGTCAACCGTCATATAAGCCGGATCAGTGATGTGGTGGTCGCGCACCAGAAAAGCCTGCTTGGTCGCTTCGACGGCGAGATGCACGTGATCGGCGCTGTCAGCGGCGATTTTGTCGAGACCGAGTCGATCGAGAATGCCGAGGATCATCAGCGACACCGTGCCCTGCGTCGGTGGTGCCATGTTGTAGAGCGTGCCTAGACTGTGTTGCAACACGACGGGTGGACGCAGTTCGGCGGCGTGGCCTTCGAGGTCGGCGAGTGACAGCGGGCTGCCAACAGCGGCGAGATCGCCGGCAATCGATCGCGCTAGTTCGCCGTCGTAGAAATCGTTGAGTCCCATTTTGACGAGCTGGCACAGCGTCGCGGCGATGCGTGGTTGTTTCATCGTAGAGTCTGCGGCCGGCGCGGCGCCGTCGACGAGAAAGCACTCGCCGAATCCGGATACGCCCGATAACTCGGTGCGCCTGGCGGCGGTGCAGTTCGCCTGACTCTGCGTGACGACAAAGCCTTTTTCGGCATGCTGAATGGCGTCGTCGAGCAAACGCGCAAGCGGCAGGCGGCCCGCCCAATGCTGCTTCGCGTAATCGAGCGCAAGCGCCCAGCCTGAAATCGTGCCGGCGGCCGTATTGGCGGCGAGCCCGCCGCGCGAGGGGATCGCGGTCAGATTCTGCCCGCGGTAAAAATCGACGGTGGCGCGCGCCGCGGCGCGTCCACAGGCGTCGATGGTCACAACATCGCGGCCCGGTTCGTGGATCAGCCAGAAGCTGTCGCCGCCGATGCTGTTCATGTGCGGATAGACGACGGCAATCGTCGCCGCCGCGGCGACCACCGCTTCGAGCGCGTTGCCGCCTTCGCGCAGCACGGCGAGCCCCGATTGCGCGGCCAGCGCGTGCGGCGCCACCATCATGCCTTGCTTCGCGTAGGTGGATTTTGTGGTCATGGGTGTAGTGCCGAGGGTAAAGAGTTTCGATTATAGGCTGGGCGTCGTGGCGGGTAGAATCCGCCCATGCACAGCGCCATGATTTACATCCACGGCTTCAACAGTTCGCCGGCGTCGTTCAAGGCGCGCGTCCTGCAAACGGCACTGGCACTGCGCGCACCGGCGATGAAATTTCTCGCGCCGGTGCTGCCGCATGCGCCGGCGGCGGCAGCGCGCCTGCTCGATGAACTCGCGGTGAAAACTCCCGACGCGATACTCGCCGGCAGCTCGCTTGGCGGTTATTACGCGACCTGGCTGGCGGAGCGGCATGCACTGCGCGCGGTGCTGGTTAATCCGGCGGTGCGTCCGTACGAACTGCTCGAAGGCCATGTCGGGCGGCAAAAAAATTTCCACACGGGCGAAGAATATGAATTCACATTGGCGCATGTGGATGAATTGCGCGCGCTCGAATGCGAGGCGATTACGCCGCAGCGTTATTTGTTGATGGTCGAAACCGGTGACGAGGTGCTTGACTACAGACAGGCAGTGCAGCGCTACCAGGGGGCGCGGCAATACATCATCGAAGGCGGTGATCACGGCTTTGGCGATTTCGAACAGCATCTGGCGGTCGTATTCGAGTTTTGTGCGCCGGTAAATTAGGTTAAGGTGGCATCAGCGCCATCGACTGGAGGGGAGATGATGAACAGGCGGGGATTTGAACCGGGGATCTTGCGCCGGCTGTTGGTGCTTTGTGTGCTCGTACTGCTGACTGCCGCGGCGCAGGCGCAGAAGTGGAGCACGGCGGCGGCGTTTCCGCAGCCGTCCGAAGAACTCTACGGCATGGCCGCCGGCGGCAAATTTTATGTCTTTGGCGGACAGGAGCTGGGCTGGAAGTCGCTCGGCATGGTCTACGAATACGATCCGGCGGCGGATCGCTGGACGAAAAAGAAAGACATGCCGTTGCCGGCGCACCATGCCGCGCTGGCCGAACACAATGGCAGGATTTATGTCGTTGGCGGATTCACGGTACCAAGCGGCGCGGAAAAGGGCAATCCGCCGGGCTGGGAGCCGATCGACAACGTGTGGGAATACGATCCACGCGGCGACAGCTGGCGCGCGCTGGCGCCATTGCCGTCGAAACGCGGTTCGGTGGTTGCGGCCGTGGTCGGCGGAAAAATTTACGCCATCGGTGGCGCGGCCAATCATCCGGGGTCGGCCGAGACCTATATCGACCGCACGCGCGGCCGGCCGAGCCTGCATCGCGCGCTGTCGACGAACGAAGTCTATGACCCGGCAAGCAATCGCTGGACGAGCCGCAATCCGATGCCGACGGCACGCAACCACGCGGCGGTGGGTTTGGTCGGCGGCAAGATTTACGTCATCGGCGGCCGCGTCGGCTCGGTGTTCATGAGCACCGGCAGCAACACCGACATCGTCGAGGAATACGATCCGGCGACCGATCAATGGGGCGGCATCCGCGCGCCGATGCCGACGGCGCGCAGCGGTGGCGCATGGGCCGTGCACAACGGGCGCATTTATGTTGCAGGCGGCGAAGGGCGCAGCTATCAGCACAGCGGGGCCTTCAAGGCGGTGGAGGCCTATGACGTGGCCGCCAATTTCTGGCACGTGCTGCCATCTATGCAGGTGCAGCGCCACGGGTTGGCCGGCGCCGTGATCGGCAACCGCCTGCACCTGGTGAGCGGGGTAGTGCAATCGCAGGCGCCGTTACGGGGCACCAGTCTTGCCACCGAAATTCACGAGGTGCTGGAATTGCCTGCCGGCAACGCTCAATAGCGGGTCGTGGCGGGCCTGTGGCGATAGGCGTAGGATGGCGTGCGTTTTAATTTTCTCGGGGGAGAAACAATGTTTGCACAAGTAAATTGGCTGCGGCAGTTGATCGCGGTGCTGGTTATCGGTCTGGCCTGCAGCGGCCTCGCGCAGGCGCAGAAGTGGGTCAAGCTGGCGCCGTTTCCGGACGCGTCCGAAGAACTCTACGGCATCAGCTCCGGCGGCAAGCTCTATGTGTTCGGCGGCCTCGGGCACGACTGGACGCCGAAGGGCCTCGCCTTTGAATACGATCCGGCGACGGACAAGTGGACGAAGAAGAAAAACATGCCGCTGGTGTCGCACCACGTGGCGCTGGCCGAATTTAACGGCAAGATCTACATGGTCGGCGGCTTCATCAAACCGGCGACAGGGCCTTCGGCATGGCAGCCGGTCGACAATCTGTGGGAATACGATCCGGCCAACGACAGCTGGAAAGCGCTGGCACCGATGCCGACCAAACGCGGCTCGCCGAATGCGGCCATCGTCAATGGCAAGCTCTACGTGATCGGTGGCGCGGGTCTCAGCCCCGGCGCGAAGGAAACCGCGTTGCATCCGGCGCGCCCGCAACGCGTGCTCGGCACCAACGAGGTCTATGACATTGCCACCAACAAGTGGGAAACGAAGAGCCCGATGCCGACGACGCGCAATCATGCGGCGATCGGTGTGGTGAACAACAAGATCTATGTCATCGGCGGACGCGTCGGCAACGCCTTCATCACGCGCGCGAGCAACACTGACGTCGTCGAGGAATACGATCCGGCCACTGATCAATGGGGCGATCTCAAGTCCCCGATGCCAACGGCGCGCAGCGCCAGCGCTTGGGGCACCTACAAGGGCAGGATTTATGTCGCCGGCGGCGAATTGCGTACCGACCGCATGTCTGCGGCGTTCCGCGCCGTTGAAGCGTATGAGCCGGCGACTAATCGCTGGACGATATTGCCGTCAATGGCGGTGCAGCGTCACGGCCTGGCCGGAGATATTCTCGGCAACCGTTTTCATACCGTCAGCGGCAATGTGCAGTCGGGTGGGTCCGAAGGCATGGTGATTGCCACCGACGCACACGACGCACTGGAGCTCGATCCCGCCGGCAAATAACCGCAGCCGGGTTGCAGACAGGCCGCGCGCTTCCGGGTGTGCGGCCTTTTTCATGGTGGGGCCTGTCATGCCCGCTGGGCTATAATCCGCGCCTTTCTCCGCGCAGCACGCATTGGCTCCCCCATGAATGTATTTTACGAAGAGGACGGCGGCTTCAAGGTCGGCGCCATCCTCGCCGACAACGACACCTCGCTGCAGGTCGAGGCGCCACACGGCAAGCGCTCCAAGGTCAAGACGTCGGCGGTGCTGCTGCGCTTCGAGCAGCCGGCGCTGTCGACTTTCATGGATGCGGCGCAGAAAAGCGCGGATGACATCGACGTCGATTTTCTGTGGCAGTGCTGCGGTGCCGACGAGTTCGATTTCGAGAAAATCGGCCGCGAATATTTCGGCCATGCGCCCAACGCGCTCGAAGCGGCCGGTCTGCTGCTGCGCCTGCACGGTGCACCGATGTATTTCTACAAGAAGGGCAAGGGCCGTTACAAGGCCGCGCCCGAGGAGTCGCTGAAGGCGGCGCTGGCCAGCGTCGAGAAAAAGCGCCTGCTCGCCGAGCAGAAACAGGCTTACATTGACGACCTTGCGGCGGGGCGCCTGCCGGCATCGTTCAAGCCGCTGCTGTCGCAACTGCTCTACGCGCCGGACAAAAACAGTCTCGAGTGGAAGGCGCTTGAGGCCGCCTGCGAACAATTGAAGCTGGTGCCGGCGCGCGTGTTCGAGCGCTGCGGTGCGCTTGCCTCGGCGCACGAGTATCACCTCCATCATTTTCTGTTCGAGCATTTTCCAAACGGCACGGCCTTTGGCGACCTGACCGCGGCGGCGCTGCCGTCCGCTTTGCCGCTGGCGGAGACGCCGGCTTTCAGCATCGACGACGAAACCACCACCGAAATCGACGATGCGTTTTCGGTGCAGGCGCTGGCCAACGGCAACACGCGCTTCGGCATCCATATTGCGGCACCCGCACTCGGCATCGCGCCGGATTCACCGCTCGATGCGGCGGCGCGCGCGCGCCTGTCCACCGTCTATTTCCCGGGCGACAAAATCACCATGCTGCCGCCGGCGGCGATCGATACCTTTACGCTGCTCGAAGGCGCTGCGCGGCCGGCGCTGTCGCTCTATCTTGAAGTCGATGCGGCGGGCGCCATTGTCTCGACGCACAGCCGGTGCGAACGCGTGCCGATTGCGGCCAATCTGCGCCATGGCGAGCTTGAAGATGTGTTTACCGAGCAAGCACTCGCAAATGGTGGCATCGAACATCGTTTCGGCAAGGAGATCACCGCGCTGTGGCGCCTGGCGGCACAACTGCAGGCGGCGCGCGGCAAGGCCGATGCCAATGAACAGCAGCGCGTCGAATACAACTTCTACGTCGATGACGGTCGCGTGCGGATTGTCGAGCGCCGCCGCGGTTCGCCGATCGACAAACTGGTCGCCGAAATGATGATCCACGCCAACGCCGAATGGGGGCGCGCTTTGCGCGAGGCCGGGTATATCGGCGCCTATCGCGCGCAAACCGGCGGCGTGGCACGCATGACCACCGTGCCGACCCCGCACGATGGCCTCGGCGTGCAGCAATATGCGTGGTCGAGTTCGCCGTTGCGGCGCTATGTCGATTTGATCAACCAGCGCCAGTTGCTGGCCTTGTTTGCGCAGGCCGCGCCCGTTTATGCGCAGGGCGCACCGGAAGTGATGGCGGCCTTGCGCGAATTCGAGCTTGCCTACGACAGCTATGGCGAGTTTCAGCGCATGATGGAACGCTACTGGTGTTTGCGCTGGATCGAGCAGGAACAGGTCACCGAGCTCGATGCCACGGTGATCCGCGACAATCTGGTGCGTTTCGACCGTCTGCCGCTGGTGATCCGCGTGCCGTCGCTGCGCGATGCGCCCTCCGGTGCCAGCGTGTGCATCGCGGTGTCGCGGCTGGACTTGTGGGAATTGTCGCTACAGGCTGATTTCATTGCGCTAAATACGCCCCCGGCCACGGGCTGACGTTATAAATAACCTTAAATAAACGTTGCAAAGCGTTGTGGTATAAGGTAATTTATGCGTATCCGTAGACGTGCCGTCAAAACCGACGACGGCCGAGGCGCGAATGCCGACATGAGTGCGATAGGCTTACCGAAGAACCTGATGCCGGGACGCAACTGGATCCCGCTCGATCCCCTGTTGCTGCAGGATCGCTGGCGTGTCTTTCAGCGCCGCTGGAGGGCGCTCGATTACGAAACCCGCTTTCAATACGCCGTGCTCGCATCGGTTTTGCTGCACGCCTTCGTCTTGTTCGGCATTACATTCCGTCCGCCCGATTTGTCGAAACTCGGCGACTTCGCGCCGGCGCTGGAAATTGTTCTCGTCAACGCGAAATCAAAGACGGCACCGCATCAGGCCGACCTGCTCGCCCAGCACAATCTGGATGGTGGCGGCACCACCGATCTCGACCGCAACGCGAAGAGCCCGTTGCCGGTTTCGCAGAACGACAAGCAGACCACCGAAGTGGCGATGGAATCGAGCCGACTGCAACAGCTCGAGCAGGAAGCGCGCAAGCTGATGACGCAGGTCAACGCGCAGACCAAAATCGATTCGGCGGCACCGCAGCCGCAGCAGCAGACCGAAACGAAGGTCGCGCCGACGGCGCAGGACATCATGAGCAAGAGCCTCGAAATCGCGCGCCTCGAAGCGCAGATTTCGAAAGACTGGGACACCTATCAGAAGCGGCCGCGCCGCCAGTTCGTCGGCGCGCGCACCCGCGAATATCGCTTCAGCCGCTACATCGACGACTGGCGGCAGAAAATCGAACGCATCGGCACGCTGAATTACCCGGTGGCCGCGCGTGACCAGAAAATCTACGGCAGCCTGCAGCTGACGGTATCAATCAAGCCCGACGGCGCAGTCGAGAACGTTGAAATCAACCGTTCGTCCGGCCACAAGGTGCTCGACGAGGCGGCGGTGCGCATCGTGCACATGGGTTCGCCTTATGCCGCCTTCCCGGCGGACATCGCCAGAGACACCGACATTCTCAGTATCACGCGGACCTGGATTTTTACGCGATCCGACCAGCTGGCGACGGAGTGACGGGTACAATCGCGGGTTATGACTGACCGCTACGCTGTCGTGGGCAATCCCGTCGCCCACAGCCTCTCACCGCAGATACACGCCGCCTTCGCGCGCCAGAGCGGCGCCGATGTCGAATACACGCGCCTGCTCGCGCCGCTGGACGGTTTTGCTGCCAGCGTGCATGCGTTTCGCGCCGAGGGCGGGCGCGGCATCAACGTGACGCTGCCGTTCAAGCTCGAAGCCTGGCGGCTGGCAACGCGTCGCAGCGCGCGCGCCGAACAGGCGGAAGCCGCCAACACGCTGAAGTTCGACGGCGACGAGATCTTCGGCGACAACACTGATGGCGCCGGCTTGACGCGCGATATCGAGAGCAATCTGGGCGTCGCGCTTGCCGGCAAACGCATCCTCTTGCTGGGTGCGGGTGGCGCCGCGCGTGGTGTGCTGTTGCCGTTGATTGAACGCAAGCCGGTGGCGCTGGTGATCGCCAATCGCACCGACGACAAGGCGCGTGATCTTGCCGCGCATTTCAGCCGCTGGGGCCGTTGTGCGGCGCGGCGGTTCGACGAACTCGGCGGCACCGCCGGCGACAGTGGTTTCGATGTCGTGATTAACGCCACCTCCGCCAGCGTTGCCGGTGTGCTGCCGCCGCTGCCTGCCGGGGTGTTCGCGCCCGGTGCGCTGGCCTATGACATGATGTACGGCGAAAAGGCCGCACTCTTCCTGAGTTTTTCACGCACGCAGGGCGCGGCCATGGTTGCCGATGGCCTTGGCATGCTGGTCGAGCAGGCCGCCGAATCATTTTTCGTCTGGCGCGGCCTGCGTCCGCAAACCGCACCGGTGATTGCGCAGTTGCGGGAACAGCGTTGATGGCTGCGCGCCTCATCATGCACGCAGGCGTCTGATTCGTGCTCCGCCTGTTCCGCTTTATCGGCCGCAGCATCGGCTACTCGATACTCACCGTCCTGATCGGGCTGGTGCTGGTGCAGTTCTGGTTTTTTCTGCATCTCTGGTACTGGGTCGACCACAATCCGTCGTCGACCGCGTTCATGGACGCGCGGCTTGAACGCCTGCGCGAAAAAAATCCGCAAACAGCGCTTGATTACCGTTGGGTTTCCTATGCGCGCATCTCGCCCAATCTGAAGCGTGCGATCGTGGTCGCCGAAGATGCCAAGTTTCTCGATCACGAAGGGTTCGACTGGGACGGCATTCGCAGTGCCTTCGAGCGCAACCGGCAGAAGGGCAAGGTCGTCGCCGGCGGCTCCAGCATCAGCCAGCAATTGGCGAAGAACCTGTTTCTGTCCGGCGAACGGACGTGGTGGCGCAAGGCGCAGGAGGCGGTGATTACGGTGATGATGGAGGCCGTCATGTCGAAGCGCCGCATTCTGGAGATTTATCTGAATGTGATCGAATGGGGTAACGGCGTGTTCGGTGCCGAGGCGGCGGCGCGTTACCATTTCGGCGTGCCGGCAAGCGAATTGAGCGCCGAGCAGGCGGCGCAGCTGGCGGCGATGGTGCCGAGCCCGCGCCGCTATGGTCCGGGTACCGAAACGCCCTATCTGGCCAAACGCACCGAAATTATTTTGTCGCGCATGGGCGCGGTGGCGTTGCCCTAGCGCCGACGCCGGACCAAAAAAGAGCCGGCTTCTAAGCCGGCTTGGGAGGCAGGGCCGGGAGCCGCGCATGCGCGCGGGGGCCCTTGGAGGAGACGTCTGGCAATAGGGGGCATTAATCTTCGTCGAGTCTGCCGATCAATTCGCAGGCAATGTTTTGCGCTTCGGATTCGTCCCATCCCTCTTCCGGAAAAACATCGGTCCAGTCGGCCGCGTCATGTTTCAGCGGAAAGCCTTCGAATTCTTTGCTGCGGATGCTGGTCTGGTTCATTTCGATCTCCGGCGCATTTGCTTGATTGAAATAGTGCGCGTGAAGCGGATTCAGCCAAACAGTTAACAGAGCAGGAAAATGGCCGCATATCGGGAAATCGCCTGCTAACTGTGCGCGCTGCCCGCTTGACCCGGAAGCGGCCGCGGCATAACCTGCACCGACTCGGGAAACGGCTGCCAAGGCGATGATTCAACAGCAATCGCGACACCAAAATTTTCTGCTGCGGGTTTCAGTGCGAACGGCGGCGGCATGGGGCTTGGGCCTGTTCTGGATTGCGGGCGCCGCCGCGCAAATGCCGGCGTCCTATCAAATCGAACAGGGCGAGATACGCACACCGCTGGCGGGCGCCGGCGATGCCATACGCGGGCGCACGATTGTGCTGAGCCGCGAATCCGGCAATTGTTTTCTCTGTCATGCGTTTCCTAACGCCGAAGGTTCGCCGGCGGGCAATCTCGGGCCCGCGATGGCGGGAGTCGGCGCGCGCCTGAATGCCGGCCAGTTGCGCTTGCGTGTGGTCGATTCCTCGCGTATCAATGCACAGTCGATCATGCCGGCGTACTATCGCGTTGAAGGGCTGACGCAGGTCGCCGCGGCTTTTCGCGGAAAATCGTTGCTGACTGCCCAGCAGGTCGAGGACGTCGTTGCCTATCTCACACAACTGAAATGAAAAAATTCCTGTATAGACGCGGTTTTATTGCGCGCATCGCCGCCTTGATGGCGTTACCGCTGTTCGCACAGCGCCGCGCGTACGCGCAGAGCGAGGCAGTGGACGGTCTGATCGAAAAAATCACCGGCGGCGCGCCGCTGCAGCGCGGGCGCGTCAAGCTCGAAATCCCGACACTCGCCGACAATGGCAACTCGGTCAGCCTGCGCGTCGTCGTCGACAGTCCGATGACGCCATCGAACCATGTGAAGAGCATCCATCTGATTGCGCCGAGAAATCCGCGGCCCGGTGTGGCCAGCTTTTTCTATGGCGCGGGGGCGGGGCGGCCGCAGATCAGCACGCGCATCCGTTTGTCGGGATCGCAGGGCGTGATCGCGGTGGCCGCGTTGTCGGACGGCTCGTTCTGGGCGGCCACCGCCGAGGTCGCCGTCACCGTGTCCGCCTGCTGGGATGCAAGCTGATGGCCGCGCGTATTTCTGTGCCGCAAAACGCGCGCCGCGGCGACAGCATCGAGATCCGCGTCGCCATCCAGCATCCGATGGAAACCGGTTATCGCACCGACGACAACGGCACCTCGATCCCGAAGAACGTCATCAACAAACTCGCCTGTCGCTATAACGGCGCCGAAGTGTTTCGCGCCGAAATGGGTTCCGGGATTTCCGCCAATCCCTATCTCTCGTTTTTTATCATCGCCGCGAATTCAGGCGAACTGCGTTTTGACTGGGTTGATGATGCGGGGGTGACGGGCAGCGAACGCACTTCAATCATTGTCGCGGGATGATCCGGAAACGCCTGACAGTCGCCTCGCTCGCCGCATTGATTTCCGCGGGGGTGATGGCGCAATCCGCGGTGCGGCCGGTGCCGCTGAAATCCGGCATCGAATTCACCGGTGCCGAAGTGCGCGCGCTGCAGAACGACGAATTCGCCAATCCAGGCATGTTGTGGGTGACGCGCGGTGCCGCTGCGTGGGAGCAGCCGGCGGGAAACGAAAGCCGTTCCTGCGCAGCTTGTCATGGGGACGCGGCGACAAGCATGAAGGGCGTGGCGACGCGCTACCCGCAAATCGACAAGCAAGGCGACGGCCTGATCAATCTCGAGGGGCGTATCCAGCAGTGCCGCGAACAGCGCCAGAAAGCAGCGCCACTCAAGTATGAGTCGGAGGAACTGCTCGGACTGACGTCGTATATTCGCATGCAGTCGAACGGCATGCCGCCCAACATCAGCATCGAGGGCGCTGCACGAACGCATTTCGAACAGGGCCGCGACCTGTATTACAAACGCGTCGGCCAGATGAATCTCGCCTGCGCGCATTGTCACCAGGACAACTGGGGCAAAAAGCTGGGGCCCGAAACGATCAGTCAGGGCCACGGCAACCCGTACCCGATTTACCGGCTGGAGTGGCAGACCATGGGTTCGCTGCACCGGCGCTTCCGCAGCTGCCTGTCGGGCGTGCGCGCCGAAATGCTGCCGCAGGGCGCGCCCGAGTATCTCGATCTCGAACTATATCTGGCGTGGCGCAGCGGCAATCTGCCGGTCGAGGCACCGGGGGTGCGGCGCTGAAGATGCGTCGCGGGCGCACCCGCGGGAACAATAAAAAAGGGGGCGAGGCCCCCTTTTTTATTTCATGATCAACGAACCGGACTAACGCATCGAGGCGTTGATTTTTTCCAGCGTGACATTGCCCGGGCAGAGATCGCGTGCGCCAAAGGTATTCAGCGGTGCGTTCATGGTTTCCATGTGCTCGTGCAGGTCCTGCGAATCCGGATTGACGTACAAGAGGCCGGTGACGACCTCGCCTTCGGCCGCGCGTTCCTGCAGGTAGTTCATGACCTTGATGCGGTCGGTCGCGTCGTAATTCTCCGCCAGCTTGCGCAGGCGCAGGATCGAGCCGTCGTGCTGCTTGACGGTGGTGACGGTGCCCGGCGCATAGTCGGCGGTGATTTCCTCGCGGCCGGTGATGAAGTCGAGGCGGTTGACCGCTTCGTTGTGTTCGCGCACATAGTCGTAGCTCTTGGTCGAACCCGGGTGGTTGTTGAACGCCACGCAGGGCGAAACGACGTCGATGAAGGCCGCCCCCTTGTGTTCGATCGCGGCTTTAATCAGCGGCACCAGCTGGGCCTTGTCGCCGGAGAAGCTGCGACCGACGAAGCTGGCGCCAAGTTGCAGCGCGAGACCGACCATGTCGATCGGCTCGTCGCTGTTAATGATGCCGCGTTTCGATTTCGAGCCCTTGTCGGCGGTGGCGGAGAACTGGCCCTTGGTCAGACCGTAAACGCCGTTGTTCTCTACGATGTAGACCATGTTGACGCCGCGCCGCATGCAATGCGCGAACTGCCCGAGGCCGATCGAGGCCGAGTCGCCGTCGCCCGACACGCCCATGTAGAGCAGCTCGCGGTTGGCGAGATTGGCACCGGTCAGCACCGACGGCATGCGGCCGTGCACGCTGTTGAAGCCGTGCGAATTGCCGAGGAAGTAATCGGGCGTCTTCGAACTGCAGCCGATGCCGGACAGTTTGGCGACGCGGTGCGGCTGGATGTTCATCTCCCAGCACGCCTGGATGATTGAGGCCGAAATCGAATCGTGGCCGCACCCGGCGCACAGCGTCGAGATCTTGCCTTCGTAGTCGCGGCGCGTATGGCCGACTGCGTTTTTCGGCAGGTCGGGGTGATGCAGGGACGGCTTGGCGATATAGGTCATGACACCACCTTTTTGAGCGGGACCACGGTGCGCGCGGCCGCATGTTGCGAAATCTGTTCGACAATGAAGCGCGCGGTGATCGGCGTGCCGTCGTAATGCAGAATCGAGAGCAGTCGCGACGGGTTCACCTTGGCTTCATTCACCAGCAGCGTTTTGAGCTGGGCGTCGCGGTTCTGTTCGACCACGAACACCCACGGGTGTGAGGCGACGAAATCGGCGATCTCGTCCTGGAACGGGAAGGCGCGCACGCGCAGCGCATTGACGTGGATGCCGCGCGCAGCGAGCACGTCGAGCGCCTCCTGCATGGCCGGGCTCGTCGAGCCGTAGAAGATGGCGCCGAAACGCGCCGGCTTTTCGGCCGGATACAGCAGCGGCGAGGGCACGCAGGTTTTCGCAGTTTCGAATTTTCGCAGCAGACGCTGCACGTTGTAGATGTAATCGGGGCCGGCTTCGCTGTATTGCGCGTAACGGTTCTTGGTGGTGCCGCGCGTGAAGTAGCCGCCGCGCGTCGGGTGCGTGCCCGGCAGCGTGCGAAACGGAATGCCGTCGCCGTCGACGTCGTTGTAACGGCCGAAATCGCGGCCCGCCTCGAGTTCTTCGTAGGTCATGACCTTGCCGCGGTCGTAGTCGACGCTGTCGTCCCAGACGAGCGGTTCGCACAGACGGGTGTTCATGCCGATGTCGAGATCGGTCATCACGAAGATCGGCGTTTGCAGGCGCTCGGCCAGATCGAAGGCCTTGGCGGTGAGTTCGAAACTCTCGCGCGGATCTTCCGGAAACAGCAGCACGTGTTTGGTGTCGCCGTGCGAGGCGTAGGCGCAGGCCAGCAGGTCGGACTGTTGCGTGCGTGTCGGCATGCCGGTCGAAGGGCCGCCGCGTTGCACGTCGACGATTACCGCGGGAATTTCGGCGAAGTAGGCCAGGCCAATGAACTCGGTCATCAGCGAGATGCCGGGGCCGGAGGTCGCGGTGAACGAACGCGCGCCGTTCCAGCCGGCGCCGATCACCATGCCGATCGAGGCGAGTTCGTCTTCGGCTTGCACGATGGCGTATTTGTGCTTGCCGGTCGCTGCATCGACACGGAACTTCTGGCAATGTTTGATGAAAGATTCGGCCACCGACGACGACGGCGTGATCGGATACCACGCGCAAACCGTGGCGCCGCCGTAGACGGCGCCGAGGGCGACGGCATTGTTGCCTTCGAGGAAAATCTTGTTGCCGACCGCATTGGCGCGTTTGATGCGCAGCCCGATCGGGCAATCGAGGTGCTCGAGCGCGTAGTCGCGGCCGAGGCGCAGCGCTTTCACGTTCGATTGCAGCAGCGCTTCCTTGCCCTTGTACTGTTCGGAGAACAGGCGCTCGATTTCAGCGGGATCGATTTCGAGCAGCGCCGACAGGGCGCCGACGTAAATGATGTTTTTGAAGAGCTGGCGTTGACGCGGATCGGTGTAGGTCGAGTTGCAGATGCCGGTGAGGGGCATGCCGATGACGGTGATGTCATCGCGGAATTTCGATTTCGGCAGCGGCTTCGTGTTGTCGTAGAAGAGGTAACCGCCGGCCTCGATTTCCTTGACGTCGGCGTCCCAGGTCTGCGGATTCATCGCCACCATCAGATCGACGCCGCCGCGCCGCGCCTGGTAGCCGGCTTCGGTGACGCGCACCTCGTACCAAGTCGGCAGCCCCTGGATGTTCGACGGGAAGATGTTGCGCGGCGCGACCGGCACGCCCATGCGCAGGATGGAGCGCGCGAACAGTTCGTTGGCGCTGGCCGAGCCGGAGCCGTTGACGTTGGCGAATTTGACGACGAAGTCGTTGGTTGATTCTATGCGTTTCATTCGAACAGACCCTTTGTTGTCCGTGGTTTTCGCGGCTGATTCGAGGTTATCGATAATTTACGGCGGCAATCAGGCGGCGCGCCGCTGCGGCTTGTTTCTGCAACCCGGTCCTGCATGCGTCATTTCGAGGAGGAATTTCTGCATGTCCCAGGCCCCGGTCGGGCAGCGTTCTGCACACAGGCCGCAATGCAGGCAGACGTCCTCGTCCTTGGCCATGATGCGGCCGGTCTTGAGAATGTCCGACACATACAGCGCCTGGTCGGTGTTTTCAGCCGGCGCCTTGAGTTGCGTGCGCAGTTCCGCTTCCTCGGCATTCGGCGTGAAGGTGATGCAGTCCATCGGGCAGATGTCGACGCAGGCATCGCATTCGATGCACAGTTTCGGCGCGAACACCGTCTGTGCATCGCAGTTCAGGCAGCGTTGTGCCTCGGCCAAAGCGAGTTTCTGGTCGAAGCCGAGTTCGACCTCGACCTTGATGTTCTTCAGCGCAATCTTCTGGTCCTTCAGCGGCACTTTGTAGCGCTGGTCGTTGGAGATCGAGTTGTCGTAGCTCCACTCGTGGATGCCCATCTTTTGCGAGATCAGGTTGACCATCGGCGCGGGGCGTTCCTTGAGGTCTTCGCCGCTGCAGAACTTGTCGATCGAAATTGCCGCTTCGTGGCCGTGCGCCACCGCCCAGATGATGTTCTTCGGGCCAAACGCGGCATCGCCGCCGAAGAACACGCTGGGAATCGTCGATTGCATGGTGAGCTTGTTGACCACCGGCATGCCCCATTTGTCGTCGAACTCGAGCCCGATATCACGCTCGATCCACGGAAATGAATTCTCCTGGCCCACTGCGACCAGCACGTCATCGCATTCGAAGAGTTGGTCCGGTTCGCCGGTCGGTACCAGCTTGCGGCGGCCCTTGGCGTCGTACTCGGCCTTGACCTTCTCGAAGGTCATGCCGGTGAGTTTGCCGTCCTTGTGCACGAAGGTCTTCGGCACAAGGTAATTCAGGATCGGGATGCCTTCGTGCGCGGCGTCTTCTTTTTCCCACGGGCTGGCTTTCATTTCCTCGAAACCAGAACGCACGATGACTTTGACGTCTTCGCCGCCGAGCCGCTTCGACGAACGGCAACAGTCCATCGCCGTATTGCCACCACCGAGCACGATCACGCGCTTGCCGATCTTGTCGGTGTGGCCGAACGACACGCTGGAGAGCCAGTCGATGCCGATGTGGATGTTCCTTGCGGCTTCCTTGCGGCCGGGGATTTCAAGATCGCGGCCGCGCGGTGCGCCGGTGCCGACGAACACGGCGTCGTATTTTTCGTCGAGGATTTTTTTCAGGCTCTCGATATTGACGCCGTTTTTGAAATTCACGCCGAGGTTAAAGACGTAACCGACTTCTTCATCGATCACTTCCATCGGCAGGCGGAAACGCGGGATCTGCGACCAGATCATGCCGCCAGCGCGTTGATCGCGGTCGTAGACCGTGACGTCATAACCGAGCGGCGCGAGATCGCGCGCCACCGTCAGCGATGAGGGGCCGGCGCCAAGGCAGGCGATGCGTTTGCCGTTTTTCTTCGCTGGCGCTTTCGGCATGCGCGGATTGACGTCATCCTTGTAGTCAGCGGCGACGCGCTTCAGGCGGCAGATCGCCACCGGTTCCGGCTTCTCACCATTGTTTTCTTCGACGCGTCCGCGGCGGCAGGCCGGTTCACAGGGGCGGTCGCAGGTGCGGCCGAGAATTCCCGGAAACACATTCGAGTACCAGTTGATCATGTAGGCATCGCTGTAATTGCCTTCGGCAATCAGCCGGATGTATTCAGGAACCGGCGTGTGCGCGGGACACGCGTGCTGGCAATCGACTACTTTGTGGAAGTAGTCGGGGTTGGAAATATCGGTGGGCTTCAAGTGTTCTCCTCGTTTCGCCCGCTGCGCATCTTTGCGGATTGCTGCGGGCGCTAGGAAACACTAACGCGCGAGCGTTACAACAGACTGACGGCGGTTTGGGTGGGCGCTATCTTACGCCTCCATTGCTGCGGTGAAAAGCCCTGAAATTTCAAGCACTAGAGGCGCAAATGGCGGCGTGCGTGTGGGCATCGCAACGCCGCCGCGAGTAGGGTTATTTGCGGGCCGGTAAATCGTTAATTTAGTGGCGGAAAAACGCTACTGCAGGCATTCGGCCGCGAATACGGGCGCTGGCGGCGGCGCCGTCCGCGTGCGCCGCCCTGGCCTTGTCAAAAGTCAGTTTTTGACCGGACCGGTGTAGCGCAGAATGTAAATGCCCTGTTGCGCGCCGCCAGTGACGTAGATGTAACCGCGGCTGTCGACGAAGACATCTTCCATGCGCACGTAATTGCCGTAGGACTCGATATAGAGTTTTTCCGGCAGGCCGGCGACGAAGTTGCCGATCTCGCGCGGCAGGCGCTTGTCGGACACGTCATAGACGCGCAGCCCCGCGTTAAACCAGGTCAGGTAAGCGAGGTTGCCCTGCTGCTGCACGTTCGGGTTGTATTGCAGCTGGTTCATGTTGTGCGGCCCGAAACGCCCACCCTTGTCGCAGAAATTCTTGTAGGGCAGGCCGGCCGGCGGCACCGGTACCGGGAAACGCGATACCGCGAACGGCTTCGCCGGGTTCGCCACGTCGACGATGGTGGCGTGATCAAGTGGGCCCTTGCAGTCCGAAATCACCGCCTCCGAATTGACGTAGACCAGTTTGCGTTTGAAGTCCGGCGACACAGTGTGCACGTCGAACTTGTGGCGCGCCTGAAACTTGGTTTGCGAGACCAGTTTTGGTTTTTTTGCGTCGCTGATGTCAAGCACCACCATGCCGGCGTCGCCATACGACAGATACATCAGGTTGCCATCGACGAAGTTCGGGTTGTGCAGATTGACGTTCGGATCTTTCTGCGGTGTTTCGCCGCCGGCAACGTGCTGCCCCGGCACCCACCAGCGGCCGGCTTCGACCGGTTTGGCCGGGTTGCTGATGTCGAGGATCACGTAGATGTCGCCGTCATACCCCTTCATATCAGCGGCCAGATGCACGTAACGGCCACCCTGATAGGCATTGCGGTGCGTGCCGCGTCCGGACGGATTGTCGGTATGCCAGCGGCCGAGTTCCTTCGGATTGAGCGGGTCTTTCACATCGATGAGGATCACGCCCGCTTCGTACGGTTTGTTCGGATCCATGCCGGTGCCGGCGCGGTTTTCCGGGCGGCCTAGCGCGGCGACCATGATGCCGTCGGCGATGTCGACCTGCACAGTGTTGGTGTTGGGCGGTCCCGGAATGAACTTCACCGTTTTCGGATTGCGCGGATCGGTGACATCGACCACGCTCCAGCCCGGCACGTTGTAATGCGCGGTGATCGCGTACCAGCGGTCGCCGGCGCGCGTCATCGAAATCTTGAAGCCGGGCCGGCCATCCATGATGGTGTAACCCAGCACTTCCATGTTTTCCGCAGTCCAGCCCGGCGGCACCGGATCGGCGTGCGCAACCGGCAGCGTTGCCAGCGCGCCGAACAGCAATGCGGTTTTTAGAATTGTTCTGGTGAAACGGGTTGCGGCAGCGTTCATGACTCCTCCCAGGTGATTCTTATTTTTTCGGCATGTACAAATCCGTGATGCTGCCTTCGGCGATTTCAGCGGCGAAGAAGACTGTTTCCGACAGCGTCGGATGCGGATGGATGGTGAGCCCGATGTCGGTGGCGTCCGCCCCCATCTCGAGCGCGAGCACGGTTTCCGCGATCAATTCGCCGGCGTTGACGCCGACCATGCCGGCGCCGAGGATGCGCTTCGTATCCTTGTCGAAGAGCAGTTTGGTCATACCTTCGTCGCGGCCAGTCGCCAGCGCGCGGCCGCTGGCAGCCCAGGGAAACACCGCCTTGTCGTAGGCGATGCCCTGTTTTTCCGCCTGCGTTTCAGTGAGGCCCATCCACGCCAGTTCGGGATCGGTATAAGCAACCGAAGGAATGGTGCGCGCATCGAAGGCGACCTTGTGTCCGGCGATGACTTCGGCGGCGAGTTTGCCTTCGTGCGTCGCCTTGTGCGCGAGCATCGGCTCACCCACCACATCGCCGATGCCGAAGATATGCGGCACGCTGGTGCGCATCTGCTTGTCGACGGGGATGAAGCCGCGTTCATTCACGGTGACGCCGGCGGCTTCGGCCTTGATCTCGCGGCCGTTGGGGCGGCGGCCGACCGCCATCAGGGCATAGTCGAAAATATCGGTCGAGTTCTCATTTTTGTTATCCGCGCCTTCGAAGCTGACTTTGAGCCCGTCTTTTACCGCTTCGATTTTTGCGACCTTGGTCTTCAACAGAATTTTTTCGTAACGTTTCTCCAGCCGCTTGGCGAGCGGACGCACGACATCGCGATCGGCACCCGGCGCCAGGCCGTCCATCAATTCGACCACGGTAATTTTCGAACCCAGCGCGTCGAACACCGTCGCCATTTCAAGCCCGATGATGCCGCCGCCGATGACCAGCAGGCGCTTGGGAATCTCCGGCAGCGCCAGCGCGCCGGTCGAATCGATCAAACGCGGATTGTCGTAGGGAAAACCCGGAATGCGCGCCACGCTGGAGCCGGCGGCGATGATGCAATGGTCGAAAGAAACGGTTTTCACGCCGTTTTTCGTTTCGACGCGGATCATGTTGGGCGAGGCGAATTCACCGCGGCCTTCGACGACCGTGACCTTGCGCTGCTTCGCCAGCGCGGAGAGGCCCTTGGTCAGCTTGCCGATGACGCCGTCTTTCCAGCCGCGCAGTTTGTCGATCTCTATTTTCGGCGCGCCGAAGGTGATGCCGTGCGCACCCATTTCGCCCGCTTCGGTGATGACTTTGGCGACGTGCAGCAAGGCTTTCGATGGAATGCAGCCGACGTTCAGGCAGACACCGCCGAGCGACGGGTAGCGTTCGATCAGCACGGTTTTTTTGCCAAGGTCGGCGGCGCGGAAGGCTGCGGTATAACCGCCGGGGCCGGCGCCGAGTACCACGACTTCGGCGTGGATGTCGCCTTTGGGGCCGCTATAGGGTGCAGGGGCCGCTGCACTGACGGCAGTAACCGGTGCGGGGGCGCTGGCGGGCGCGGCTTTGGCGGGTGGTGCAGCGGCAGGTGCCGGGGATGCGGCGGGCGCAGCTGCGACTGCGGCAGGGGTGCCGGCTGCATCGGCATCCAGCGTCATGATCAGCGTGCCCTTCGATACCTTGTCGCCGATTTTGACCTTGAGTTCTTTCACAACGCCGGCGGTGGGCGCGGGCACTTCCAGTGTCGCCTTGTCCGACTCAAGCGAGAGCAGCGGATCTTCCGCGTCGACATGGTCGCCGGGTTTGACCAGTATTTCGATCACCGGGATGTTTTTGAAGTCGCCGATATCTGGGACTTTGATTTCGATCGTGTTGCTCATTGCAAAAACCCCTTTAGCCACAGAGGGCACAGAGAATACGGAGAATTTCGCCGATCTCAGGCGGGCATCTCAGGTTTTTCTACGCTGTGACCTCTGTGTTCTTTGTGGCAGAAAATTAGTTTCTGATCTGGCCGTTGCCGAACACAACCCATTTCAGCGACGTTAACCCTTCGAGTCCGACCGGGCCGCGCGCGTGCAGCTTGTCGGTCGAGATGCCGATCTCGGCGCCGAGGCCGTATTCGTAGCCGTCGGCAAAACGCGTCGACGCGTTGACCATCACCGAACTCGAATCGACTTCACGCAGAAAACGCTGCGCGCGCGCCGTGTCTTCAGTGACGATGGCATCGGTATGTTGCGAACCGTAGGTGGCGATGTGTTCAATCGCCTGATCGAGTCCGTCGACCACACGCACCGCCAGAATGGCATCAAGATATTCGGTGCGCCAGTCTTCCTCGGTCACGGGTTTCATTGCGGGGACGATGTGGCGCGCCGCTTCATCGCCGCGCAGTTCGATGCCCTTGCTTGTGTAGATGGCAGCGAGCTTGGGCAGGATGTCGCCGGCGATGGCGCGTGCCACCAGCAGCGTTTCCATGGTGTTGCAGGTGCCCAGACGCTGCGTCTTCGCATTGTCGGCGATGCGGATCGCTTTTTCGGGATCGGCTTTGTCGTCGATGTAAACGTGGCAGATGCCGTCGAGGTGCTTGATCATCGGGATGCGCGATTCACTCATCACACGCCCGATCAGGCTTTTGCCGCCGCGCGGCACGACGATGTCGATGCAGTCGTTCATGCGCAGCAGCACGCCGACCGCCGCGCGATCGGTGGTGTTGACGACCTGCACCGCGTCTTCGGGCAGGCCGGCGCCGCGCAGGCCTTCGTGCACACAGACCGCGATCGCCTGGTTCGAATGAATCGATTCGGAACCACCGCGCAGAATGCACGCGTTGCCGGATTTCAAACAGAGACCGGCAGCGTCGGCGGTCACGTTGGGGCGCGATTCGTAAATGATGGCGATCACACCCAGTGGCACGCGCATGCGCCCGACCCTGATGCCGGTCGGCCGTTCCCTGAGTTCGCTGATTTCGCCGACCGGATCGGCTAGCGTGGCAATCTGGCGCAGGCCGTCGGCCATTGACGCGATGGTTTTATCCGTTAGCGTCAGACGGTCGATGGCGGCCGCATCGAGTTTGGCGGCGCGCGCGGCGGCGACGTCTTTCGCATTCGCTTCGAGCAGGCGCGCACAGTCGCGTTCGATGGCTTCCGCGGTCAACGCAAGCGCTTTGTTTTTGGTCGCGCTGTCAGCCCTGGCGACCAGACGCGATGCGGTGCGCGCGCGTTTGCCGAGGTCGTGTATGTAGGTTTCGAGTTCCACGCGCGAATGATACCGTGATTCGCGCCGTCGCCTGAAGCACGGCGGGACTGCGGGGGCGGCGCCGACTAGGCGGCGCGCGCCGGTTTCGCCGGGCGGCTGGCGAAGCGCAGCCCGAGTTGCAGCAGTTCGTCCCACACATCGCCTTTCGCCAGGCCCTTGCTCATGCGGTCGATGCGTGCAGCATGCAACAGTGCGGCTTCCACCTGTTTGCGTTTAATGCGGTTGATGTGGCGCTGCAGGAGCTGCTGACGCGGGCCCCAGATGTGCAGGTCGCGCAGCGCCTGCTGGATCGGCAGGCCGCTTTCGACGGCGGCGAGTACGCGGCCGGCAGTGCGGATTTCCTCGCTCATCGCCCATAGCACCAGCGGTGGTGCGACACCTTCACCGTCGAGCCCGTCAAGTGTGCGCGCCAGTCGCGCGGCGTCGCCCGACAGCACGACCTCGCCGAGATCGAACACGTCGTAGCGCGCCACGTCGAGCACGGCGTCCTTGACCTGCTCAAAGCTCAGCTGCCCGGCGGGGAAGAGCAGGGCGAGTTTCTGCACTTCCTGGAAGGCGGCGAGCAGATTGCCTTCGACCTTGCCGGCGATGAAATCGAGTGTGGCTTCATCGGCGCTTTGCTGCTGCAGGCGCAGGCGCGCGGCGATCCATGTCGGCAGACGGTCGCGTTTTACCGTCGCTGCTTCCACCATGCTACCGGCGGATTCCAGGGCCAGGAACCAACCCGACTTGCGCGACCGCCAGTCGATCTCCCCCATCTGGAGCAGCGTCACCGTGTCGGGCGGCAGGTCGGCGCTGAATGCCTGCAGCGCCTTGCCGCCGTCAACGCCGGGTTTGCCGCTGGGCACGCGCAGTTCAAGAATGCGCAGCGCAGCGAACAGCGATTGCGACACACTGCTGATGCGCAGGCGCGACCAGTCGAAATGCTGTTCGGCGATCAGGACTTCGCGTTCGCCGTAACCCTGCTCGCGCGCGCAGGCGCGGATGCGGTCCGCGGCCTCGATGACCAGCAGTGGTTCGTCGCCGAATACCGTGTAGAGCGGAGCAAGCTTACGCTTGAGGTGCGGGGCGAGATCTTCGGCGGCGATGCTCACGGATGCGGCCGGCGACCGCTCAGGGCGTGCTTTTGGGGGTGAAATCGATGCGCGCCACCTGCAGGCGCCGCACCACCTGCTGGATGGCATCGTTGCGCATATCGCGGATCAGCAGCGCTTCTTCCTGTTCCTTGCCGAGCACGTCAGTGTCGCTGTAGGTGAGGTCGCGTTTCAACTGCACTTCACTGGTGGGCAGCACTTCGCGGCTGTCACGGTCGGTCAGGCGGTAGGAGATGCGGTAGCGCAGCTGGATTTCACGCACGCGGCCGCTGCCGGAAAGCGAGAGGATGACGCGTTCGTTTTGTTCGCCGACGACCTGCAGCGTGACCTGCGCGTCTTTCGGGTTGTCGATCACACGCGTCTTGCTGCCGGCACGGATGGCGCGTGCCAGTTGTGTCGAGAACGACGGCGAACCCGAAATGAACATGGTATCGAACGGCAGTGCCGCTTCGCCGCGCAGATGGAAGCCGCAGGCGGCGAGCGTGAGGCAAAGCGCCAGTGCCGCGAGGCGCGAAACCCGTGCAAAAAAACGGCCGTTAGATGTCATGAATTTACGCCTCACACTGAACCCCTCTCGCCTTACGCTTCTACACTACCACGTTGATAAGGCGGCCGGGCACGACGACGACTTTTTTCACCGTCTGCCCGGCAATATGCTTTTGCACGTTGGCGTTTGCCAGTGCCAGTTTTTCAATTTCCGCGCGGTCGGCACTTTTTGCCACGCGCAGGCTGCCGCGCAGCTTGCCGTTGACCTGCACCACCAGTTCGACTTCATCAGCGTCGAGCGCCGCGACATCGGCCTGCGGCCATGGCGCATCGAGGATGTCCTTGCCGTAACCTAGCCCCTGCCACAGTGCATGCGTGATGTGCGGCGTGATCGGCGCGAGGATGCGCAGCAGAATGCCGGTGGCCTCGGCGATCAACAACCGCTGTTCGGCGCGTTCGGTTTCGCCGGCCGCCTTTGTTGCGGCGAAGGCCGTTGTCGCATTCAGAATTTTCATCGCTGCCGAGACGACCGTGTTGAACTGAAACTTGGCAAAGTCGAAGTCGGCCTGCTTCAGCACGCTGTGAATTTCGCGGCGGAAATCCGCATGTGCCGCGACGCCGGGTTTCCAGCCGTCGGCCACCGGCGCACCGCCCGCCTTGCCCTGCAACACCTGCGCGATGTCGCCCTGCTGGTCGTGCGCGTAGCTCCACAGCCGTTTCAAAAAGCGCGAGGCGCCCTCGACACCGCTGTCCGACCAGTCGAGCGTCTGCTCGGGCGGGCTGGCGAACATCATGAACAGGCGTGCCGTGTCCGCGCCGTATTCCTCGATCAGCGATTGCGGATCGACACCGTTGTTCTTCGATTTCGACATGGTGCCGATACCGCCCGATTCGACCGGCTGGCCGTCGGCCCTCAGTGTGACGCCGGTGCGCTTGCCGCTGGCATCGACCGTGATGTCGACTTCGGTCGGATTGTAGTAAACGATGCGCCCGCTTTCAGGTTTGCGGAAAAAAAATCTCGTTCAACACCATGCCCTGTGTCAGTAGGTTGGCGAAGGGTTCGTCGAGCGTGACGAGGCTCAGATCGCGCATGACCTTGGTCCAGAAGCGCGAATAGAGCAGATGCAGAATCGCGTGTTCGATGCCGCCGATATATTGATCGACGGGCAGCCAGTATTTGACGCGCTCATCGACCATCGAATTCTTCTGATCGGCGCAGGCAAACCGCGTGTAGTACCACGACGAATCGACGAAAGTGTCCATGGTGTCGGTTTCGCGCTTGGCCGGCTTGCCGCATTGCGGACATGTGCAGTCGAGAAAATCGGCGCGTTTGTTGAGCGGATTGCCGGCGCCGTCGGGCACACAGTCTTCGGGCAGCACGACCGGCAGTTGCGCGTCGGGTACCGGCACCACGCCGCAGCCGTCGCAGTGAATCAGCGGGATCGGCGTGCCCCAGTAGCGCTGGCGTGAAATACCCCAGTCGCGCAGCCGCCACATCACTTGCTTTTCGCCGAGGCCTTTGGCCTTGAGATCGGCGGCGACGGCATCAACCGCCGCGGCGTAGCCGAGGCCGTCGTACTTGCCTGAATTTACGCAGACGCCGTGTTCTTTGTCCGCATACGACTCGTGCCAGGCATCGAGGCTGAACGGGTTGCCCGCATTTTTGGCCGATGAGTCGATCACCTGCGGAATCGGCAGACCGTAGACCTTGGCAAAGTGAAAGTCGCGCTCGTCGTGAGCGGGCACGCCCATCACCGCGCCGTCGCCGTAACTCATCAGCACGTAATTGCCGACCCACACGGCGACCTGTTCGCCGGTGAGCGGATGCGTCACCGACAAGCCGGTGGGCATGCCCTTCTTTTCCATCGTCGCCATATCAGCTTCGATCACGCTGCCGCGCTTGCATTCGTCGATGAAGGCGGCGAGCTTGGGATTGTTTTTCGCCGCGTGCGCGGCGAGCGGATGTTCGGCGGCCACCGCACAGAAAGTAACGCCCATGATGGTGTCGGCGCGCGTGGTGAACACCCACAGTTTTTCCGCTTTGCCGTCGATGGTGTATGGGAATGCAAACCTGACGCCGTAACTCTTGCCGATCCAGTTGGCCTGCATGGTCTTCACGCGTTCGGGCCAGCCCGGCAGCGTATCGAGCGCGCCGAGCAGTTCGTCGGCGTACTTGGTGATCGCCATGTAGTACATCGGGATCTCGCGCTTTTCGACCAGCGCGCCGGTGCGCCAGCCGCGGCCGTCGATGACCTGTTCGTTGGCGAGCACGGTCTGATCGACCGGGTCCCAGTTGACGGTGCCGGTCTTTTTATAGACGAGGCCTTTTTCCAGCATGCGCAGAAACAGCCACTGGTTCCAGCGGTAGTAGTCGGGTTTGCAGGTGGCGAGTTCGCGCTCCCAGTCGATCGCAAAACCGAGCGACTGCAGCTGCTTTTTCATGTACGCGATGTTGTCGTAGGTCCACTTCGCCGGCGGCACGCCGTTGGCCATCGCCGCGTTCTCGGCGGGCAGGCCGAAGGCGTCCCAGCCCATCGGCTGCATGACGTTGTAACCGCGCATGCGGTGGTAACGGGAGAGCGCGTCGCCTATGGTATAGTTTCGCACGTGCCCCATATGCAATTTGCCCGACGGGTACGGGAACATCGACAGGCAGTAATATTTGCGTTTGCCGGGGGCTTCGACAGCGCGAAAGCTATGGTTATCGTTCCACCACGCGCGTGCTTTGGGTTCGATGTCGTGGGCGTTGTATTTGGATTCTAGGGTTGCGGGTTGCATGATGGCCTGCGGTTGCGACAATAGCGTGACGAAGCGCGAATTATACCTGCAACAAATCCGGATTCTTGCTCTCTGCGCAGGGCCGGTTTGGTCAAGATCGGGAGTGTCCCCATGAAGATAAAAGCATTGTTGTTGGCGTTCTGCATGCTGCTGGCGGGGGTTGCCGGCGCTGCCGAACGCGCCAGGCCGGCGCCCGCAACGCCGCCGGTCATCATCGTCGAGGGCGTGCAGATGCCGGCCTGGGTCGAACACGCCAGCGGCGCGCGCGATCCGCTGGTGATTGGATCGCGGCTGGTCAACAGTGACCGCATCTACACCGGTCCCGGCTCGCGTGCCCTGTTGCGGCTGGTTGACGGCAGTCAGGTCAAACTCGGCGAAAACGGCATTCTCGCGCTCGATGACCTCGGCAACAAAAAAGTCAAAATGAAGGATGTGGTCACGGCTTCGCTCGACGTCGTCAAGGGCGCGTTCCGCTTTACCACGCAGGCGCTGACCAAATTCCGTGGCGAACGCGACGTCAAGGTGCGCCTCGTCACTATCACCGCCGGCATCCGCGGCACCGACCTGTGGGGCAAGGCCGACGACACGCGCGATGTGGTCTGCCTGATCGAGGGCAAGGTCACCGTGGTGCGCGCCGAAGAGGCGTTTACCATGGACCAGCCGATGTCGTTTTACATCGCGCCGAAAAACAAACCGGCCGAGCCGGTTGCGAAGGTGTCGCAGGAGCAGCTCAACCTCTGGTCGGCGGAAACCGAAATCGCCGCCGGCAAGGGCGCCATCCGCAAGGGCGGCAAGTGGCGCGTATATCTGGCCGAGTTGCCGACACAGGACGATGCGCTCAAGGTCTACGACGATCTGCGCAGCGCCGGCTACGCCGCGGAGATCCGGCCGTTGAAGCAGGAAGAGACAGGGACCACCTACCGCGTGCGCATTTCAAATCTGATGAGCAAGAAAGAGGCCGAGTTGCTCGGTGCCTCGCTCAAGGGCAGGTTCGGCATTACCGAAACGCGCGTGTCCCAGTAAATAGGCAGTAACATCGCGATGCAATCCGCAGCGACGGCCGGCGAGCAGCCGGCCGTTGTTTTTTAGGCAGGCGTTGCCGGCAACCGCCGGCGAAAACGTACAACGAAACGCATGCAATGAATCCGGAATTTCTCACCGGCCTGAACGAACGCCAGCACGAGGCGGTGACGCTGCCGCACCAGTCGGCACTGATCCTCGCCGGCGCCGGCAGCGGCAAGACGCGCGTGCTGACCACGCGCATTGCCTGGCTGATCCAGACCGGGCAGGTGAGTCCGGCCGGTCTGCTCGCGGTGACCTTCACCAACAAGGCGGCGAAGGAAATGCTCGCGCGCATCAGTTCGATGCTGCCGATCAATACACGCGGCATGTGGGTCGGCACCTTCCACGGCCTGTGCAACCGCCTGTTGCGCGCGCACCACCGCGACGCCGGTCTGCCGCAGACCTTCCAGATTCTCGACAGCCAGGACCAGCTGGGATTGGTCAAGCGCCTGTTGAAGGCGGCCAACGTCGACGAGGAGCGTTTTCCGCCGCGGCAGGTCGCCTGGTACATCAACAATCACAAGGACCAGGGCAGGCGCGCCGCCGATGCCGACGCCTACGACGGCGACACGCGGCGCAAGCAGGAGCTCTACGCGATCTACGACGAGCAATGTCAGCGCGAAGGCGTGGTTGATTTCGCCGAACTGCTGCTGCGTTGTTTCGAGCTGCTGTCACGCAATGAAATTCTGCGCCAGCATTACCGCGAGCGTTTCCGCCACATCCTCGTCGATGAATTCCAGGACACCAACCGTCTGCAGTATCAGTGGCTGCGCCTGCTCGCCGGTGGTGACAATGCCATTTTTGCCGTCGGCGACGACGACCAGTCGATCTACGCGTTTCGCGGTGCGTCGGCGGCGAACATGCAGGAACTGCAGAAGGATTTCGGCATCGAGACGGTGATCAAGCTCGAGCAGAACTACCGCTCACACGGCCACATTCTTGACGCCGCCAATGCGCTGATCAAACACAACGAGCGGCGCCTCGGCAAGGAACTGTGGACCGACGAGGCCAAGGGTGAGCCGCTGCGCGTTTATGAGGCCGACAGCGATATCGACGAGGCGGGTTTCATCGTCGACGAAGTCAAGTCGCTGGTTAACGACGGTGTCAGCCTGTCGCAGATCGCGCTGCTCTACCGTTCGAACGCGCAGTCGCGCGTGCTCGAACACGCGCTCTTCAATGCGGCGATGTCGTACCGCGTCTACGGCGGGCTGCGTTTTTTTGAGCGCCAGGAAATCAAGCACGCGCTGGCCTATCTGCGTTTGCTGGCGAGCGATGAAGACGACGGCGCAATGCTGCGCGTGATCAATTTTCCGGCGCGCGGCATCGGCAATCGCTCGCTCGAACAGTTGCAGGAGTCGGCGCGCGCCGCCGGCGTGAGCCTGTGGGCGGCGGCCAAAGCGATGGCCGAGGCGCGTGCGCCGAAGACGGCAGGCTCGGCCGACATCATTCCGCATCCGGCCTCGATCAAAGGCATACCCGCGTTTGTCGCGTTAATTACGCAGATGCGCAACGCGACGGCGACACTGCCACTGCCCGAGATCATGGAGCATGTGATCGAGCACAGCGGGCTCAAACAGCATTACCAGGGCGAGCGCGAAGGCGCCGACCGCCTGTCGAACCTCGATGAACTGATCAATGCCGCCGCCGGTTTTATTGCCGACGACGCGCTCGAGGACACGGGTCTGGCGTCATTTCTTGCGCACGCGTCACTCGAGGCCGGCGACAACCAGGCGCAGGCGGGGGCTGATGCGCTGCAGTTGATGACTGTGCATTCGGCCAAGGGCCTTGAGTTTCACAGCGTCTTCATCAGCGGACTCGAAGAGGGCCTGTTTCCGCATGAAAACAGTCTGTCGGAAGCCGACGGCAAGGAAGAGGAACGGCGTCTCATGTACGTGGCGCTGACGCGTGCGCGGCGGCGGCTCTACCTGTCGTTTGCGCAAAGCCGCATGCTGCACGGGCAGACGCGCTACAACATCGCGTCGAGTTTTCTGCGCGAGCTGCCGGAGAAGCTGCTCAAACCGGTGAACCGCGCGCGCCTGTTCGGCGCGTCATCGCCGCGCGCCGCCTATTCGGCGGCGGGCTCGTATGCGCAGGCGGGGCGCGGTGCCAAACCGCAAGTGGTGCGCGAAGCCGGCATTGCCGACACGTCATCACCGTGGCGCGTCGGTCAGAACGTCACGCATCCGAAATTCGGTGCCGGTGTGATCATCAATGCCGAGGGGCGTGGCGCCGATGCGCGCGTGCAGGTGAATTTTCACCGTGACGGCAGCAAGTGGCTGGCACTGGAATTCGCGAAGCTGGAACCCGCCTAGGTCAGCGTCAGGGATTGGCGGGCGGTTCCTCGACCGGCGGTACGGGCACGAACAAGTCGCGATAGCTGGCGTAGATCGACGGTACGATCAACGGTGCGAGCAGCCACAGGCCGAGATCGACCTGGCCCAGCACGAGGCCGATACGCGTGAAAACAAACAGCGGAATCATCAGCACGACGCCGTAGATCAGCAGTGCGCGCATGTTTCTGATGCAGGCCAGCAGGCTCAGATACAGCGCAGCGGCCGGCTTGATGCCGTCGAAAAACACCAGTAGCGGCGCGTACCAGGTCGCCATCATCAGCGGCAGCGAAACGGCGAAACCGGCCAGCACGGCCAGCGTCATGCGCGGCGCGGCGTTTTGCAAGGCACGGATGGTTTCCGGCTTGCCGGCGCCGTCGGCGATGCCTTTGGCGACCTCGTTGAAGGCGTCGCCGCCGACCGAGAGGATGACCATCAGCGTCAGCACCTGCCCGATCAGCGAGATGCCGCCGATGGTCAGCAGCGGCGCCGCATTGCGCAGAAATCCGCTCACCAGATAACCGTTGCGCAGGGGTTTGTTTTGTTCAAGCGCCTGCGCGCCGTGCGCGAGGCCGGCGAGGAAATGCGGCGCCACCAGTACCGCCAGCAACGGCGCCAGCGGCAGCAGAAACAACAGGCGGCTGGCGACGAACAGCGTGCCGATCAGCAGCAGCCATTGCGCCGGGTCGCGGCGGAACATCTGCATGCCGGCGACGATCCAGCGCCAGCCGTAGCGCGAGTCAACAATGCGGATGTTCACGGTGCCAGCAGGGCGTTGAGTTCGCCGGCGCGCGCGATGCGTTGTTCGAGCACGCGCTGGAAATGGCGCGGGTCTTTGGCGTGCGTCAGTTCGCCGGCCCGCGGCAGATGCTTGTCGTAGAGGCGCGACACCCAGAAGCGCAGTGCGCCGGCGCGCAGCAGGGTCGGCCAGGCGGCGCGTTCGGCCGCAGTCAGCGGGCGCACCTTTTGATAAGCGTCGAGCAGCGCGCGCGCGCGGGCGCCGTCGAGCGCATGGTCGGCACCGTCGCACCAGTCGTTGACGGTGATCGCGACGTCGTAGAGCAGACAGTCGTGGCAGGCAAAATAAAAATCGATGATGCCGCCGACGCGCGCGCCGTCCCACAACACGTTGTCGCGAAACAGATCGGCGTGGATCACGCCCTGCGGCAGACCGGAGAAACGGCATGCCGCCTGGAATTCCACTTCTGTTTTGAGCAGAGCGGCGCCCGGAGCATCAAGAAAGGGCAGCACCTGCGGCATTGCCGCACTCCACCACGCCGCGCCGCGCGGGTTCGGCATGGCGACACCGTAGTCTTGGCCGGCGAGGTGCATTTTCGCCAGCAGTGCGCCGACCGCGGCGCAGTGTTCGACGCCGACGTCGGTGAGATCGCGGCCCGGCACGCAGCTGACGATGGCCGCCGGTTTGCCGTTCAGTCTGCCGAGGTAGGCGTTGTCGTTGCTGGCCACCGGCTGCGGACAGGGGATGCCCCGCGCGGCGAGGTGCGCCATCAGGCCGAGATAAAAAGGCAGTTCCGCCGGCGTGAGTTTTTCGAACAGCGTCAGCACATAGCGGCCGCGCGACGTGGTGACGAAATAGTTGGTGTTTTCAATGCCTGAAGCGATGCCTTCCAGGCCGCCCAGCGTGCCGAGGTCGTATTGCGCGAGCCACGACTGCAGTTGTTCGATCGTGACGGTGGTGAATACGGACATGGGTTCAACGCGACGATCGGCGCGGCATTGGTTTTACAGCATCAGGGTTACTACTATCGCCGGCCGGTCTTGCGCGGCCGAAGGTCAACGGTGTTGCAGGACTGCGGTGCTGCTACCAGGAATGAATGACCCACATCGGCGGACGCAGGCCGGTGTCGAAGCTGTCCTGGCGCGTCATTCTGCCGTCGCCCTTTTCATCGATGAGGTAATAGGGCGCACCGGTCGCCGGTGTCACCTTCAGCATGTAGAGCTTGCCGCCGACACGGTGTTCTTCGATGGTGTCGGTGCCGCGCTTGATGATCGTGATCTGCGGCTCCAGCGCCGGGTCGAGGCTGAAATCCGGCGGCGGCGGCAAATCGGGCACCGGTTGCAGGTTGGCCGGGCGCTCCGCGGCGGCGGCCGGCAGGGCGATGGTGATCAGCAGTATGGCGAGCAGATTGCGCATGTCGTTTCCTCGGTTCGCGGACGGCTATTATCGGCTTTCCGGCCAAAAATATAAAGCCGGCCGCTTGCGGGCGGCGCCCGGCGGTCTTGCTAGAGATTGAGCAGGAGCTCGCGTTCCGCCGCCGAGGGCTCGAAACCGCGTTTTTCGTAGTGCTCGAATATCGCATCGACGACTTCCTGCGGGTCATCGATGACGCGCAGCAGGTCGATGTCCTGCGCATGGATGGTGCCGTTAGTGACCAGCGCGTTGCGCAGCCAGTCGAGCAGGCCGTTCCAGAACGGCGAGTGCACGAGGATGATGGGCATGTTGCGCGTCTTGCCGGTCTGCACCAGCGTCAGCGCCTCGAACAGTTCGTCGAGCGTGCCGAAGCCGCCGGGCAGCACCACGTAAGCCATGGCGAATTTGACGAACATGACTTTGCGCGCGAAGAAGTGGTGAAAGGTGTGGCTGATGTCCTGATAGGGGTTGGGCTTTTGCTCGTGCGGCAGCACGATGTTGAGGCCGACACTTGGCGACTTGCCGAAATAGGCGCCTTTGTTGGCCGCTTCCATGATGCCGGGGCCGCCGCCGGAGATGACGCTGAAGCCGGCGTCCGACAAACGGCGCGTGATCTGCTCGGTGAGCGTGTAAAACGCGTGCTCGGGCGGAATGCGCGCGCTGCCGAAGACGCTGACCGCCGGACGGATCTGGCTGAGGCGGTCGGTGGCCTCGACAAATTCTGACATAATGCCGAAGGTCCGCCACGACTCGCGCGCCGATATCTGGCGGTCGGGTGCGACGCAGCCCGGCAATTTATCTGATTGGCTCATCTGGATTCCCTTGAATAATCCCGCTATCCCGAATGGCAAGACGCTGCTGCTGGTCGACGGCTCGTCGTACCTCTACAGGGCATTTCACGCCATGTCGCAGTCCGATCTGCGCAACGGCCGCGGCGAGCCGACCGGTGCAATCTACGGTGTGCTCAACATGCTGCGGCGCCTGCACAAAGATTACGCGGCTGATTATAGCGCCTGCGTTTTCGACGCGAAGGGAAAGACCTTTCGTGATGATGCTTATCCCGAGTACAAGGCCAACCGGCCGCCGATGCCGGATGATCTGGTCTGCCAGATTGCGCCGCTGCTCGAGGCGATCCGCGCGATGGGCTGGCCGCTCTTGATGATCGAGGGGGTCGAGGCCGACGACGTGATCGGCACGCTGGCGGTCGAGGCGAGCAAACACGGCATGCGCACCATCATATCCACCGGCGACAAGGACATCGCGCAGCTGGTCAATACGGACGTCACGCTGGTCAACACCATGAGCAATGAAACGCTCGATGTCGCCGGCGTGGAGAAAAAATTCGGCGTGCCGCCCGAACGCATCGTCGATTATCTGGCGTTGATCGGCGACACGGTCGACAACGTGCCGGGCGTGCCGAAGTGCGGGCCGAAGACGGCGGTGAAGTGGCTGGCGCAGTATCAAACGCTCGACAACGTGATGGCGCATGCCGGTGAAATCAGCGGCGTGGTCGGCGAAAACCTGCGCAATACGCTGCAATGGCTGCCGAAGGCGCGTGAACTGCTGACGATCAAATGTGACGTTGCGTTGCCGGTGGCGGTCGATGGCCTGTCGCACGACAAGCACGACGAGGCAAAACTCGCGGAACTCTACGCGCGGTTTGAATTCAAGACCTGGCTGCGCGAATTGCAGGGCGGCAGCGCGGCGCCGGAAGCGCCTGCAAAAGAGGTTACCGCGCCGATGGCGAACGCGACAGCGGCACCGGCGGTTGCCAACAATACGCGCGATTACGAAACCGTATTGACCGAAGCGCAGCTGGATCACTGGCTGCAGAAAATTTCCGCAGCATCGTTGACGGCGGTCGATACCGAAACGACCAGTCTTGAACCTCTGCGCGCGCGCATCGTCGGCATTTCGCTGGCAGTCGAGCCGGGACACGCCGCGTATATACCGCTTGATCACCGTTACGCCGGCGCGCCGCAACAGTTGGGGCTCGACGCGGTGCTGGCGAAAATGAAGCCCTGGCTGGAAGATGCCGACGCGCCCAAGCTGGGGCAGAACCTGAAATACGACACGCATATCTTCGCCAACCACGGTGTGCATCTGGTCGGCATTCAACACGACACGCTGCTGCAGTCGTATGTGCTCGAAAGCCACCGTTCGCACGACATGGACAGCCTCGCCGAACGGCATCTAGGCGTGAAGACGATCTCCTTCGAAGAAGTTGCCGGCAAGGGCGCCAAACAGATTTGTTTCGATCAGGTGTCGATCGAGACCGCCGCCGAATATTCCGCCGAGGATGCGGACATCACGCTGCAACTGCATCACGCCTTGTACCCGCAGATCGCCGCCGACACGAAGCTGGCAAAAATCTACGGCGAACTCGAAGTGCCGGCGATGGTGGTGCTGCAGAAGATGGAGCGTCACGGCGTGCTGCTCGATGCGCGGCTGCTGGAAATTCAAAGCCGCGAACTTGGCATCAAGATGCAGGAGCTCGAGGCTTCGGCGCACGCGCTGGCCGGCCAGCCCTTCAATCTCAATTCGCCGAAACAGATCCAGGAAATCCTTTTCGTTAAACAGGGCATCAAGCCGGTGAAGAAAACGCCGACCGGCGCGCCCTCCACCGATGAAGATGCACTGGAACAACTGGCGCAGGACTACCCGCTGCCGAAACTCCTGCTCGAATACCGCGGCATTGCGAAACTGAAATCGACTTACACCGACAAGCTGCCGCGCATGGTCAATCCGGACACCGGGCGTGTGCATACCAATTACGCGCAGGCGGTGGCAATCACCGGGCGGCTTGCCAGCAACGACCCGAACCTGCAGAACATCCCGGTGCGCAATGCCGAGGGCCGGCGCATCCGCGAGGCCTTCATCGCGCCGCCCGGCAGCCACATTGTCTCGGCCGACTATTCGCAGATTGAACTCAGAATCATGGCGCACATCTCGCGCGACGCGAGTTTGTTGAAGGCCTTCGAGGCCGGCGAGGACATTCATCGCGCGACCGCAGCGGAAATCTTCGGTGCCGAACCGGCGGCGGTTGATTCAGAGCAGCGCCGCTACGCCAAGGTCATCAACTTCGGTTTGATTTACGGTATGTCGGCTTTCGGGCTCGCCGGACAACTTGGCATCGAGCGTGCGGCGGCACAGCAGTATATGGACCGCTATTTCGCGCGTTATCCCGGGGTCGCCGAATACATGCGCACGACGCGGGAGCAGGCGCGCAACAACGGTTACGTCGAAACCGTGTTCGGTCGCCGGCTGTGGCTGCCGGAGATCAAAAGCAGCAACGGCGCGCGGCGTCAGGGCGCGGAGCGCGCGGCAATCAACGCGCCGATGCAGGGCACCGCCGCCGATCTCATCAAGATGGCGATGATCGCCGTGCAGGGCTGGCTCGAAAAGGGCGCCTGTAAAAGCAAACTCATCATGCAGGTGCACGACGAACTGGTGCTTGAAGTGCCCGACGAAGAACTCGATGCGATCAAGCGCGAACTGCCGGGCCTGATGTGCAATGTTGCCGAACTGGCGGTGCCGCTGGTCGTGGAAGTGGGTGTGGGGCCGAACTGGGATAAAGCGCACTAACCGGCAGCACACCAACCGGCAGCACACCAACCGGCGTTTCGTTTTGGCGACGAAACGGCAACGCTATTCCATCCAGGCCTTGGCGTAAAACTCGCATACCACGCGCTTGTCCGCATCATAGGCGAGACCTTCGCCGGACTTGATCTCGGTGACCGTAAACGAGTGATGTTCGACGCCGAGGTGGTTGACCAGTGTCTGCATGACGTCGTTCAGGCGCGCGTCGAGCGCGAACAGCCATGAGTATTTCGACAACTGCCGGCGCTTGGTGGCGTCGCGGTTGAGCGCCAGCAGCGCCGCCTTGTAGCGGTCGACCGGCTTGGCATCCTGTCCGGAAAACGACAACTCGACGGTGACGACGAAGTTGCCCTGGCTGGTGACGTTGGACGCCTTCCAGAGTTCTTTTTCGCCGTCTTCAAGGCCGATGTAGAAGCGTGGCATGGTGGTCGTTGTTGGTTTGCGTAAGCGCTATTTTAATGCGCCGAAAACTTTTTGCACGAGGCTGCTGGTCGCACCGACCGGGTCCTGGCGCAGCGCTTTTTCCTCGTCGGCGATCATCAGGTAGAGGCCGTCGAGCGCTTTTTTCGTAACGTACTGTTCGATCGTCGCCTGGCTGGCATCGATAAGCCCGAGCTGCGAGCCCTTGCCGGCGATCGCGTTGTATTTTTCCGCCAGCCCCACCTGTGCGGTGGTCTTCTTCACGATCGGCAGGAATTTCTTCGCCAGCGGATCGGCCGTTTTGCCGCGGAAATAATCGGTCGCCGCGGTGTCGCCGCCAGTGAGAATTTTTTTTGCGTCCTGTACCGTCATGGTTTTGACGGCATCAACGAGCAGAGGCTTCGCTTCATTCACCGCGCTTTCGGCCGCACGGTTCATCGCCAGTTCGAGTTCATCGGCCTGGCGCTTCATGCCCATCGCGCGCATCAGCCCTTCGACTTTCTGCAGCGATTCGGGCAGCGGGATTTTGACTTTGGCATTCGAGAAGAAACCGTTTTCGACGCCGAGTTTGCCGATCGCCGCGGCGGAACCTTCGGTCAGCGCCTGTTTCAGGCCGGCGACGGCGTCCTTGTTGGTGATGTCGGCGATGCCCAATGCGAACGCGGGTGTTGTAAAGAGCATGGTGAGCAGTGCAAGCAGGCGAAGACGCATGAATGATCCCGTTGTTTTAAGTTTCAAACCGCACCGGCGAGGTGGGCCTGTTGATCGGCATGATAGCTGGAGCGCACCATCGGCGCGCTGGCGGCGTGCGAGAAGCCCATGGCGGTCGCTGCGTTGGCGAACATTTCGAAAACCGCCGGCTCGACATAACGCTCGACCGGCAGATGATGGGCGCTCGGCTGCAGGTACTGGCCAAGGGTAAGCATTTCGACATTGTGCGCGCGCAGGTCGCGCATGACGTCGAGAATTTCTTCATTGGTTTCGCCGAGCCCCAGCATCAGCCCGGACTTGGTCGGCACGTTAGGCACGCGCGCCTTGAATTCTTTGAGCAATTGCAGTGAATTCGTGTAATCGGCGCCCGGCCGCGCGTGTTTGTAGAGCCGCGGCACGGTTTCGAGATTGTGGTTCATGACGTCGGGTGGTGTGGCGGCGAGGATGTCGAGTGCCGCGGCCAGCCGCCCGCGGAAATCCGGCACGAGGATTTCAATGCGGGTGTCGGGCGATAACTCGCGCACCGCGGTGATGCAATCCGCAAAATGTTTGGCGCCGCCGTCGCGCAGATCATCGCGATCAACGCTGGTGATGACGACGTAGCGCAGTTTCAGCGCGGCGATGGTGCGTGCGAGGTTCAACGGTTCGCCGGCATCCGGCGGTTTCGGCCGGCCGTGGCCGACATCGCAGAACGGGCAGCGCCGTGTGCACAGATCGCCGAGGATCATGAAGGTCGCCGTGCCCTTGCCGAAACACTCGCCGATATTCGGGCAGGAGGCTTCTTCGCAGACGGTGTGCAGCGAATGGTCGCGCAGGATCTGCTTGATGTCGGCGAAACGCTGCGAGTTGCCCGCCTTGACGCGGATCCAGTCGGGCTTCTTCAGCCTTTCGACCGGCACGATAGCAATCGCGCCCTTGCCGTGCGCACGCGAAGTTTTCGCTGCGCCTTTTTGTTTGGTCGTCAGGTCGTTCATGTCGATCGCGCCGTCAGCAGTCGGTTCAGATGTTGAATCAATTGTTCGCCCATGGCATCGGCTGTGCCGGCAATGCCGAGGTCGCGCGTCTGTGTGACATCAAGGCCGGGATAACCACAGGGGTTGATGTCGCGAAACGGACCGAGGTCCATGGCCACGTTCAATGCCAGCCCATGATAGCAGCAGCCGCGGCGGATGCGCAGGCCGAGCGCGGCGATTTTCGCGTTATCGACATACACGCCGGGCGCGTCGGCACGATAAACCGCATTGACGCCATGGTCGGCGAGCAGGTTGATCACCGCCTGCTCCATCAAACGCACCAGCGGCCGCACGCTGAGTCCGCGTCGTTTCATGTCGAGCAGCAGGTAGACTACGACCTGGCCGGGGCCGTGATAGGTGATCTGTCCGCCGCGGTCGATACGCACCACGGGAATGCCGTTGTCGACGCGCGGCAGATGCTCGTCCTTGCCCGCCAGCCCGAGGGTGTACACCGGCGGATGTTCGAGCAGCCACAATTCGTCCGCGGTGTCGTCGTTGCGGCCGGTCGTAAATTGTTGCATCGCTTGCAGCGTCGGCGCGTAGTCGATGCGCCCCAGACGCTTCACCAGGATCGAGGATTGAGGATTGAGGATTGAGGGGGGCATTTGGAATAGTGGCTGGTCACATCCGGTTGAGCTTTTACTCAATCCTGATTGCTCAATCCTCGATCCTGCTTAAAGTGCCATCACCACCATCGGGTGATCGCACAACTCGCGGTAGAGTGTGTCGAGCTGCTCGCGCGAAGTCGCATTGATGGTGCAGGTGATGCTGAGGTACTTGCCCTGCTTGCTCGATTTCATTTCCATTGTCGCGCCGTCGAAGTCGGGTGCGTGGCGTTTGACGATCGCGAGGACGTTTTGCGCGAAACCCGCCTGCGTGAGCCCCATGACCTTGATCGGGAATTCGCAGGGGTATTCGATCAGGGAAGGTGTGTCAGTCATCTGCGACTGCCGGTGGCGCTCACGCTGCGCGCCGCATGACGGCCTGCTTGAAATCCTGGTAGAGCGCGTGCATGCGCTGGAACAGCGGGCCCGGCTTGCCGCTGCCGACGGCACGGCCGTCGAGGCGGGTAACAGCGAGCACCTCCTTGGTCGACGAGGTGAGCCAGATCTCCTGCGCGCTGCGCACTTCCTGTTCCGACACTGCGCGCATTTCGAGCGGGATCTTGTTGGCCTGCGCGAGTTCGAGCACCACGTCGTAGGTGATGCCGGGCAGGATCAGGTTGTTTTTCGGCGGTGCCAGCAGCACACCGTCTTTCACTGCCAGCACGTTGCAGGCCGCAGCCTCGGTCAGATAACCGTCGCGGAACAAAATGATTTCAGCCGCACCGGCGTCGACCGCCGATTGTTTGAGCAGGCAGTTGCCGAGCAGTGCCACCGATTTGACGTCGCATTTGAGCCAGCGGAAATCGGTGCCGGTGATGCAGGCGACACCGTTGTCGATTTGTTCGCGCGGCGGCGTCACCAGCGGCGTGCTCATCATGAACACCGTCGGTTTCACCACCGCGGGGAATTCATGGGCGCGTTTGGAAACGCCGCGCGTGATCTGGAAATAGATCGACTGGTCGTCGCCGTCGTTGCGCGTAATCATTTCGAGTAACAGTTTCGACCACTCGGCATCGGAGTACGGATTTGCCAGCCGCACGCTGTCAAGGCTGTTCTGCAGACGGCGCAGATGTTCGGCGAGGCGGAACGGATGGCGCGAATACACCGGGATCACTTCGTAGACGCCGTCGCCGAAGATAAAGCCGCGGTCGAGCACCGGCACGCGTGCTTCGTTGAGCGGCATGAATTCGCCGTTGAGATAGACGATATCGGTAGCCATCGGGTTCTCCGCTTCGTAGGGAACTGCGTTATTTGAAGAGCAGCCGGAGCGAATCCCAGCCGCGGCCGAACACGCCCGCCAGCGGCACGGCTTCGAGCGCGAGCACCGGAATCTCCGCGTATGATTTTCCGTCCAGCGTCAGTTTCATCGCGCCGAGCCTCTGGCCGGCCGCGAGCGGCGCCATCAGCGGTTGCTGGCTTTCAAGCTGCGCTTTCAATTTGTCGACCTGGCCCTTGGGGATGCTGACGTACATCTCGTTGATGAAGCCCGCCTTGACGCTGTTGAGCGTGCCTTTCCACACCGGCACGCTTGCCACCGCCTGGCCGGCCTCGTAGAGTTTCACGCTATCATAATTCTGAAAACCGTAGTTGAGCAGCTTCTGGCTTTCCGTCGCGCGCGCGCTTTCCGAAGCGGTGCCGAGCACCACCGACAACAGGCGGCGCTCGCCGCGTTTGGCCGAGGTGATCAGACAGTAGCCGGCGTTTTCGGTGTAACCGGTTTTCATGCCATCGACCGTCGGGTCCGACCACAGCAGACGGTTGCGGTTGGCCTGTGTGATGTTGTTGTAGCGGTATTCCTTCATCGAATACAGCGGATGGTATTCGGGGAAATCGCGGATGATCGCCGAGGCCAGCAGCGCCAGATCGTAGGCGGTCGAAAAATGCTGTGGGCTGGGCAGTCCCGTCGCATTCATGAAGCCGGTGTTTTTCATACCGAGGCGCTGCGCTTCTTTCGTCATCATCTGTGCGAAGACTTCCTCGCTGCCGGCGATCAGTTCAGCGAGCGCCACGCAGGCGTCGTTGCCCGACTGGATGATCATGCCGTGGATGAGTTCGTCAACGGTGACTGGTTTGCGCGGTTCGATGAACATGCGCGAACCCTCGGCCCGCCACGCCCGGTCCGAGACCGGTACCGTTTGCGTCAATTCGATTTTTTTCTGTTTCAGCGCGCTGAAGGTCAGGTACGCCGTCATCAGCTTGGTCAGCGAGGCGGGCTCAAAGCGCTCGTCGGCTTTCACGCTCGCCAGGGTCTGCTGGCTGTGATAATCGAGCAGCAGGTACGACTTGGCGGCGATCGTCGGTGGCGGCGTGACGGCGGATTGCGCCGAGCAGCAGGCCGCGGCGAAAAACAGGGCGAAGGAAAGGAGGGCGCGCATGGGTTTCGAAAAGCACGCATTATAACAAAGCGCACCCGGTTATCCGGTGCGCCGGCGCACTAGACGTCGTCGCGCATGCGACGCACCGCAGCGCGTATCAATGCCAGTTGGTGGTTGAAATTCGAACAGCCGCGGCAGATCAGCAGATGCAATTGGAGAACGAGGCGCTCGCGCAGACCGAGCGGGCGGTCCTGCGCCTGCGACAACAACTCGCTTGCATCTTTGCAGGTCAGCATGGCATCAGGCCGTGGCGGCGCCCCATTTGATTTCGATGCATTCGCGCAGGGCGAGGCGCGCGCGGTGCAGGATCACCCAAAGATTGGTCGGCGTGATGTCGAGTTCCTTACAAATTTCCTCGGTCGACATTTCGAGCACCTCGCGCATCATGAAGACGCGCGCATTGCGTTGCGGCATCGCCCTGGCGCACAGCTCGAAGGCCTCGCGAAAGCGTTTGTCTTCCAGCGCGCGCGAGGGGCTGCCCCAGTCTGATGGCGCCTGCTGCCAGTGGCCGTCGCGCTGGAAGATCGCATCGACCGCATCGGCTTCGGACGCGTCGTCATTGCTGGTCAGCGGTTGTTCGCGGGATTTGCGCCGGATCAAATCGATGATCTTGTGCTTGAGGATGCCGGTCAGCCAGGTCTTGGCGGTCGACTTGCCCTCGAAGCGCGCGCGTCCCTCGAGCGCCGCCAACATGGTTTCCTGCACCACGTCCTCGGCGGCGTCGCGGTCGCGCAATTGCAGCAGCGCGTAGCGCAGCAGGTAGGGCCGCAATTGCTCGAGTTCTTCGGTGCCGGGCTGGCTCATGCGGGGGCTTGAAAAGGCGCGGAATGGCGCAATTTACGGCCTTTCGTGCCCGCATTCAAGCAGGCAATCCGGTTGCAGCCGGGTCTTGAAATTTCCCGGCCGGCACCGATATAGCTTGCACGGGGCCGCGACATACGCGCCCGAATGAACAGGAGATTAACATGGCAAATCTTGCACGCTTTAACGTACTCGACAACACGCTGGATGATGTGCTGCGCGGTTTTTTCGTGCGGCCGGTGAACTTCGAAACGACCGCGGCGCCGGTGCAGTTGCGCGTCGATGTGAGTGAAACCGAGGGCGGTTATACCGTCCGCGCCGAAATTCCGGGCGTGAAAAAGGATGACATTCATGTCGCGATCGACGGCAACCAGGTCGAAATCAGCGCCGAGGTGAAGAACGAGAAGGAAGTGAAGGAAGGCGAGAAGCTGCTGCGTTCCGAGCGCTATTACGGCAAGGTCTATCGGGCCTTCGCGCTGGGCAGCGATGTCGACGAGGCGGCGACCGAAGCACGTTACGCCGACGGTATCCTTGAGCTGAAGCTGCCGAAGAAGACTTCGGCCAGGGTCAAGCGCATCGCCATCCAGTAACGGCTTGCGCCGCCTGCGGAGCGGCGGGTAAACAAGCGGCGGCGGGTTCTTTGGGCCCGCCGTTTTTTTGTACTGTCCCCCTTGAAGGATCGCGCAGTCATGTAAAATGGGTGAACCCTCACACACATGGCCCGGATCCGACCCATGGCACTCACCGCGACATCTGCCGAAATCAAGGCACAGGTGCTGGACGAAGCACTGCCTTACATCCAGCGTTTCCACGGCAAAACCATCGTCATCAAGTACGGCGGCAACGCGATGACCGACGAGAAGCTCAAGCATAGCTTTGCGAGCGACGTCGTCATGCTGAAGCTGGTCGGCATCAACACGGTGATCGTGCACGGCGGCGGTCCGCAGATCGACGACCAGCTGTCGAAAATCGGCAAGAAGGGCGAATTCATCCAGGGCATGCGCGTGACCGATGCCGAGACCATGGACGTCGTTGAAATGGTGCTCGGCGGCCAGGTCAACACCGACATCGTTAACCTGATCAACCAGCACGGCGGCCGCGCGGTCGGTCTGTCGGGCACCGACGGCCCGCTGATCCGCGCGCGCAAGATGATGATGCGCGGCAAGGACAACCCGGAGGAACTAATCGACATCGGCCAGGTCGGCGAGGTCGAGTCGATCGATCCCGAAGTCGTGCAGTTGCTGACCGCGCAGAATTTCATCCCGGTGATCGCACCGGTGGGCGTGGGCAAGGACGGCGAGTCCTACAACATCAACGCCGATCTGGTGGCCGGCAAACTGGCCGAGATACTCAAGGCGGAAAAACTGGTCGTGCTGACCAATACGCCGGGTGTGCTCGACAAGGCCGGCAAGCTGCTGACCGGCCTGACAGCGCGCCAGATCGACGAATTGTTCGCCGACGGCACGATCCACGGCGGCATGCTGCCGAAGATCGGTTCGGCACTCGAAGCGGTGAAGAACGGCGTCAATTCCTGCCATATCATCGACGGCCGTGTCGAACACGCCCTGCTGCTTGAAGTGCTGACCAGCGAGGGTGTCGGCACGCTGATCAAGCGGCGCTGACCGCGGCTTGTGAAATTCAACCGTGTTTGGGTGTTCGATCTCGACAACACGCTGCATAACGCCAGTCCGCATATCTTTCCGCATATCAACAGCGCGATGACGGCCTACCTGCAAACGCATCTCGGGCTCGACGAGGTTGCCGCCGGCGAACTGCGGCGCCGCTACTGGCTGCGCTACGGCGCCACTCTGATCGGCCTGATGCGACACCATGCCACCGACCCGCAACATTTTCTGCGCGCTACCCACGACTTTGCCGATCTGCCGGCGAAGATTGTTAGTGAACGCGGCCTGCGCGCCACCCTGCGCCGGCTGCCCGGGCGCAAGCTGGTGTTTTCCAACGCGCCGGCGCATTATGCGGCGGCGGTACTGAATGCCCTTGGCATCGCCGATCTTTTCGACGATGTGTTTTCCATCGAGCACACCGGCTACCGGCCGAAGCCCGACAGCTTCGGCTTTTTGCGGCTGTTCCGCCGCAACCGCGTGCGCGCCGATCGCTGTGTGATGGTTGAGGATACGTTGGCGAATCTGAAAACCGCGAAGAAGCTCGGCATGGCCACGGTATGGGTCGCGCGCAGCGCAAAAGCGCCCGGCTACGTCGACTTTAACATTCGCAATCTGATGCAGTTACCGCGCCTGGCATGGCGCTTGAATTAACGGAGACCGCAATGATCAAACGCGGCGATCGCAAGTTGCAGATTTTGCAGACCCTGGCGGGCATGCTCGAACAACCGGCCGCCGAAAAAATTACCACTGCCGCGCTGGCGGCGAAGATCGACGTGTCGGAGGCCGCGCTGTACCGCCACTTCGCCAGCAAGGCGCAGATGTTCGAGGGCCTGATCGAATTCATCGAAGAGACACTGTTCGGCCTCATCAACAAGATCAGTGCCGAGGAAAAAAGCGGCCTCAGGCAGCTCGAGGCGGTGACGACGATGCTGCTTGGCTTCGCGCAGAAGAACCGCGGCATGACGCGTGTGCTGATCGGTGATGCGCTGGTGCACGAGAACGAGCGCCTGCAGGCGCGCATCAACCAGCTGCACGACCGCGTCGAGGCAACGCTCAAGCAGGCGATCCGCTTTGCTGCAAGCCAGAACGAGTTTCCCGCCGACATTGATGCTGCAGCGCGCGCCAACCTGATCATGAGCTGCGTGTCAGGGCGCTGGCAGCAGTTTGCCAAAAGCGGTTTCAAGCGCGATCCGATGCAGTACTGGCCGGATCAATGGCGCACGCTCATTTCGCACTGATTTTCCGGAGGTCACATGAACGTCACGACGCAGCAACTCGCCGAACTGTTGATCGGTATCGCGCGCTCGCAGCAGGCAATCATCGACGCCATCGATTCGCAGAAGCCGGGATTCAAGGGCACTTATCTTTCGCCGGCACTCGACAGCGTAGCGAAAATCCGTTCGACCAACCGCGCGCCGTCGCTGCAGGAATTCCCGGCGCGCGTGCTGTCGCAATGCCAGAGCCGCGTCGGCCCCAACGTCGAACAGGTGGTGAAGGATCTGGAGGCATTGTTATCGGGACAGGTTGCCACTCCCGCTGCGGTGTCACCGGCCGAAGCGCGCGCGGCTGCTGCTGCGCCACCCGCCGCCGCACCTGCGCCGGCAGTGCCGGCCGCCAGCGGTGGCGACGACGATCTGGATATGACCAAAACCTAGAAATTGCAGATCACCGGCCGTCCGCAGCAAGCGCTTCCGTTCAGGGCTTGCGAAGAATAAAGATAAATCCGTTCACGTCGCCGCGGATGTGATGGGCGAAGGCCTCGACTTCGGTCAGGCCGAGATGTCCGCTCAGGTTCCGGATGTAATTCACCGCATGGGCATAACGGCCGCTGGGCTGCAGCACAAAGGTACCCTGCCCGGTCAGCTCGATCGAAAATGCATAGAGCCCGCCGGCGTCGAGTGCGCGTGCAATCAGCGCGAAGAGCGGCTCAAGGTCGCCGAAATAAACCAGCACATCGGCCGCCAGCACCAGATCGAAGCCGGCCGCCGGCGCCTGTTGCAGCCATTCCACGATGCTGGCATCAGCGAGTTCGTTATAGAGATTGCGCGCGCGCGCTTTATCCAGCATTGCAGGCGAGAGGTCGATGCCGGTCAGACGGCTGTAGTGCCCGGCCAGCTGCACACCGCATAATCCCGTGCCACAACCCAGATCGAGCACGCGAAGTTTGCGCTGCGGTTCGATTGCTGCGATGCGCGCCGCCAGTGTCTCGGGTATGCGGTAGCCGAGTTCCTCCACCAGCCGACGGTCGAAATCGCCGGCGAAATTATCGAACAGGCTGCGCGTGTAATCGTCGGGCGCGTAAGCAGTGGTTTCGCCATGCAGCGCGCTCAACAGATGGCGGAAAATTTTAACGTCGATACCGCGCGCAACGGCTTGTTGAAACGTCGCTGCCGCCTGGTCACGGTCGCCTGCCGCCGCATAAAGGCGGCCGAGGTTGAGATAGGGTTGCGCGAAGTCCGGGCGCAGCGCGACCGCGCGACGATAGGATTCGAGCGCTGCAGCGTTATCGTCCTGCATCTGTAAAACCGAGCCGAGGTTGTTGTGCGCTTCGACGTAGTCGGGGCGCAGCTCAATGGCGCGCCGGTAACAGGCCGCGGCGCGCCCGAGTTGCTGCTGGTCGCGCAGGGCGAGGCCGAGATGGAAATACGCCTCGGCGTTGCCTGGTGTAATGGCCAGTGCGCGCTCGAAGGCGCGCGCCGCGTTCGCGTGGTCGCCGGCGATGCTGCATTGTTTGCCGGATTCAATCGCGGCATGGGCATCCGGGGCATCGGGTCGCGCGCCGGCGCCGAAGAGGCGACGGAACAGTGCACGAAAGGGCGCGGCCAGCACGGCTCAGTGCAACGCGCACACCGCGCAGGCGGGGTCGCGCTTGAGACGCATGCTGCGCCATTCCATGGTCAGCGCATCGAGCAGCAACAGGCGCCCGGCCAGCGAGGTGCCGGCGCCGGCAAGCAGCTTCAGGGCTTCGGCGGCCTGTGTCGAACCGACGATGCCGACCAGCGGCGCGAACACCCCCATCACCGCGCAGCGCATGTCGCTGTCGTCGCCACCCGCGGGAAACAGGCACTGATAACAGGGCGACTGCGCGTCGCGCAGGTCGAACACGGACAGTTGTCCGTCGAAGCGCACAGCGGCGCCGGAGACCAGGGGTTTTTTATGCGCGACGCAGGCGGCGTTGATGGCGTGACGCGTGCTGAAGTTGTCGCTGCAATCAAGCACGACGTCAGCGGCCGCAACGCGCGCATCGAGTGCCGCGCCGGCAAGGCGTTCGCACACGGCGTTGACCTGCACTTCGGGATTGATGGTCGCCAGCGTGTTGCGCGCCGATTCGGCTTTCGCGGTGCCGATGGAATCACTGCGGTGGACAATCTGGCGTTGCAGATTGGTCAGGTCGACGCTGTCGCCGTCGCAGATGGTAAGGGTGCCGACGCCGGCAGACGCCAGATAGAGCGCCACCGGCGAACCGAGGCCGCCGGCGCCAATGATGAGCGCGTGCGCGGCGCGGATTTTTTCCTGGCCTTCGATGCCGATTTCCGGCAGCAGGATGTGGCGACTGTAGCGCAGCAGTTGTTCGTCGTTCATGCGGCGTAGCTTACGCGAAACCGGCGCTAAAACAAAAACGCCCGGCACGGGCCGGGCGTCATGTCGGGTCGTGAATTTCAGTTGGCGCTGGCGCGCGCGCCGGGCGTGCGGCCCTTCAGGAAATTGATCGCCTGCGACAGTTCGTAGTCGTATTTGGCGACCACTTCACCCGGTTCGGGTTTGAGGTCTTTTTCCGCGACGTCTTTCTGGCGCGGCACCGGCACGAAGTTGAAGGCATTCGGCGCCGGCGTGGCGGGGGTTGTCGAGGGCGCCGCCTTGGCTTCCGGTTTCGCGTCCTTGTCGCCGTCGAGATGTTTGGTCAGGTCGGCTTCGCGCAGCTTCAGGCTGGGCTCGCTACGGCCGGCGCTGCCGTCGTCAAGCTCGATGTCCGGCACGATGCCCTTGGCCTGGATCGAGCGGCCGTTCGGCGTGAAGTAACGCGCGGTGGTCAGCTTGATCGCCGTGTTGTTGCCGAGCGGCAGGATGGTCTGCACCGAACCCTTGCCGAAAGTCTGCGTGCCCATGATGACCGCGCGTTTGTGGTCCTGCAGCGCGCCGGCGACGATTTCCGACGCCGAGGCCGAACCGCTGTTGACCAGCACGACCATCGGCACGTTGCGCACATCGGCCGGCAATCTGGAAATGTAATCCTCCTTGACGCCGCGGCTGCGCAGGTAGTTCTCCGGGCTCGCTGTCAGGCGCATCTTGGCGTCTTCGGCACGGCCCTCGGTGTAAACCACCAGCGCGTTTTGCGGCAGGAATGCGGCCGATACCGCGACCGCGCCGTTGAGCAGGCCGCCCGGATCGTTGCGCAGATCAAGCACGATGCCGCGCATCTGGCCCTGGTTCTGTTTGTAGAGCGTCTGGATCGCGGCGGCGAGTGTTTCGCCGGTGTGTTCCTGAAACTGCGTGACGCGGAAATAGGCGTAGCCCGGTTCGATCAGCTTGTACTTTACGCTCTGGATCTTGATCACGGCGCGCGTCAGCGTGAGCATCAGCGGCTTCGGTTCGTTTTTGCGCACTACCGTCAGCGTGATCTGTGTGTTGGGGCGGCCGCGCATGCGTTTGACCGCATCGTTGAGCGTCATGCCCTTGACCGACGTGTCGTCGAGTTTGACGATGAGGTCGCCGGCCTTGATGCCGGCGCGCGATGCCGGCGAATCGTCGATCGGCGAGACGACTTTGACGAAGCCGTCTTCCATGCCGACCTCGATACCCAGGCCGCCGAATTCGCCTTGCGTGCCGACCTGCAGTTCCTTGAAGGCGTCCTGGTCGAGGTAGGCCGAGTGCGGATCAAGCCCGGCCAGCATGCCGGTGATGGCTTCGGTGATGAGCTTCTTGTCTTCGACCGGCTCGACGTAATCTTTTTTGATGCGGCCGAACACTTCGGTGAAGGAGCGCAGTTCCTCAATCGGCAGCGGGCTCAGCGCCTCGCGTTGCGCCACCGCGGAGAAATTCAGCGAGATCATCACACCCAAGCAGGCGCCCAGCGCGATTAATCCGAGTTGATTCAGTTTTCCACGCATGGCCGAAGGCTCCGAAGTCGCTAAATTTTGTTGCAGATTTATTTCAGACTTATTTCAAATTAACCCACGACAACGGGTCAAATGCTTTTCCCTGATGCCGGATTTCAAAGTATAAACCGTAATCCGTATTCCCGCCGCTGTTCCCGACCGCGGCGACCGCCTCGCCGCCCTTCGCCGGCTGCCCAACCTGCTTGAACAGCGACTCGTTGTTACCGTAGAGGCTCATGTAACCGCCGCCGTGGTCGATGATCAGCAGGTTGCCGAAGCCCCTTAACCAGTCGGCGAAAACGACCCGTCCGTTGGCGACCGCGCGCACTTCCTGCCGCGGTTGCGTGGCGATAAAAACCCCTTTCCAGGAAAGGCCTCCGTCGGCTCTTGGGCTGCCGAAGCGGCCTTTAAGTTCCCCGCGCACCGGCAAACTCAGTTTGCCCTTCAAATCGGCGAAGGCGCTGCCGTCGGTCGCGGCGTCCGGCACGCGGTCGTTGCGCAGGGTGTCGACACGCGAACGCGCGATGACCTGGCCGATTTGTTCGACCAGCCTGGTCAGCCGCTGCTCGTCGCGTTGCAGCGTCGAGACCTCGCGTCGCTGGCTTTCGATCTGGCGCGACACCTTGTGCAAAACATCGCGCCGCGCCAGCTTGTCGCGTTCGAGTTTTTCGCGCTGCGCCTGCTGTTCGGTCTGCACCGCGGCGAGTTCGTCGCTTTGCTGGCGTGTTTCCTGCGCCAGGCCGTCGAGCTGTTTGATGTTGCTGCGCAGGCCGCGGATGAGATCGGCGCGCAGGCGCGCGAGATAGGTCAGATAGTGCAGATCACGTGCGATCTGGTTGGGGTCTTCGCGGTTCAGCAACAGCTTCACGGCGTCGGGCTGGTTGCCGGTGTATTGCTGGTAGAGTTGCCGCGCCAGCATGCGTTGCTGCGACTGGATGTCGTTGCCGGCGCGCCGGCCTTGCTGCTGCAGCTCGTTGAGTTTGGTCTGGATCTCGCGTTGTTTGCCGGCGAGGTCGCGCAGCGAGCGGTTCGCTTCGGAAATGGCGTGTTCCGAATCGCGCAACGCATCGGTGGCTTCGTTGCGCACGCCCTCGGCGGCGGCGATGCGTTTTTGCAGCGCTTCGATGCGGCCGCGCAGTTGCGCCAGTTCTTCCTTGGAGGGCGCGGTGGCAGCCGCGGCAACGCCGGCGCACGCAGTGGCCGCACAAAAGGCGGCCGCAATCAGCAGTGCATGTGCGCGGCTAGACAAATTCGATCAGCGGCTTGCCGGTCATTTCCGGCGGTTGCGGCAGGCCCATCATTTTGAGCAGTGTCGGCGCCACGTCCTGCAGGGCGCCGCCGCCGGCAATGGTTGCTTTGCGCCCGATATACAGCGCCGGCACCAGATTGAGCGTATGCGCGGTGTGCGGCTGATGGTTGATCTCGTCGAGCATGGTCTCGGCGTTGCCGTGATCGGCCGTGATCAACACTTCGCCGCCGATATCCCGCATCGCCTTGACCACGCGGCCGAGACACTCATCGAGCACTTCAATGGCGCGTGTCGCCGCCGACAGGATGCCGGTGTGGCCGACCATGTCGCCATTCGCATAGTTGCAGACGATGGCGTCGTATTTGCGCGATTGAATTGCCGCGACCAGTTTGTCGGTGACTTCAAAAGCACTCATTTCAGGTTTCAAATCGTAGGTCGCCACTTTGGCCGACGGCACCATGATGCGGTCTTCGCCTGCGTTCGGCGTTTCGATGCCGCCATTGAAAAAATACGTCACGTGCGCGTATTTCTCGGTCTCGGCGATGCGCAACTGTTTGAGTCCCTGCCTGGCCAGATATTCGCCGAAGCCGTTGGCCACGCTCTGCGGCGCGAAGGCGGCGGGTAGCTTGTTGAATTCTTCGCCGTAGCTGGTCAGCGTGCAGTAATAGGCGGGTTTCGGCACGCGTGCGCGCTTGAATCCATCGAAGGCCGGATCGGTCAGCGCGCGCGTCATCTGGCGCGCGCGGTCGGCGCGGAAATTCATGAACAGGCAGACGTCGCCGTCCTTCATTTGCGCTGCGGTGCCGCCTGCCGGCACGATGGCGGTGGCTTTGACGAATTCGTCGTTTTCGCCGCGCGTATAGGCATCGCGCAGCGCGTCGAGCGCGCTGGCGGCCTGATACGGCGCGCGACCGTCGGTCAGCAACTCATACGCGGTCTGCACGCGTTCCCAGCGCTGGTCGCGGTCCATCGCATAGTAGCGGCCGACCACCGAGGCTATGCGCCCGCCCTTGAGTGCGTTGCATTTTTTCTGCAGCAGCACGAGCGAGGCTTCGGCGCTTTTTGGCGGCGTGTCGCGGCCGTCGAGAAAGGCATGCACGCAGACGTCTTTGACGCCGCCCTTGACGGCCATTTCCAGCATCGTTGCGATCTGCGCTTCGTGACTGTGCACGCCACCGGGGGAGACGAGTCCCATGATGTGCAGCGTCGAGTCGTTGGCGCGCGCCGTTGCAACGGCTTTGGACAAGACCGCGTTGGACATGAACTCGCCGCTCTCGATCGCTGCTTCGATGCGCGTGTAATCCTGATAAACCACACGGCCGGAGCCGATGTTGAGGTGGCCGACCTCGGAATTGCCCATTTGCGCTTTCGGCAGACCGACCCATTTTTCCGAGGCGTCGATGGTGGTGTGCGGGAAACTCTTCCAGAAAAAATTCCAGTGCGGCTTGCGCGCCTGACAGATGGCATTGTTATCGCATTCTTCACGGTAGCCGAAGCCGTCGAGGATGATCAGCAGAACGGGTGTTACAGGCATGATTAAATGGCGTTCTTTAAGGTGGGACTGCATGGAAAGATGATTTTTCATTTTAAGCCAAATTGCCTGGTTCAAGCGCCGCGCCGCCGCTTGTTTTGCCCGCGCCATGCGGTATTGCTAAAATCCGCGCTTCCGCACGTCATGTGCCAAAGGAAAAAAGTTGGATTCATCGTTTTTCATCTTTCTGCAAAAAAGCCCGTTCAACATGATGTTGTTCGGCACCGCGGTGGTGACCGGCGGCATGCTGGTGTGGCCGCTGTTCGGCCGTCTCGCCGGCGGTGCTGCGCCGCAGGTCGGCGCGTTTGAAGCGGTCAATCTGATCAACCGCCGCGATGCCCTCGTGATCGATGTGCGTGACAAGGCCGCCTACGATGCGGGTCATGTGCCCAATTCGCGCCATGTGCCACTCGCCGATCTGGCCGGCCGCCTCGGTGAACTGGAAAAATTCAAGTCGCGCCCGCTGCTGATCAATTGCGTGCCGGGTGCTGCGGCGAGCAAGGCCTGTGCGACCCTGAAGCAAGCCGGTTTCAAGGAAGTTTTTGCGCTGCGCGGCGGCATGAGCGGTTGGGCGGAGGCCAGCCTGCCAGTGGAGAAATAAATGGTGATGGTCCGCATGTACAGCACCGGGGTGTGCCCCTATTGCGTGATGGCCGAGCGCTTGCTCGTTTCCAAAGGCGTTGCAATTGAAAAAATCCGCATCGACCTCGATCCGGAAAAACGCGGCGAAATGATGCAGCTCACCGGGCGCCGGACGGTGCCGCAGATTTACATTGGCGAAACGCACGTCGGCGGTTACGACGATCTTGCTGCCCTCGATCAGGCCGGCAAGCTGGATGAAATGCTGCGCAGCTGATCTCGCGCAATACCGTTTGGAAAAGACATGAGTGAAGCGCTGCAACCGATATTTGCCATCGAAAAAATCTATCTGAAGGACCTCTCGGTGGAAGCGCCGAACACGCCCGAGGTGTTTACGGAGCGCGAAGCGCCGACGGTCAACGTTGACATCAACAGCCAGGCGCGTGAAGTCGAGCCGGGCATGTTCGAGGTGGTGCTGAAGGTGACGATCACCGCCCAGTCGAAGGACAAGGCGATGTTTCTGGTCGAGGCGGCGCAGGCCGGCCTGTTCCAGATCCGTAACGTGCCGGCCCAGGACATGGGGCCGCTCCTGGGCATCGCCTGCCCGAACACCCTGTTCCCGTATGCGCGCGAAACCATTTCGACGGTGACCTCGCGCGCCGGTTTTCCGCCAGTGGTGCTGGCGCCGATGAGCTTCGAAGGCATTTACCAGCAACAGGTCGAGCAGCAGATGCTGGCGGCGCAGGCGGCGGGTGGTAAACCGAACTGATGCCTTGATGCGCGCTGCGCGCATATTGTGGTGCGCCGCTCTTTTCGCGGTGGCACCGGCGCTGGCAGTCGAATTTCGTTCCGTCGGTGAGAATGCGGCCGTGTTGTTTGACGCGCCATCGCTGAAGGCGAAAAAAACGCATGTGATGAGTCGCGGTTATCCGGTCGAGATCGTGGTCGCGGTCGAAGGCTGGTACAAGGTGCGCGATGCCGGCGGCGAACTGGCCTGGATCGAAGCCAAAAACCTGAGTGAACGCCGAAGCCTGATGGTGAAGGTCAGGCTTGCCGATGTGCGGCAGACGGCCGCCGACAATGCTCCACTCGCGTTTCAGGTCGAGCAAAATGTCCTGCTCGATCTTCTTGAATTGACCGACACCGGTTGGGCGCGTGTGGCCCATCGCGACGGGCAGGGCGGTTACATCAAAATCAACCAGGTCTGGGGCCTATGAAACTCGCGGTGCTCGGCGCCGGCGCGTGGGGCACGGCGATCAGTATCAGCCTCGCGACGCGCCACGCTGTCACCCTGTGGGCGCGCGATTCCGCGCTGGCGGGCGAGATGCAGACAACGCGCGTCAATGCGCGTTATCTGCCCGATGCACCGCTGCCGCCGCAGGTCAAAATTTCCTCACGTTTCGACGAAACGATAGCCGGTTGTGAATTGATCCTGGTGGCGACGACGACGGCGGGCCTGCGCCCGGCGTTGCGGCAGGTCGCCGCTGCGGGAAACGGCGCCCCCGTGGTCTGGTTGTGCAAAGGGTTCGAGAGTGAAACCGCGCGCTTGCCGCATGAAATCGCCGCCGCCGAATTGCCGTCTTCGACCTCGCGCGGCGCGCTGTCGGGGCCGAGTTTCGCGCAGGAAGTCGCGCGCGGCTTGCCGACCGCGCTCACACTGGCAAGCAGCGATGGCGATTTTGCCGCGCGCATGGCGCGCGAACTGCACGCGCAATCGCTGCGCATTTATTCGAGCGACGATCTGCCCGGCGTCGAAGTTGCCGGCGCGGTCAAGAACGTGATGGCGATTGCCTCGGGCATCAGCGACGGCCTCGGCCTCGGGGCCAATGCGCGCGCCGCGCTGGTTACGCGCGGGCTGGCTGAAATCACCCGTCTGGGACTCAAACTCGGCGGGCGCATCGAAACCTTCATGGGGCTTACCGGTGTCGGTGACTTGATTTTGACCTGCACCGGCGATTTGTCGCGCAACCGCAGGGTCGGTCTCCGGCTGGCCGAAGGACTCAAGCTTGACGCTGTACTGCGCGAACTGGGCCATGTTGCCGAGGGCGTTTACACGGCGCGCGAAGTGAACCGGATTGCCCATTCGCAGGCAATCGAAATGCCGATCACGCGCGCAGTCTGCCGGGTTCTTGATGAGAATGTTTCTGCGCGCGATGCCGTGCAGGAACTGTTGCAGCGCGATCCCAAAGCCGAATATTGACGACGGTTTTCGCTGCACCCGGCGACGTTCGTTCGTCGGCCAAATCGAACGACTTCAGTCAGAGTGTGCGCTCACATGGAAGGCATTCCTTGAATAAGGCCATTTTTCTCTAGGAAGCTGGCTCCTAAGCCATTGAAATAATGTCATTTTAGGAAAGTGTGACTTATTTCTCGCTTAAAACTAAAACTTATCATTAAAATTCCGTTACTTGGCGCGAAGTTTGCGAGTGTCTTCTAATCATTTTCGACGTTTTGAAAATGAATGGTTGAAGACATCGCTATAGGCGGAAGTATTTCCGCAACGCGTGTTGATACGGATGAAATGAGAAAACACATAAACAGCGCATACCGGCGCAAGCTGGTTTCGGTGGCGGTTGCGGCGTGCTTCGCCGGCCGGTTTGCGTACGCGAACCCGGTCGGGCCGACGGTCGTCAGCGGCAAGGCGACAATCACAAGCCAGGGCGGCGTGTTGTCGGTCATCAACACGCCCGGCGCAATCATCAACTGGCAGCAGTTCTCGATCGGCGCTGCGGAAACCACGCGTTTCATCCAGCAATCCGCGGCAAGCACGGTGCTCAATCGCGTCACCGGTGTCGATCCGTCGATCATCCTCGGCACGCTGCAATCGAACGGCCGCGTTTTTCTCGTCAATCCGAACGGCATGTTTTTTGGCGCGAACGCAAGAGTTGACGTCGCCGGCCTCGTCGCCTCGACGCTGAACATCAGCAACGAAGATTTTCTCGCCGGCCGCATGCGCTTTGCTGCAGATCGCGCGTTTGCCGCACCCGTCATCAATCAAGGCAACATTACCGCGGCCCCGGGTGGCCGCGTCATGCTGATCGGTTCGGCCGTCGATAACCAGGGAGTGATCAGCGCGCCCGGCGGCGACATCGTGCTGGCCGCAGGCAAATCGGTGCGCGTCGCCGAGGAGGGTGCGCCGCGCCTGCAGGTTGAAATTACCGCGCCGGAAGACCGGCAGCTCAACCTCAGTGAAGTCACCTACGGTGGTCGTGGCATTTACTCGGGCCTGGTGCGCAACAGCGGTGTCATTACCGCGAACTCGGTGGTGCAGACGGCGGATGGACGCATCGTATTGAAGTCGTCGGGCGATGTTGCAGTGGTTGCCAGCGGCAGCGTCACCGCGAGCGGCGTCAAAGCGGGCAGCATTGAAATCGACGCCGGTGCCAATGCAACGGTCGCGGGCACTGTGGAAGCCAACGGTGATGCGAGTGCTGGCGGCGCCGTCAGCCTCAAGGCCCTTATCGACACCACGCTCGCCTCCGGCAGCCGCGTCACCGCCAACGGTTCGAGGGGCGGCAGTATCGCCATCACCGCGGGCGGCACGGCCAGCACTGCAGGCACCGTCGAAGCCAAAGGCGACAGCGGTGTCGGCGGACAAGTCGCGATGGTCGGCGATATGACCGGCATCTTCGATGGCGCGCGCATCGATGTGTCGGGGGCGACGGGCGGTGGATCGATACTTGCCGGTGGCGATACGCATGGTGGTTTCATCTTCAGCAATGGCGAGTTGTTGCCGAACTCACGCCGCACATTCGTCGGGCGCGACACCGAACTGCGCGCGGATGCAATCACCAGCGGCGATGGCGGCAAGGTCATTGTCTGGTCGGATGAAATAACGCGCTATTACGGTCTGGTTTCGGCGCGGGGCGGCAAAGATGGCGGCGATGGCGGATTTGCAGAAATTTCCGGCAAGCGTTTGCTGAATTTCAGCGGTGCGGCAGATCTTGGCGCTGCGCATGGTACAGGCGGCAATCTTCTGCTCGACCCATTGAACATCACGCTCACGACGGCTGCGGCAAATATCGGGGGCTTCAACCCGCCGGCTGACCAGAAAGAGGCGTGGAACGATGACCCCGGCCTGAATAGCAGTTTCAACGTGTCCGCAGGCGGCAGTTTTGCGGCGGTTGCTGCGGGCACTACGATTACGCTTGAGGCAACGAACAACATTACGGTAGCGAGTGCGTTTAACCTTGCAACAGCAACCGGCAAGGCCAACGTAAGTCTGGCGCTGAACGCAGGTAACGATATTGCGGTCAATGCCGCGATTACCGCCAGCGGTACGGGAACATTGACGTTGACTGCCGATGCCAATTTCTCGGGCACTGGCGGAGCGGCGTCAGACGGGGTCGGCGCAATTACTGGCGCCGGTTTGCTGACGCAGGCGGCCGGTACCATGACCCTGTCGGCAGGTAGCGGCATCACGGCAACGACGGCAGCGCCAACATTGTCGGTCGCGAATACGACCTCGGGCAACATCACGATTGGCAACACCGGCGCGACCAGCCTTGCCGGTGTAAGCCAATCCGGCGGTAATTTTTCGCTTACTGGCAGCGGCGCGATCACGCAGACGGGTGCGCTGACTGTCGTGGGTACGAGCAGCTTCACAGCCGGTGCGGCGGCGATCACGCTGAACAACGCGGGCAACAATTTCACCGGTGCGGTGAGTTTGAACAACAGCGGCGCGAACAACG
>JANXSE010000286.1 GCA_025356695.1 Betaproteobacteria bacterium
GATCGAGCCGCCGGCGACGAAATGACCGCCCTGTCCCGCACTCAGTGTGACGCTTTGCGTGCCGGCGCTGGCTGACGCGCCGCCGCTAAGGCGTTCGTTTTGGCCCATGGTCAGCGTCTGGCGCTTGCCGCCGAATTCGACCACCGCCGACTGGCCGCTGATGCTGACGAGCTTGATGCCTTCGGCCGTGGTTTCGCCGCTGGTTATCCAGCGCGGTTTGCCGTCGTCGATCACCACCAGCGCCTTGTTGCCGACGATACCGTTGATGTTGATGTCCGCGCCGCCCGCGATGGCCGGCAGCGTTAGCAAAAATAACGCCGCTAAAGTATGATGAATTGAACCGCGCAGGTGGTTGTTCATGCTCTCTGGTTCACGCTAATTTCCCGATGAATCCCGTCGCAATTTTCCGCCATTTCCACACCGAAGGTCCCGGTTATTTTGCCACGTTCCTCGAACGCTACGGCATTCCCTGGCAGCTCGTAAAAATCGACGCCGGCGATGCGGTGCCGGCGACTGTGGGGGAATTCAGCGGCCTTGTTTTCATGGGCGGGCCGATGAGCGTCAATGACGATCTGCCGTGGATTGCGCCGGTGCTGGCTTTGATACGCGATGCGGTTGCCGTGAACGTACCGGTGCTCGGCCATTGTCTCGGCGGGCAGTTGATGGCAAAAGCGCTGGGCGGTACGGTGTCACGCAATCCGGTCAAGGAGATCGGCTGGGGCAGAATTACCGTCGACGCCACTGCAGAAGCGCGGCGCTGGTTCGGCCACGCCGGCGAAGCCTTCATGTCATTTCACTGGCACGGCGAAACGTTCAGCGTGCCGCCGGGCGCGCAGCACCTGCTGTCGAGCGCGTTTTGCGTCAATCAGGCTTTCGCCATCGGGCCCAGCCTCGGCATGCAGTGCCATATCGAGATGACGCCGGAGATGATTGATAGCTGGTGCGAGAGCGGGGCGCGCGAAATCGAGCGCGCCGCTGCCAGTGCCGGTGTGCAATCGGTGACGGAAATTAAAACGGAAATGGGAGCGCGGCTTAGCGCGCTGCACGCGGTCGCCGACGGCGTTTACACGCGCTGGATTGAAGGGCTCAAGCGCTGAGGCCGTAGCCCGAATGAAATGAAATCCGGGGCGGCGCCCCGGAATATGCTGTGCCCCTTCCGTGCTACAGGCTGCAGGGCTAAGGCGCTAGTAACCGAAGGCGCGACTGATTTTGTGGCGCAGGCGACTCGCCTGCGCGAAGCGCCGCCGCAATCCAATTGCACAGGTGTTCTGACGCAGGCGAGTCGCCTGCGCCACAACCCCGTCCCGGAATGCGCTGCTCCGGGCTAGGGGCCGACTGAAACGTCAGGATGTCAGTCGCGAAAATTCTTGAACTGCAACGGCACTTCCGTCACCTGACGCTTCATCAGCGTGATGACTTCCTGCAGCACATCCTTCTTGGCGCCGGAAATGCGCACTTCGCTGCCCTGGATGCTGCCCTGGGCCTTCAGCTTGCTGTCCTTGATCATACGGACGATTTTTTTCGCCAGTTCCTGTTCGATGCCGTTGCGTACTTTGAGCGCCTGCTTGACGGTGTCGCCGGCAGCTTTTTCAATCTCGCCCGGATCCAGCGAGCGCACATCGACCGCACGTTTGGCGAGTTTTCCGGTGAGCACGTCCTTGACCTGGGCGATTTTGAAGTTGTCGTCGGCAAACACCATCAGCACGGTGTCGTCGCCCTGTTCCTGAATTTCGACGCGCGCGTCGGAGCCTTTGAAGTCGAAGCGGTTGGTGACTTCCTTGTTGCATTGCTCAACCGCATTCTTGATTTCAACCTTGTTTACTTCGGAAACGATATCGAACGATGGCATGGTATGGAACTCCCCGTGGTTACCGTTTTTTCAATTTCACTGTTTGCACTATGGCCGGCAGTGCCGTCGAGTCGTCAAACTCGGCGGCGGCTTCAACCGCGCGCAAGGCGATCTGCGCGGCGGACAGTTTCGGATCATCGTAAATGCCGTACATCGCGCCCAGCGCCAGATCAGTGCCGCTGCCGATGGCGTAGAACTTGGTGTACTCCTGCACGGTGCGGTGCGCGCCGACGCCGAAAATGCCATGCGCGTTGGCGAGCAGCACGTCGAAGCGGCTCGATTCGAGCGTGTCGTCCTTGTCGCTGGCGGTAACCAGAAAATAGCGGTCTTTCAGCACCGCGTGCAGCGTCTGCCAGGTCTTGAAAATATTCATGGTGCTGTCAAAACGCGGCTTGACCTTCGGCTGCGCGAAGTAATCGCGCATGATGATCTTGAAGGTGGCGCCGCCTGCAGCGCCTATCCAGGTGTCGCCGGCGCGCACGATCTTGTCGTTGTTGGCGATATATTTCGCCGACTCCTTGCCGGTGCCCCATTTGGTTAGCGTGTCGCCGGCGATGGCGGCAATGCCGTTCTTGCGAACCACCACGATGGTTGTCATGCGCGCGTCCCGCGCCTAGCCGAAGTGACAGACGTAATCGAGCGTTTCGAGGGCTTCGATGTCGAACGAACTGTCGGCCGCAACCTTGAAACTCTCGCCGGCGCGATAAACGCGCGATTCGGTGCCGCCGACGGTGACGCGGCAGCTGCCGCCGGTAATTTCCATGATTTCCGGCGCGCCGGTTTTGAACGTGAGCTTGCCGGGCAAAATTACGCCGACCGATTTACGGCTGCCATCGGCAAGCAAAACCGTGTGACTGACGCACTTGCCGTCGAAAAATACGTTAGCTTTTTTGACGACGCTGACATTATCGAATTGGGACATGGGCGAATTTCCGTTACTTGCGTTTGCGTTTGAGATTGGCGGCGATGCGCATACGCAGCGCGTTGAGCTTGATGAAGCCGGCGGCGTCCATCTGGTCGTAAGCGCCCTTGTCGTCTTCGAACGTGGCGATGCGCGAATCGAACAATGAATCGCGGTTCGAATCACGGCCGACGACGATGACGTTGCCCTTGTAGAGTTTGACCCGCACCCAGCCGTTGACGCTGCCCTGCGAGGCATCGATCATGGTCTGCAGCATTTTGCGCTCGGGGCTCCACCAGTAGCCGTTGTAGATCAGCGAGGCATAACGCGGCATCAGGTCGTCTTTCAGATGCGCGACTTCACGATCAAGCGTGATCGACTCGATGGCGCGGTGGGCGCGCATCATGATGGTGCCGCCCGGCGTTTCGTAGCAGCCGCGCGATTTCATGCCGACGTAACGGTTCTCGACGAGGTCGAGGCGGCCGATGCCGTGTTTGCCGCCGAGCTGG